>CAYYHV010000329.1:0-9067 GCA_964471695.1 uncultured Pirellulaceae bacterium
GCATTCGTCAGGCAGCTCGGGAGAACAAGGACTTTTCGACGGCTGATCGAGTCCGTGACGAACTGGCAAAGCTGAACATTACGCTGGAAGATCGCAAGGGGGAAACCGGCTGGCGACGCGAAGGATGACCAGGAATTGGGAACACTGGCTACGCAGATCTTTTTGCGCAGCCCTGAGCTTCGCGACACCGTCTTTGTCGAAGAGCTCCCCCAGTCGCCCGGTTCAACATGCAGGAAGTTGAACCCACACCACCAATGAAGGAACGTCATGGCTGAACGGATTCTCGGCGTTGACCCCGGCTTAAACATTACCGGATACGGAGTCATCGAGATTAGCGATTCGGGTACCGTTTCACTCGTCGAGGCGGGTGTAGTTCGCGGCAAAGCCAAAGCTTCGTTGGCCCATCGCGTGCACGATATCTACGTAGGAATTACCGATGTGGTGGAATCCCTCAAACCCAACAGCGTCGCCGTTGAGGAACTATATTCTCATTATGAACGCCCCAAGACGGCTATCTTGATGGGGCATGCTCGCGGCGTAATCTGCCTGGCAGCCACAAGTGCCGGATTGCCCGTAAAGCATTATGCCGCGACGCGAATTAAGAAGATTTTGACTGGCAATGGCCGCGCTCCCAAAACGCAGATGCAGGTTGCGATCCAGCGCGAATTTGGACTGGACGAGCCGCCAGCCCCAGCTGATGTCGCAGACGCACTGGCAATCGCTTTGTGTCATTACTACTTACGCGATACCCTGTCGACTTTGCCCAGCAGTTCCGGTCGCCGGCCAAAAACCAAAATCGCCTCATAGACTGATACGGAATATACGCTCCTACTACGAGTCCCCACCATGATTACGAAGATCACCGGCAAGCTCTTACAAGTTCGTCAGGATGCGATCACACTTCAAGTCGACGCATTCGAGTACGAGGTGCTGATCTGTGAGTTCGCGCGTCGACAACTACAACACAAACTGGGCGAAGACGTCCAACTTCATACGATCCAATATCTGGATGGAAACCCCGCCCAAGGGCGACTGACACCGAGGCTGGTAGGCTTCCTCAACGAGCCCGAGCGAGAATTCTTCGCCCTGTTCTGTTCCGTAGACGGCGTGGGAACGAAAAAGGCACTGCGTGCAATGGTCCGGCCCGTCGCGGAGGTCGCAACGCTGATTGAGGAACAGGACCCCAAGGGGCTGTCGGGACTTCCCGGGATCGGCCCGGCCACCGCAGAACGGATTATTGCCAAGCTTCGACGCAAGGTGCCACGATTCGCACTGCTGATTACGGAAGACGTCGGTGGTTTGGAAGGCGACTCGATCGAACGAGACCTCGTCGCCGAAGTATTCGACATATTGCGTTCGCTAGGTCACGGCGAGGCCGACGCCCGCAAATTGATCGATGCAGCACTGGCAACGAACAAGAAATTCAAAGAAGCCGAAGATTTGATCGGAGCGGTTTACGCACAAAGTGCGAAATAGTTCCGCTATAATCAGCCTCGAGGATTGCTTGGCAATCCTCGTGTAATCGGCGCGGATCGCTTGGCGGTCCCAACGTTTGGATTGCGGAGCAATCCACGACTTAGAAGGCAACAGCATGGCTCGCGAACCCATACTCCGCCCCAAGAAAGACAAGGGTGGAGACAACTCAGCGGGAACAAAGACCGGCAAGCGAACCGGTCGATCCCAACCGCGCCCTGAGCCTCCCAAACCGGCTGAAGCCGAGGCAATGACGCCTGAAAGCAGCTCTTTTGTGGAGTCTGATCTCGTGAACGAAGACGAAGATCGCGACTTGCGCCCACAATCGATGGGCGAAATGATCGGCCAACGAGACGTCTACGAGCGGTTGCAAATCGCCGTCGATGCCGCCATCAAGCGTGACGAGCCGCTGGGGCATATCTTGCTCGACGGCCCTCCGGGATTAGGCAAAACCACTTTTGCCATGTGCATCCCTCGTAGCCTGGGAGTTCCCGTTCAGTTGACGAGCGGGCCAACGTTAACAGCGCCCAAAGACCTGATTCCGTATCTCACCAACGCCAGTGAAAAATCCGTTCTGTTTATCGATGAGATTCATCGACTGCCTAAGGCCGTCGAGGAATACTTGTACACAGCGATGGAAGACTTTCGAGTCGACATTGTTCACGGCGATGGAACGAACGCTCGCACCCTCAACCTGTGGCTGAAACCGTTTACTTTGATCGGCGCTACGACTCGGGCAGGCATGTTGTCCGCACCCCTTCGCGATCGGTTTCAGGTTCGAGAGCATCTCGATTTTTACTCGGTCGAAGAGTTAAAACAGATTGTTCTGCGCAACGCAAAGATTTTGAGTGCTCCGATCGATGAAGAGTCGGCATTAAAAATCGCGCAACGCAGCCGCGGGACTCCACGAGTCGCCAACAATCGCCTGCGATGGGTACGGGACTATGCGACCAGTCGCGCTGATGGCGAAATCACGAATGCGATTACCGAAGCCGCATTAGAAATGGCGGGAACGGATGAACTGGGGTTGGATAAGCAAGATCGCAAGTATCTCGAAGTCATCATTACGGTTTTTCATGGCGGTCCCGCCGGTGTGGACGCAATCGCCCACACGATGAACACGGCCAGCGATACGCTATCCGATGAAGTCGAACCATTTTTACTGCGAAGCGGATTGGTGGTACGAACCCCGCGCGGTCGTGTTACGACGGCCAAGGCATATCGACATTTGAACATGAATGTACCGAAGAAACTCAAAGACGAAGACGACCCAGATCAACCAAGATTGTTTTAGTTCAGAACGATAGCAATTCGGCTATTCCTCTAATTTGATTTGCCGAATGACCGCATAGATTTGATCAAACTTTGCAGGCTTCTCAATAATTGCATCTTCGGGAGAACTGCCATTCGGTGCCGCTTCGATCTGGCTGGCCGGCCACCCTGTCGCCAACAGAACGATCGTGTCAGGACGAGACTCCTTGACCTGAGCTGCGACATCACGACCATTCATTTCGGGCATAGAAAAGTCCGTAATCACAATGTCGTAGTCTCTTTCGCGGAATTTTTGCATTCCGACTGGGCCACTTTCCGCGACATCAATCCGATGGCCATGAGCTTCAAACAAAAGCAACATGGATGACCTTACGGAAGGCTCGTCATCAATATAAAGCACCTGCCAAGCATCCGACGAAACGTCGGAACGAGTGCATTCTCGATTCACGGGCAGTTCGATCCGAAACTTCGTGCCGATGCCTAGTTCGCTTTCTACGGTTAGCTTCCCATTGTGCTGATGGACAATCTCCAAACATGACGATAGCCCCAGCCCCGATCCGGAATCCTTGGTAGTGAAAAACGGCTCGGTACACTTATTACGAATCATTGCACTCATGCCTTGACCATCGTCGTGCACCGAAATCAGCACGGAATCGTTGTTGTGATGCAGTCCGACTCGAACAATTCCACCCTGCGGCATGGCATCGACGGCGTTAAATATCAAATTTGTCAGACATTGACGAAGATCGGCAGGGCAAGCAGAGATGATGGGCACATCGTTCAGTTCGAGTTCGATGGAGATTTTCCGTCCAGACTTTAAAGGCTCGTCTCGCCACTTCCCCATGGTTAGCAATGGTATTTCTGAGATCAGCGCTTTGACATCCACCTCTTCGAACCGGTCCTCTTGATTCGCAGCAACGCACAGCGTACCGAGTCTCCTTACCAATTCGGCTGCATCCGTCGTTCCCGTTCGAATGGCGTCCACCCAAGTCCGAGCTCGATCACTCAGACCAGGTTCTTGATACACAAGATCGATCAAAGAAACGGCTGGGCTGAGCATATTGTTGAGATTGTGTGAGATTCCGCTCGCCATTTCGCCGGTAATACGAAGCCGCTCTTGCTGAATAACTTTGCGTTCCGCTTGCTGCAGCTCCACCAGTGCATCTTCAAGCCGCTGTTTCGAGGAATGCAATTCCGCGGTACGGAGCTCAACGCGTTTCTCCAACTCGGCATGTGCAACTTCGATTTCCTTCTCGGCGATCTTGCGTTGAGAAATATCCATGAGATATCCCACAACTTCCGTCGGCTCGCCATTGGGTTCTCGCATCAGTCTCATTTCGTCACGAATCCACATGAAAGAGCCGTCTGACACACGAAAACGATACTCATGGGAATGCTGATCTTCCTGAAACAGTTGTTTTAGATCGCGAAACACACGCTCCCGATCTTCCGGATGAATATGCTCCCCCCAAAAGCCAGCATCTTGCACAAATGCTTCGCTAGGAAAACCGGTTAGCCGGGACACATTCGGGCTGACATAAGTCGCTCCAAAATCGCCAAGCGGTTTGCTGATATAGAGGACTGCCGGACACCCTGAGACGAGATATTGCATTCTCGACCTTGCCGCCGTCAGGTCGCGGGTGCGATCTTTGACACGCTGCTCCAAAACAAGCTGGTCACTCTTAATCTGTCTTTCAGCAAGCTTTCGCGCGGAGATGTCCCGGTTAATTCCAACCGTACCGTATTGGTCGCCGTTTTCGTCATACAACGGGGCAACGGTCGTTTCGCAAGTGCGTTCATCACCGTTTTTGCAGATGAAATTAATTTCACCGATCCATTGCCCATCGGAAGCCACACCTCGAAGTATCTTTTCGGTAAGTACCGCAGATTCTTCGGGGTAGTGAAGAACGGAAGGAGTCTCCCCGATCATCTCTTGCTTCGAATAACCAAAGACACGTTCGGCTCCTCGATTCCAATCGGAAATAACTCCGTCCAAATCCGTGACGATTACGCCATCGTAGAGATGATCGAAAATCTGAGAATAGTGTTGATCTCGCACGGAACCGCGCCTCCTTTTCAAAGAAAAGTCTCAACCGGCGAAACGCCCATGCCGCCCCATTCAACATGATTACGCAAGGATGTTAACAAATAGGTTTGCTACGCGAAAAGCAGCCACAAAGAATCTGCCTGTTATTCCGTCACAGATTGGGAATCCTCAAAGTACCCAAACACAAAAGTGACGGAAAGAACAACACCTGCGAGAGCTTCGGTAGGAATCGCTTGAATCGCCCTCCCCCGAGCGCAAAGCCTCGCCGCTCACCGATGCCGTGCGGTATCCAAACTGACTCCAAGGGGGCTCAATGTACTTCCTGTGAGGAAGGCTGTCCGACAAAGAATGATTTTAGCTTCTTCAGTTGATGTATTCCCAATCGCGAAACATCGCGGCTTGACCAGTCCGAACTCCAGCCTCATTGAGAAGGTTCCAAATCGTCGCATTGCGAACGTAAAAACGCTTACCAGTCGTTGAGACGCGGATGCCCTCATAATCACGAATGAGTCCCTGCCCTTTTCCCCGATTCAACATTTCCGACCGACTTGATCGTTCCGTCAATTCTGCCGAAAGTCGCGAAGGCATACCCAAGAGCTCTTCCATTTCAATTTCCCAGAGGTCGAGCGCCGCCTGATTTCCGAAGCAGAATATGGGGTCCTCCTCAATGCCATGCGCGAGCACCACGGCATCCAACTCAAACAACTGTCTTGCCCGATCGACGGAATCTGGACTAGGTAATTCAAGTAGATCGCTGCCCACCCAAAATTGAAAGGAATTCAGAATCTCCTCGGAAATTTGGATCCAATCCGGCGAGCCAATTGAAAATGGGATGTGATCCATAGCGAGCCCACCAGTTGGTCCGAAATAGAATTGGAATTGGTTATTGGGTAGTTTTTGCCCTTATCTTTCGGATATGGCAAGTTTAGGGGGACATTGACACTCAGGTTGACGACCCCTAACATCAGTAGCTTCGCTGGACCTTCTGGAGCGTTCAGGCGAGCAGCAAAACAAGTGTCTGAGGTTCAATAGTACGATGGCCGTACCCAAGAGAAAACACTCCAACTCACGTACTGGCAAGCGACGTGCACACGACGCAAAACCAGTTCGCCAATTGGCTTTCTGCCCAACATGCAGTCAATCCGTCCCGACGCACACGGTTTGCCCAACTTGCGGCAGCTACATGAACCGTCAAGACGTCGTTGACATGAAGAACGAGTAGTTAGCTTGAGTAAGATTGCTTTTCTGTTTCCCGGTCAGGGCGCTCAGTCGCTTGGCATGGGCAAGCAACTCATAGATTCGTTGCCGGCGGCTCGGGAACTCTTTGACCGCGCATCGGCGGTACTGGGTTACGACCTCGCCGACGTTTGCCTCAACGGCCCATCCGAAAAGCTGAATTCAACGGCTTACGCACAACCTGCATTGTATGTTTGCAGCTTGGCGGCGCTCGAAGCGCTGAAGCGTGACTCACCAGAAATCGTTGAACAGTGTTCGTTGACGGCTGGATTGAGTCTTGGCGAATACACCGCGATGGTTTTTGCCGGCGCCATGGATTTTGAATCCGGGTTGCGAGTTGTCCAGCAACGTGGCCAAGCCATGCAGGAAGCGGCGGATCTAGTAGATAGCGGCATGGCAAGCATCTTAGGCTTGGACAACGAAGTCATAGAACGCTTGTGCAACGAGGCCAGCCTGGACGAAGAAATTTTGCAAATCGCAAATCTGCTCTGCCCCGGTAATACGGCCGTCTCGGGACACAAAGCCGCTTGCGAGCGAATCGCACCCATGGCCACGGAGGCGGGTGCCATGAAAGTTATTCCGCTTGCTGTCGCCGGAGCATTCCATACGCCGCTAATGGAGCCGGCAGTGGACAAACTGCGTTCGGCACTTACCAGCATCCAGCTGCAGGATACAAGCATTCCCGTGGTTTCCAACGTGGATGCGAAACCGCATCAAGATGCAGAAGAAATGCGGGAAATCCTCGTCAGGCAGGTCGTGCAACCAGTTCGCTGGGAAGAATCGATGCGTTGGATGCAAGAACAGGACGTCACCCAATTCTATGAAATCGGCCCTGGAAAAGTCTTGCGAGGATTGCTGCGAAGAATCGATCGGCAGCTACCCTGCGAGAACGTAATCGGGTAAGTTACGGAAGACAGGAAGCGAAAGCTTCAATCCTGCAGTGGCTCCTAAGCTTCTCAGGAACCGGGACGAACGCCATCAAGAAGATAGCGCCCACCAAACTCGGAGATTCGTTTTTGGATTCGATTTTGGTTTGTAATTAACTGCAAACGAGGACCGCTTGATGAGTGAATCAGTGGCTGCTGCAACCGAACATTCCCTTGGGCTTCGAGCCGACCTATCCGGTCAGGTCGCAATTGTAACAGGCGCCTCTCAAGGACTGGGCCGCGCAATAGCATTAGCGCTCGCTGTGAACGACTGCAAAGTCGCTTGTGTCGCCCGAACCGAATCAAAGCTTAAGGAAACCGTAACAGCAATCACCGATGCTGGCGGTACTGCCGAGGCTTTTGCTGGCGATGTCTCCAATCGCGAAAGTGTCGAAGCGTTTGTTGATGCTGTACACGAAAAATTCGAACGGCTCGACATTGTGGTCAACAATGCAGGTATCACTCGAGACACGCTGCTACCACGAATGAGCGATGATGAGTGGGAATCTGTCATCAACACAAATTTAAATGGCTCGTTTTATGTCTCGCGAGCCGCATCGCGAATCATGATGCGAGCGCGATACGGTCGAATAATTAACATATCGAGCGTCTCTGGATTGATTGGCAATCCTGGACAAACAAACTACTCCGCATCAAAGGCGGGGCTGATCGGGATGACCCGAAGCCTCAGTCGCGAGTTGGCGGGAAGAAAAGTTACGGTAAACGCAGTTGCACCCGGTTTCATTGAGAGTGAAATGACGGCGGTGCTAGGCGAATCCATCGTAGCTGAAGTAAAAAAACGTATACCAAGTAAACGATTAGGAAGCCCGGCAGATGTAGGTGCAGCGGTGCTGTACCTAGCCAGTCCGGCAGCCTCTTACATCACCGGACAGGTACTGACCGTTGATGGTGGAATGATCGGCTAGCACCAATCTTGTCCATTTGGCAATTCAATTTGGCAAACTGACAGTGTTATTGGAAATAGTCAACAAGGACAAAGGCTTCCTATTTATCGCGTTTTTCGAGAAAGCCCCCGGCTTTTCCTCGTCCCGCGGCTTGACCAGATATTGACCAGTCTTACAAAATTCATCTATCTTGTGAGGCTGACGAAAAGGATGGCACGTGACTGTGCCGACCTTTTCCGAATAATGAAGAGTAATAAAAACCGCTTGCTGTTTTAGGACATGCAGGTTTCTAACAAAGTACCCGCATGGGTGAGATCTTAGGAGGATGGCACAGGTGGCAGCTGTTGAAGAGCGAGTCATTGACATCGTTGCCGAACAACTTGGCGTCGACAAAGAAAAAGTCTCGGCAGAGACATCGTTCGTAAACGATCTGGGAGCTGACTCCCTGGATACGGTCGAACTCGTAATGGAACTTGAAGAAGAATTCGATATTAATATCCCTGATGATGCGGCTGAGCAAATTCAAACCGTTGGACAGGCTATTGAATTCATTCAGAAGGCACAGACTTCTTAGTAGTTTTTTCTTGTAGGCCGCGTTTGTGAGCACCAGCATGAAACGACGTGTTGTCGTAACCGGGCTCGGTGTCGTCACACCGCTAAGCTTCGAAGTTGAGGACTTGTGGAAACGGGTGCTCGATGGCGAGAGCGGCGTTCACCCGATCCGTTTGTTTGATACTACCGACTTCAAAGTGAAGTTCGGTGGCGATGTGTACGATTGGGCGCCCGAAATTATCACCCCCAAGGACATGAAGCGAATCGATCGCTTCACGCAATTTGCCTTGGTGGCCGGCACTGCAGCCGTTGAAGATTCGGGAATCGACTTTTCTAAAGAACGACCATTCCGCTGCGGGGTTATCCTCGGATCCGGAATTGGCGGTCTTACGGAAATTGAAACGCAGGTCGGACGATTGTTGAACAAAGGGCCTGATCGGGTCTCGGCTTTGACAATCCCCAAACTCATGCTGAATGCAGCTGGTGGAAACCTTTCCATCAAGTATGGCTTACGAGGCATCAATTATACGGTTGCCACTGCCTGTGCCAGTGCAACGAACGCCATCGGGGACGCTCTCATGACCATTCAAAATGGTGATGCGGACGTCATGGTTACTGGTGGTACCGAAGCGGCTTTGACCCCCATGGGGCTAAGT
>CAYYHV010000330.1:0-9008 GCA_964471695.1 uncultured Pirellulaceae bacterium
GGCGCACACTCACCGAAGACTATACGGTTCAGATCCCTCAGATTTCCGTCGAAACCGAGAAGTATTCGATTCAGGTGCCACCCGCAACACAGCCCGTCGCCCCATCGAAAACCGTTTTGGATGGTCCCGCCCCTTCCGTCTACTCGATCAAACCTTCCGCAAAAGAAGCAGCAGTTGGCTTGCTACCCATGTATCGTTCGCTCGACGCGAAGTCGGAAAGCGTTATTGAATTCATCGAACCACAAGTACAGTCTACAACTCGCACGCCAGCCCGTGGAAGACTTCCGCAATTCGCGAGCGGAGGCCGTGAGTTCTTTGATGCCCAAACGGCTCAGCCATCTCAGGGAATGTTTGCCGATTTGCCGTCGAGTGGCTTAGCCAACCTCGGGGACGACGTTCGAAAATCCTGGGAAGAGCGTTTCTCACAATCGGCGACCCCGGCCAGCCTAAACGAGAACAACGCACGCGATAACGCTTTCTCCACTTTCTCGCTGCATGTCAGCGACGTTTCTTTCAAATTAGCCCAAGCCGCTTTGGCCAAAGGCGAGCTGCCTGATTCATCCAAGATTCGCATCGAAGAATTCGTCAACGCCTTTGACTATGGCGACCCCCTTCCCTGCGGCGACGAGAAAGTGACTTGCTCGCTCGAGCAATCCATCCACCCCTTCCTACAACAACGCAATGTACTTCGCGTAGCCCTGCGTACGGCTGCCGCGGGCCGAGCCGCCAGTACGCCGCTGCGACTGACGTTTTTGCTCGACAACTCGGGTTCCATGGAACGTTCAGACCGACGCGACACCGTGCGTCGCGCCTTTGCCCTGCTCGCTCAACAACTCAAGCCGCAAGACCAAGCGACGTTGATCACTTTCGCTCGTCAGCCTCGGCTGGTTGCCGATCAACTCCCCGGAGCCAACGCCAAATCGCTGATCATGATGATCGAGAACTTGCCCAGTGAAGGCGGCACCAACATCGAAGCTGCTTTGCAACTGGCCTACCAAAAGGCACAGGAGCAGCGGGTCGCAGGGGCTCAGAATCGCATCATCCTGTTGACTGACGGCGCCGTGAATCTTGGCAACGCCAACCCGGAAAGCCTCTCGATGATGATTGCCAGCATGCGTGACGCGGGCATCGCTTTCGACGCCGCCGGCATCAGCGCCGAAGGACTGAACGACGAAGTCCTCGAAGCACTCACGCGTAAAGGCGACGGCCGCTACTATCTCCTCGATTCAGCCGAAGCCGCCGATGATGGTTTCGCGAAACAGATTGCTGGAGCCCTGCGTCCCTCCGCCAAAAACGTCAAAGTCCAAGTCGAATTTAACCCGGAGCGAGTCGATCGTTACAAGCTACTCGGCTTCGAAAAACATCGACTGAAAAAGAAAGACTTCCGCAACGACAAAGTCGACGCTGCCGAGATGGCTGCCGCCGAAGCCGGTGTCGCTTTGTACCAGTTCCAAGCCAAACCGGATGGTACCGGCGATGTGGGCTCGATTTCCGTCAGATTCCGCGACTTGTCGACTGGGCAAATGGTCGAACGTCGCTGGTCGATCCCCTTCGAACCCGATGCCGCTCGTCCCGATGAAGCCTCGCCGGCGATCCGAGTCGCGACGAGCGCCGCAATGTTATCCGCAAAATTACGGGGCGGGCCGCTGGGGGAAACCGTTGAACTTGAGTCGTTGTCGCAACTCGTTGACGGCTTGCCTTCTCGATGGACAAACAGCCGCCGAGTCCAACAGCTTCAACAGATGATTCAACAAGCACGACAGGTGTACGGCAAGTAGTCCGACGACCACGACCAACAACACAATGATTGAACAAACGTATTAGGATCCCGTCCCCGTTCCCCCAGCATTCGCGCATGTGAGTTTCTATTTCCTCACTTGCAAGAAACCTGCGGGGGCGGGACCCAATTCAAGACGTTGGCTCCGGCCGAACCGAGGAATTTACCGTATGAAAACGACCGCATCGAAACGCAGCCGATTGTTCTTCACCACCCGCCTATTGGTTTTTGTGGCTCTCTCTGGCATCCCCTGCCTGACTTCGCAGGCTGACGAGACGGAAAAGAATGCACTCATCAGCGACGGCAAGGGCCGCATCATTATTGAGGCGCACAGCCAAATCCCAAGTCCACCAGACTTTTATACCGTCGTGGCCAATGCCGCGACCAAGGTTACCAAGGAACGGGTTTACCAAGAGATCAAAGTCGTCGCCAAGATTGTGCAGGGCGAAGCCAAAGTCCTGAGCCTGGGACTCCATGGAAAAGGGCAGGTCACTTCAGTCACCGGCAAGAACATTGGATCGTGGGCAATTCGCCAAGAGGGTCCGAAGCGATTCCTCGACCTCTATCCGAAGAAAGACGCTCGCCAAGTCAACGGTACCGTGAAAATTCAATCCGCGAAGTTGAAGTTGCCAGCCACTGTCGAACTGATGCATCTCAGTCCGGGCGAAGCGGTAGGATTCAACTCGATCGTCAAGCTGCAGTATGGTTCGGGAGTCACCGGGACGGTCACCCAAGTCGAAGGCTTCGCACCACTCGGCTCGCGAAAGAAATCGAATCAGTTCCAAACGGCGACTGGCGGAAAAATCAAATTGGCGCTCACGCGCGATGGAGCCGCTCCGGGCCCGATCGAACTGACGGACACTTCGCTCCAAGGCAAACTGGATGAGAACGGGCGCTCGATGACTTTCCAGTTTCAGGGCACGGCTCATGTTGCCGAAGCCGGCGCAGAAATCACGATTCTGTCGGGCAACGCGGCGGCTGATCAAGTCCCATCCAACGAGAGTTTCCGACTCAGTCTCGCGACGGTCGGTGATCAACCGGTCTACAAACTCACCTTTCCCAAGGCTGGCAAGTTCCCCATCCAACTCGACTTCGTGGCTCCGCTGTCTGCGCCCAACAGCAACTGGCACAGCATGGATTTCACCGTCGCAGCGGGCGCAGTCGTGCCTGTATCCTTCCAGGGGCTGAAAGAGAATCTTGAGTTTGAGCGTGATCAACAAACGATGGTGCCGCTGCGAGCCGAAGGCCAGTGGGTCGGTTTCCTTCCGGTTACTGGTCGAGCCCGCCTGCGTTGGAAGTCCGCACGCAAGGCCGGCGAGGGAAAACTGTTTTTTGCCACGACGGCTCGTGTTGACGCCCAAGTCGGTGCGGGACTGTTACGACAAGAACATCAGATTGAATACAAGATTCTGCAGGGCGAGCTACGTGCGATTCGCACGAAAATCAGCGGTCCGGGAGAAATCCTCGATGTCCGCGGTAACAACATTGTGGCTTGGAAAGTCACCGGAGCCGACGATGCGCGACAGCTCGAAGTAACGCTTAGCCAACCGATCACGGACTCCAGCCAGTTTACGATCCTCAGCCAGACTCCACTCGGCGCCTTTCCTGTCCGAGTCACCGGGATGCGGTTGGCTCCCGTGGGAGCCATTCGTCACTCGGGCCATTTGCGATTAGTTAACAACGGTGCCGTTCGGTTGGAACCAACGGGACTGGTCGGGCTCACTCAACTGACTCCGGACAAGTTTCCGGGCGAGGCTACCAAGGCGCGTCAGATTTTCGTTTACCGTTTCCCAGCCGCCGATCACAATTTTGAAATTGTGGCGGATCGTATTCAACCCGAAGTCAACATTGCCCAACTGCTCCGCTACGAGTTCGCCGAAACCGATCGCGTTATCCTGGCGGATGTCGAACTGGATATTCGCGAAGCCGCGATTCGCGAGTGGGACCTCAAGGTACCCGCGGACTATTCGGTTGTCGCTGTCACCGGAGCCAGCGTGGCGGATTACGTCGCGTCGACCGAATCAGACGATGGTCAACGGAACCTCAAAGTCATTTTTGCAAAGGACGTCATCGGTCGACAACTGGTGATGCTGCATCTCGAGAAGAATGAATCCGCCACTGCCGGCGATTGGGAATTGCCCAGCATCAAATACCCCGATGCCAAAACCGTTCGCGGTAACATCGGCATCATTGGGGCTCCCGGTTTTCGCATCGCGGTCAAAGAAACGGCCCTGCTTGTTGAAAAGCCGCTCTCCTATTTCCCCAAGCCCTCGCCGCAGCTCCAACAGGCGTTTCGAATTCGCGAGCCGGGTTGGACCGCCACGATGAGCGTGGAACGTTTGGAACGTAGCGTCCAAGCCGACGTGTTCCACCTCTACTCGCTCAACCAGGACACGATCTACGGTAGCGCACTGATCAACTACTTTGTCACCGGAGCCCCGGTTTCCGAGTGGCGGCTGACGGTCCCCCAAGCCTTGGGCAATGTGATGGTCGACGGCCAGGACGTACGGACTTGGCGTCGAGACGGCGACACGCTGGTTATCTCATTGCATCAGCCTGTTATGGGTGCCTACACAATGCTGGTCACCTTTGAAGAGAAAACCGACTCGAACCAGGGAAGCTTCCAAGCCGGACAGATTCAGCCGCTGGATGTGAACGGAGAACGCGGCTTTATCCAGATCGCCAGCCCCATGCAGGTCGAGATGAAAGTCGTCAATGCCACCGATGGACTACTGCAACTCGAAGCCCTTGAATTGCCCGCAGAATTTCGACTGCTGAGCACTTCCCCACCGCTGGGAACCTGGCAATATACCGAACGAGCATTTGGGTTGAATCTTCAAGTCAGTTGGTTCGAGCCCGGTTCAACGGTTCCCCAAATCGTTGAGTTCTCGGAGGCCAACAGCCGCGTTTCGCAGGATGGCGAGTTGGTGACCGATATTCTTTACTACGTCAAATCACGAGGGCAACGAGCGCTCAAAATCCAACTGCCACCGAATCCTGTGCGATTGTGGGAAGTCTCCGTCAACGGTCAACCAGTTACCGCCCGACAAACGGACGAAGCGACTTTGATTCCGCTTCCCGGTGGTGTCGATCCCAATGATCCCATCGAGGTGCGATTGCGGCTGGGCAAGCCGAGTGTGAGCGCCCGGTATCCCAAACTTCAATTGCCTATCGTATTCGCACCCGTCCTAAAGACGCAGTGGAGCATCAAAGGCGACGAGCGTCGCGTCCTGGTTCCAGGGCGCGGAACTGTCACGCCCTCCGAACCCGTGCTGCGTCCATCAGGATTGCATTGGGTCGCCAAACGTGGCATGGGACCGCTCATCCTGATCGGTGTGCTGGTAACGCTCGGCAGCATAATGACTCGACTGTCGATTCCGTGGCAAATAGCCGGCACCCTCGCCTTCGTCGGGTCGATCCTTGCCGCCTGCCAGGCAACCGTCCATGCGATTTCGCAGATGCGACCCATCGCGCCTCTTCAACTTAGCCTACCGGTGCTCTCGTCGGGCGAAGTCGTCGAACTCAATGTTCGCAACGCCACGTCTTGGGGCATCAACTACTCGTGGCTGGGAATTATTGGCGTTGTGCTGGGCATTGTTGCCATCGTCTGGTCCTACTTACTCCGAGACGCCAACGCCAACGAGGAACAAGACTCCATGCTGGGAGATTCGGGATTCAGCCTGCGTAAGACAATGCTGCGAATGCTGGGCATATTCCTGATTGGACTGGGCATTCTGCAGCACCGAGATGGCGCTCCCACTTTCTTCGCTTTAGCGGCTGCGGCGATCTTTCTGCTGATGTTCCTTCCCATTGCTTGGAAGATGTTAGGCCACGCGCGCCGCGCTATCGGTAGCTTCCTCAAAAATCGCAAAGCCAACGACGACAACAAGAAGGATATTGCCGCTCCCGGCGACGACCCAAACGACGGCGGCGAATCCAGTGGCGGTGGAGCCATCGTTACGACCATCCTCTTGATCGCTCTGGGATTGTCCGTTTTTGCCAATGACGGATACGCGGCAACACCCAATGGGTTTGAAGCCGCCGACGAGATTGTTCAAGATTGGAAAATCACCAGCAAGGACGCCAGACTGAAAGCCACAAGTACGGTAACCGTGGCTGGGCATCCTGGGGATCGCTTCCTATTATTGAAAGCACCCGCCGTATTGACTCGCTTCGACGGCGAAGGACTGCGACTGACCAAAACGAACGTGCCAGGGCAGGGCATGCACTACGTCATCAGCATTCCCAGCGAACCAGCGGCTGATTCCGATGAAGCCGCTGTCGACGAAGACGGTGCCGCCGATGCGTCGGACGACGAAGACGAATCAGAACTGCCCGCCGCCCAGTTCACCGCGACGTTCGATTATCAGCTCGAAGCCTTGACGCCCATGCAAGGCGTTCCCGTCCTGACCGGTTTGGCTGCCGTGCAGAAAATCGACGTTCACTATGACGAAACGGGCTGGGAAGTGACCAGTCCCGAAGCCGTACGCATCCAATCGCTGGACTCGGACGATTCAACGCGAGCCAAAGTGTTACTCTGCCTTGGCAGCGGAAAGCTGTTCTTAAAACCCAAAGCGCGTGATGTTGCGACTGAGCAGACCAAGTTCTTTGTCGAAGCCGAAAATCTCTACCTGCCGGGGCCCGGCGTAGTCAACGGGCGTCATCGACTGCACATTCGCACGTCGCAAGGTCAAGTCACCGAGTTGAACGTAAAAGTCCCCAGTGGATTGACGGTCAGCGCCGTGGAAGGGCCCGTCGGTTCGTGGCAGTTTGATGCCGACTCGGGCGATCTGCAATTGGAACTCGAACCGGCCCAATCCAAATCGTTCAACATCACAATCGACACGCAACGTGGACTCGAACCACTGCCCGCGGATGTCAAACTCGCACCGCTCACCGTTTCCGAAGCCAATGGCCAAGTCGGATTGCTCGCCATCGGTTTTGGTCCCGATGCGCAACCGGAAAAGGCCGTGCCCACCACCATGTCGACTGTGAACCTGGGCGATTTTGGAACCGATTTGGTACCAAGCAAAGAAACCGTCCTCCATCGCGTCTATCGCTACGGCGCAGAAGGCGGGCAACTCGATCTTCGTGTGGCTTCGGTGAATCCAGAAGTCCGCGTGATCAGCAAGCAAGTCCTGTCACTCGGCGATGAACGAGTCGTATTGGGTATCAACTTTGCCACGGAAATTACCCGAGCCGGCTTGTTCCAATTTAGCTTCCCGCTACCCGCAGGATTGGAAGTCGAATCACTCAGCGGCCCGGCTTTGCATCATTGGTCGGAGCTGAGCGAAAATGGCCAACGGCAAATCATTATGCATCTCAACGGCAAGACGATCGGCACCCAAACCTTCGCCTTGACTCTGGCCGGCCCGTCGCCGACAAGCGTTGAAAGCTGGACGATTCCCAGGTTGCAATTGAATGAAGCGACGCGTCAAACCGGCGAACTCGTTGTGCGCCCCACGACGGGAATTCGACTGCGAACCGTCGCACGTCAAAACGTTAGCGAAACGGACCCCCGTTCTCTCGGCGGCAAAGCCCAGGGGGCTTTAGCGTTTCGTTTGTTGCAGCGTGATTGGGAATTAGAACTTGGCATCGAGAAGCTCGAGCCATGGGTGACTGGGCAGGTGCTACACGATATCACGCTTCGTGAGGGGCAAACGCGTTCAACGTTGCTGACGAGCTTCAACGTGCAAAACGCGTCGATCCGTTCTCTCCAAGTCGTCTTGCCCATCTCCAACCCGGACGAAATCAAAACGTTACGAGCCACCGGAAGTGTTGTCAGTGACTTGGTGCGTACAGCGCCCGATTCGAACATTTGGGAAGTTCAATTCAAGCGTCGCGTTGTCGGCAAAATCGACTTTCGCATCGAGTTTGAACGTCGCGGCGAGCGTGACAAAGAAAGAGAAATCCTCAACCCGGCGGGCTTCCCTCAGGCTCGACAGCTCGCCTACTACGTTAGCGTGCGAACCGGCGGGCGGTTGGAGATCATGAATGATGCCGCCACACAGGGTTGGCAACAAGTCGATTGGAATACGGTTCCTCAACCGATTCGCGAAGCCGGCAACCGGAACGCACCAGCTTTGGCGCTGCGTGGCACCGCTCCTCACAAACCGCTAACCATCCAGGCCACGCGGCACTCGGTTGCCGATGCTCTGAAGCTGCGAGTCAAACAAGGATTACTACAGACCGTTTTGTCGCCGAGTGGCGACCAGTTGACCGCGGTTGATCTCACGATGGAAGTCATCCAGCGTAGCAGTCTTAGCGTAGGCTTGCCGGAGGGCGGCGAACTGTTCAGCATTTTCGTGAATGGCGAAAGCGTGAATTCGATTCGCAAGGGCGGCACCGTCAACGCCTGGCAATTCTACATTTTGCCCGGCATCGACGATCGAACTGCCACCGTGCGATTCGTCTACTCCTTGAAAGGCAAACGACTTTCGCGCATGAACCTCATCAGTCCACAACTGAATGTTCCGCTGGAGAACATTAAGTGGAAAGTCGTGGCTCCGAAAGGTTTTCGACTGAACCGCCACGATGGCGATCTGGAATTGATCCGCACGCAGAACGCGAGAAAATATGATCGCAAATCGTATCTCTCCAAAGTCGGCGGGAAGCGTCGCCAGGAAGCTCAAGAAGCTGCGCAACTTCTGCAACAAGCCAACCAGTTGCTCCAAGCGGGCGATCAAGCCAAAGCCAGTTGGGCGCTGAACAGCGTGGCAAACCGTCATGCACTGGATGCGGCCTCGAACGAAGACGCCCGCGTCCAGCTCGAGAACCTACAGAGACAACAGGCGATCGTCGGATTGAATACGCGGCGACAGCGACTGTATCTCGACAACGATGCATCCAACGTGCAGATCATCGACAACCAGCAATTGCGTGAAGCAGCCGCAGCGAACCCGATCCTTCAACGGGACCAACTGAATTTCCGACCGCAGCAGTTGAGCCAACTTCTTAGCGGTAACACAAGGGAGGACAACGCGATCCTGCGAACCATCGCGGCTCGCCTGGTCCAACATCAGCGCGGAAGCGAACCGGCGCCTCAAGGAATCGTAATCAGCCTGCCGGAAGAAGGCTCGGTATACACGTTCCGCCGAACCGTCCAAGTCGCCGAGGACTCGCCCCTGGAACTCGACCTCAACTTTGGCTCGCCGAGCCGAGTGGCATGGTGGCAAGTCATCCTGGTCCTCGCATTGCTCGCCCTATTCGCCACCGTTCTCGTCATAATCCC
>CAYYHV010000331.1:0-274 GCA_964471695.1 uncultured Pirellulaceae bacterium
AGGATCGGTGCGATCACGGATTGATTACCAGCAAGCAATGCGGCTTCATCAGAAGTCACCGCGCGATCGAATAGGCGTACGTCATCAACGAATCCGTTAAACGACGAGCCCGGATTCCTACGTCCGGCGTACAAGGAAACCTTCGTGCGGATACTATCGTGGAGATCGTCCTTCTCGACTTCGTGTTCCCAATGTTCACCGTTAACGTAGATGCGAACTCCAGATGATTTGCTTGAACCATCGTAGGTAATCAGGACATGCGCCCATTGATCCT
>CAYYHV010000331.1:296-5738 GCA_964471695.1 uncultured Pirellulaceae bacterium
GCCAAGCTTTTTCTTGGACATCACCTTCAGTGCATTGTCTGGCCACGCATGAATCAGGTGGGCACCAACCTGTCCATTTTGCAAGTACAGGTCATAGCCGCGATAGTTATTGCCGTCCTCCATTCTCGCAATTGGGGCTCCGGCAAGAGTCTTGCCAGTCGGCTTGATCCAGCATCCATAAGAAAAGCCGTCGCCGCGCTCAAAGTCGCCGACGTTCCCGAGGTCAACAAAGCGATTTCCCCCAGTACCTATCGCATGCCCTGATTCGCGTGAGGTCCATGTTGGCTTGCCATGAATCTTTCCTTCGTGCTTTTTACGAATGGCGTCGTTCACCTTCTCTCCGCTGGCTTCGTCAAAGGCAAAATGCGTCACCATATCGTTCGGAGCCAATGGTTGGTGGTGTTCCAACGATTGCACTTCGGCCACCCAAGCTGAGAATTCGCCCTCCGCTGCTGCCTTGCGATTATCCAGATCCCGCTGGATCCGTCGCAGTTCCTGCTCGATGGTCGCCAATTCAGCAGCTTTCGTGTAATTCGGAACGTCAACGGTGGGCACCGCATTGCCGTTGCGCGTTTGCATCCCAGCGTCAGCCGACTGGTTGAAGTAGGCAAAAAACTTGTAGTACTCTTCCTGCGAGATTGGATCATATTTGTGGTCGTGGCACTGTGCGCATTCCATCGTCAAGCCGAGCCAGACCATCGAAGTGGTTTTGACTCGATCAACCGCATACTCGACTCGAAATTCCTCCGCGATGGCTCCGCCTTCATCGGTGGTTGCGTTGTTACGATTGAAGCCACTTGCGATCTGTTGTTCGATGGTGGCATTGGGAAGCAAGTCACCGGCTAGTTGTTCGACGGTAAACTGATCGAACGGTTTGTTATCGTTGTAAGCGTTGATTACCCAATCCCGCCAAGCCCACATGTCACGCGGCCCGTCTCCATGAAAAACACTGGTGTCACCGTAACGAGCTGCATCGAGCCAGGCGACGGCCATACGCTCGCCAAATCGAGGTGACGAGAGCAGTCGATCGACGACCTTTTCATAGGCGCTGGACTCCTGATCGACGAGGAAGTTGTCAATCTGCGCCAGCGTCGGCGGCAGTCCAGTCAAGTCATAAGTAATTCTTCGCAACAGCCGCGCGCGATTCGCAGGAGGCATCCGCTGCAGTTCCATTTCCTCGATGCGTTGATCAAGAAACTGATCAATCGGGTGACCGCTTTGTACGACGGGCAATGACGGTGATCGGGGACTTAAAAAGGACCAATGCGACTCCCAGTCAGCGCCCTGTTCAATCCAATTTGCCAATACCGATTTTTCTTCTCTGGATAATTGATGATCCGCTTCTGGTGGCGGCATCCGCTCCGCATCGTCGCTGGAATTGATTCGCGTCCAAGCCTCACTGCTCTCCAAATCGCCTCCACTGAAAACGGCTTCGACACCATCGGCAACGTCCAATCGCAAATCGGCACCGCGAGTCTCCTCGTCGGGGCCGTGGCATTGAAAGCAGGCAGCCGCCAAAATCGGCTTCACATCGCGGCTGAAGTTTATCGCGGACGATTCCGCAATTGAAGATTGTCCAGAAACGGCACTAAGCAAAGATGATAGGACGTACAAAATCGGCGTTATGTAGACCCAACGTCGAAGATTCATCTGTTTCTTTCCTGCGAAGTCCTATTCGACGGCAACCTACCTCGATTTTACGTGGGGCACGGTCGCACGGGAACCACATTCCAGACTAAATCGCTGTTGTTCGATCTCACAAAAACTACAAGCGAGGGCAATGCTTGGAAACGTAAGCCCAATACCTCAATGAGCCTTCGTATTGAACCAAAGGCGCGAAATGTCGGAATTCATAGTCAAAGTCGGCATTGTGAATTAGAAAACTGATCCCCATGCAATACAAAACCACTCCTCTATTGAGAGCCGATTATTCAGGTGGCCTGCCGCCTCGCTGCATCTCCATTGCAACCTGACGGTCGGCCGACCGTCAGCGCTGCTTGCGTTTACGGAACACGATGAGTTATTCGCACATCGTCTGCGTCGGTGGGCAGGGTAGGGATTGTTCCGACTGTTTGGAATCCACAACAGAGAGTCCCCTCCAGTTGTGGGTAGGTGAAGGAAAATCTTGCCTTCGGTCCGGCCCGTGCTTCTCCGTCTTTGGTTCCTACTCGATTACCGGGGAAAGATGAAATGGCATTAAGCACAACAATCGCTGAACGTGATCCGAATCGTACGGTTTCAGAGCAAGCGACCCGAGAATTGCACAAGTTCGGCGGTAGCAGCCTTGCTGATGTCGATTGTTTCTTAAGAGTTGCGGATATCGTGAGACGACATTGCGGTCCCAACGACTTATTCGTCGTGTCGGCCGCCGGAAAAACTACAAACCGACTCATCGACTTTGTCAACGCGTGTGGTCACGACCCATGCGAAGCCAATGCGATCTTGGACGCGTTGCTTGAGTATCAAATCGAGCTGGTAGCTGGACTCCTAACGGTAACAGAGCAGAAGCACGTGTCAGCCGTTTTGCGCGCCGACGTCACCTGGATGCGTACGCACAGCGAGTTGATCGTTGGGGCAGCTACGCGGTCGCAAATTCTAGGCCATGGCGAAATCTGGTCTGCGCGTTTACTGTCTGCTTTGTTGAATCAGTTGGGGATGCAGGCAGATTGGCTAGATGCCAGGAATCTGTTGCAAGCCGAAGAGGGGCCACAACCCGCAATTGACGAACAGGCTTCGCGTCCGCGAGTCAAAACAGCAGTCGACGGTCTTGCTTCCAGTCGCGTTGTTATCACCGGTTTCATGGCCAGTAACAAGTTGGGCGCGACAGTCTTGCTAGGACGCAACGGCTCAGACTATTCAGCAACAATGATTGGCATTCTTGCCGACGCTTCAAGAATCACCATCTGGAGCGATGTGGCTGGCGTGTATACGGCTGACCCGCGACGGATTAAATCTGCCACCCTCTTACCCAATGTCAGCCTTCAGGAGGCGAACGAGCTCGCGCGTCTGGGGACTCCAGTTCTTCATCGGCGCTCGCTACAACCCGTGATCGAGCATCAAGTGGAAGTTGCATTCCGCAGTAGTTACGACCCAGACGCCCAATCGACCACGGTTAATCTTGCAGTTCAGTCCACGGGCGCAAGAATTGTGACTTTTCTTGAGACGGTATGCTTGCTAGAGGTCACGCTGCCAAATCGTGAGAATCTCACCGAGTCATTATCGAAACTGCGACAGAGACTTGAACGTGTCGGACTTGATCCCGTTGTGTCGCGAGTCAATGAAAACGACATGTCACTAGCCTTCGTTTTTCAGACATCACTCGCTGCGGATGCGATAACATCCCTGCGACTTGCCGGTTGCCGTGTCACGTCGGATACGACGTTTGGAATGGTTTCCCTGGTGGGCGTAGGAGCAGCAACTTCACCCGACGAGAATGATGACATTTTAGAGAACATCCAAGCCAACACGAAACGCACCCCCCGATTGGTGTTTCGTTCCGAAGTCAGCGTGAGCGCAATCATCGACTCGGAAAGCGTCGATTCCGTTGTCTCAGAACTCCATTCGGCATTCTGCCATCTATCTCGGTCGCCGCAGGCTGTGTGAAACGGTCATCACAGCCGGACATTCGTCAAATTCTGCAATCCGTCGAGACGTTTTTTGACGTCATGGCGACGGAACCTACGTTTGGAAGACAAACTTTGCGTGAAAAATGCGCAACGCGACTCGAGGGGAATTCCAGTGTTAAAGTTTATATCCAGAATAGAGTCCGATGTTCGTGGCTATGTTCGTTCTTTTCCAACCGTGTTTGATACAGCCAGGGGCGCCACGCTTACCGATCGCGACGGCAAATCCTATATCGACTTTTTCGCGGGAGCCGGCGTGCTCAACTACGGGCATAACCACCCGATCGCGAAGCAGGCTCTTGTTGACTATATCGAACGGGATGGACTGCAGCATGGACTCGACACGGCGACTTCAGCGAAAGTCGACTTCCTCGGAGCTTTTGACGACCTGATTCTCCAACCCAGGAATCTGCAATACAAAGTTCAGTTCACCGGTCCAACGGGAACCAATGCAGTTGAGGCGGCGATCAAGCTTGCGCGAAAGGCCAAGAATCGTCCACACATTCTGGCCTTCACGAACGCCTACCATGGCCACACACTTGGCTCGCTGGCACTGACCGGCAACGAGTACTATCACAACGCAAACTACGGTGCGCGTAACAATGTGACACACTTGCCGTTCGACGGTTATCTGGAAGGATTGGACAGTTGCGATCTTCTGGAAAGAATGCTCGACGACCCGTCAAGCGGCCTCCCGTTACCAGCGGCAATTATCTTCGAGCCCATCCAATGTGAAGGTGGCATCAACGTCGCCAGCTCGATGTGGATGCGCCGATTAGCCAAAATCTGCAAGGATCGAGACATTCTGCTGATCGCCGACGACATTCAGGTTGGCAACGGTCGAACGGGCCTCTTCTTCAGTTTTGAAGAAGCCGGCATTGTTCCCGATATGGTATGTCTCTCCAAGTCGATTGGTGCGGGCCTGCCCATGTCGCTGGTCCTTATCGCTCCCGAGTGTGACGCGTGGGAACCCGGTGAACATACTGGAACGTTTCGGGGTAACAATTTGGCGTTTGTTGCTTCCGCCGCAATGATCAAAGAGTACTGGAAAGACAGTCGACTATCGGAATCGGTGTATGCGCATGGAGAGCTTGTCGAAGGCTACCTGGACGACATTGCTGAATCAGCGTCGGAGTTCAAAATCGGTGTCCGAGGACGCGGATTGGTCTGGGGACTGGATGTAGGAAGCGCAGAACGGGCTGCTGAAATTACGAAACTCGCATTCGAAAAAGGACTCTTGATAGAAACCGCGGGGGCCGAAGGGAATGTCGTGAAGTTGCTTCCCCCATTGGTCATTGAAGTCGAACAACTGATCGCGGGACTCAACATTCTTCGTACCTGCTGTCAAACAGTTTTTGGCACTCAGCTTCCAATACCGAAAGTCACGTGTGAAGCTAAGATTGAAGGTTGCCTTTCGAACCAAGGTCAATGATGTCAGTTTCAGTTATTCAGTCGAGCAGGGAGACTGCGTTTCCAGCAGTCCATGAGCGACTTATTGCCTTCCCGGAGCTGTTCGAGGCGCAGGTACGGCGTACCCCTAAGGCTCCAGCCGTCTTCTTTGAGGGGACGGAGCTCGACTACGCGGAACTAAACCAACGGTCCAACCAAGTCGCATGGATGTTGCTCAAGAAGGGAGTTCAGAGCGAACAGCGTATTGGCATTTGCCTGGATCGAAGCATTTCCGCTATCGCTGCAATGTTCGGGATCCTCAAAGCCGGTGCCGCATTCGTGCCGCTCGATCCCGAATACCCCAAGGAGCGGCTAGCCTATATCGTTGAAGACGCGGACATCAACTGGATTCTATGCGAACCCAAGTACG
>CAYYHV010000331.1:5748-9005 GCA_964471695.1 uncultured Pirellulaceae bacterium
CAGAGCGGACTGATTCCGGCGACCTGCAATTGATTGATATGGAAGACGCGAGCCTGGCCAGCTTCGATACCAAGGATCCGCTTCGCGAGATTGCTCCGGACGACTTGGCGTACATCATGTACACCTCGGGTTCAACGGGCCGCCCCAAAGGGGTGCAAATTGAACATCGAGCGCTAGCAGCCTATTGTTTCGCCGACATTGATATCTATCAACTCCAGCCATCGGACCGAACTTTACAATTCTCGACGTTGAGCTTCGATATCGCGATCGAGGAGATATTCCCGCCACTCATCATGGGTAGTAGCGTTGTCGTTCGTCCCAGAGCCAGAGCCGAATCACAGAATGAAATGTCGACGATTGTCGAACGCTACGGTGTGACAGCGATCCATTTGGCCACAGCCTATTGGCACGAATGGGTCGATCTCATGGTGGCAAGCGAAGAGCGCGCTCCAGAATCCATTCGACTCATGGTGGTGACTGGAGAAAAGGTTTCCGCCCAGCATTACCAGCGTTGGCTGGGTCTGTGTAAACAGCACACGCTTTGGTGCAACGCTTACGGACCAACAGAAGCAACCGTCAGCGCCACCGTTTTCATTCCGCCGGTTGGATGGGACGAAGACAATTTGCCCATTGGCAAGCCGTTGAAACGATACACAGCCCATATTCTTGATGCGAACCAGAAACCTGTGGTCGATGGTGAGACGGGTGAACTGCACATTGGTGGCCCTGCGTTGGCTCGTGGCTATCTAAACCGCGATGATCTCACCGCAAAATCATTCGTCGATGTTGCTCTCGACGGCACAAACGAAACGCGGCTGTACAAGACCGGTGATCTATGCCGCTGGTTGCCCAACGGCGACATAGAGTTTGGTGGCAGAATCGACCACCAGATTAAGCTGGGATCGTACCGCATTGAACCCGGTGAAATTGAAGCCGCCATCAACCAGTATCCGGGCGTTCTGGAATCGCTGGTGAGTTATGACGAAATCGAACAGAAGAAGTACCTGATTGCCTATGTTGCGAAAGGCACGGACAACCTCGACCTTGCTGCTTTGTCCGACTTCCTCCGCGAACGGCTACCTGTCTACATGGTACCAACGCGTTTTGTCCTTCTCGCCAACTTCCCAAAAACGATCAATGGAAAAATTGATCGTACAACCCTGCCATCGCCAGCGACCAGCCAGTTGGCAAGACGCCACGAAACTGCAGAACCAAGGACCGACCTCGAACGACGACTCGTTCAAATCTGGGCGGAAGTGTTAAACGTTCCTGAAGTCGGTATCCACGATGATTTCTTCGCTTTGGGCGGCAGCTCCCTGCTGGTGACACGAGTCATAACTCAAGTCAAAAAGTCGCTGGATGTTGAAATACCAGTGCGCGACTGCTTTGCGAATCCGACGGTGGCCAGCATTGCTCGACATCTCACGATGCTCAATGGGGATCAACAACTTGATGATGGCGCCGAGATCAGCCGCCATTTGCGTGCCAAGTTGCCTGCGATCGTACCATTGTTTATTCGGAGTGGTGACTCTCAATGTTTTGCAATCAACTATCCGCCTGTCGACGGCACCAGGAAACGTAATCACGCTGTACTTATCTGTCCGTCTCAGGGGCATGAATACGTACGAGCCCATCGAAATCTACAACAGCTGGCGATTCAACTCGCCCAGGATGGTTTCCACGTTCTTCGCTTCGACTACTCTGGAACGGGCAACTCAACTCCATCCGACAAGGCTGGCGTGAATAAGTGGATCGAAGACATTCGCAACGTCAAAGCGTGGTTAGAATCCAATCACTCCTTCAGCAACATGTCGGTCATTGGAGTCCGCTTGGGCGCCACATTGGCCACCAACAGTCAATTGAAAGAGCTGGAATCGCTATTGCTTTGGGACCCAGTGTTGAAGGGCGAAGACTACGTCGATTTGATCCAGGGATTCCACCACACGGCGATGACGGACTTGTGGCGATATCCCGTCGTTCGCAGCGCCGAAGCTGGACAACTCTTCGGCTTTCCGATCGCAGAACACGACTTGGCCGAGCTAAAATCGATTCAGATCGACCGCACGGCGCAGGCTCGAAAGTTAAATATCATTTGCTCACAGGGCTATTCAGAAGCAATCAACGACTTCCCGAGTGACTGGCTACGCCATTCTACCAATGACGAGATTTTCTGGGATCGAGCCATGCATACCGGAGATGCCTTCTCGTCGCCGGAAGCATTTCGACTGATTCGTGAAATACTGCAGGGAGACAGCGACTAATGGAAACTCCACTGGTATTTGGTGAACATGATAATCTGGTGGGCGTGGCCAACGTTCCTGAAAATCCGTCGAGCGACTTGGCTGTCATCATGCTGACGCCGGGGATGTTGCATCATGTTGGCCCCTATGGGCTTCATGTTCGGCTTGCGGAACAACTCGGTGAGCAAGGCATTGCCTCGTTGCGATACGATCTGTCCGGTATTGGAGAAAGTCTGGCGGTTGGTTTTACCGGCACATCACTTGAGCGCGCCGCCAAAGAAACCGTGCAGGCAATGGATCGATTAGAGTCCGAATTTGGTTTTAAGAAGTTCATTCTTTTCGGTTTGTGCTCCGGTGCCGACGATAGTCTCCACGCGGCGCAGACTGATACACGAATTGTGGGCGTAGCGATGCTTGACGGGTGCGGGTATCGAACCGGTCGCTACTATCTTACGAAGTTGGCTCGTCACTATTTTCCGCGAATGTTTCGATGGGATAAATGGAAGCGAGTCTTGCAGGGCGGTGATACACCCAATGGCACGCGGTCACTCCAGATGGGTGTCGACATTCGAGAGTTTCCAGAGCGCGAAGTCGCTATGTCGCAAATTGAGTCGCTGGCAAATAGAGGAGTCCGTATGCGATTCATCTATACGGGCGGTGTTGCCGACTATTATAACTACGCGCATCAGTTCTTTGATATGTTCCCGGCTCTCAAGAAAATTGACCAGATAACAACGAAGTATTTTCCCACGATGGATCACTTGGCAATGCTCAAGGAAGATCGTTCCAAGCTGCTAGCCGATCTATCTACTTGGATCAGCGCCTCAGCCTGACCAGACAGTCATCTTCCAATTGGTGGCTAACCTTTCTTGATGCGCCTGCGTCGCGGGCCTGCGCGAGTTGCGTGTCGCAATTCGTATCGGCAATTGCTTGCAAAGGCTCTAGAGTCGCGTACGATAAACGCCGTCGTTTGACGTACGCCGCCTAGATTTAGCGGGAAGGAACGGCATGAAAAAA
>CAYYHV010000332.1:0-8991 GCA_964471695.1 uncultured Pirellulaceae bacterium
AAAAAGCCCGTTGTATTAATTGTTCGTGATGGCTGGGGATAAAACCCAAATAGCGAATGGGACCATGCCAACGCGATCCATTTGGCCACCACCCCCGTGTCTGATGCGCTGATGCAGGAATATCCCAACGTACTGATCCACACGTCAGGCGAGGACGTGGGACTGCCCGACGGCGTTATGGGTAACAGCGAAGTCGGCCACCAAAATATCGGCGCCGGGCGGATTGTCGATCAAGAAGTCATGCGGATCACACGAGCGATTCGCGACGAGTCGTTCTTTTCCAATCCGGTCGTGGTGGGTGCCGTCGACCATGTTAAGAAAACGGGTGGAACGCTTCACGTGTTAGGCTTGATGTCAGACGGTCGAGTCCATAGCGACTTGAATCACGCACTGGCAATCATCGACTTAGCGAAACGCAACAACATCGAGAAACTGGCCGTTCATGCGATCACTGACGGGAGAGATACATCCCCCACAGGCGGCTTGGAGTTCGTTGGCAAAGTCGTCGACAAGCTGAAAGAAGTCGGCATTGGCAAAGTCGCCAGTGTCATCGGACGATTTTACGCGATGGATCGTGATTTTCGTTGGGAACGCGTCGAACAAGCCTACAACTTGCTGACAAGGGGTACCGACCGAACCGCCAATTCGGCGACGGAGGCGATTCAGTCGTACTACGACAATCCGATCGAAGCCAGTCGTTCCGGTGACGAGTTCATCACGGCGACTTCGATTGATGCCTCCCCGGACTGCCTGGTCAAAGAAGGCGATGCCGTCATCTTCTTCAACTATCGCGGCGATCGGCCACGCGAGATTACCAAAGCGTTTGTATTGCCTGACGATGAATGGGCTGCGATTCAAGGCGGCGGTTTCGATCGCGGCAAGAAGATCGGCAACCTGTATTTCGCGACCATGTGCGGCTATGAGACGGGCTTGCCCGTCAACGTGATATTCGAAAAAGAGGAACGGATGCCAGCCATCCTCGGCGACTACATCAGCAGCTTGGGATTGAAACAGTTTCGATGCGCCGAGACGGAAAAATATCCGCACGTAACATTCTTCTTCAACGATTATCGCGACGATCCGTTTAACGGTGAGCAACGTTCGATGGCCGACTCGCCGCGCGACGTGTCGACTTATGATCAGAAACCGGAGATGTCTGCCGAAGGAATCACACAACGCGTGCTCGACGAAATCGAATCCGGCCTTTCAGAATTGATCATCGTCAACTTTGCCAACGGGGATATGGTTGGACACACAGGCGTCGTGGCAGCCGCTGTTAGCGCCGTCGAAACCGTTGATGCATGTGTCGGACGTATCGTCGAAGCGACCTTGGCCAAGGGCGGAGCCCTGGTTGTCACCGCGGATCATGGAAACTGCGAGCAGATGATTGACCCGGAAACAGGCGGGCCCCACACGGCTCATACGACATTCCAAGTCCCTTTGATCGTGGTTGACGAAGCCGCCAAGGGAACGACGTTGAAAACTGACGGTCGGCTGGCTGATATCGCTCCGACGATTCTAGCGCTGATGGGATTAGCAAAACCAGAAGAAATGACGGGCGAGTCGTTGGTAACGCTGTAGACATTTCGTGTATGTACACCGGACCTTTCTGTTCGCTGTCTTATCAGGGACAGGAATATCCATGGTACTTTTTCATCCCTGAGCCTTGGCTTGGTCAGGGCAATTGGATGCCGACACTTTCCTGGTTCGCCACCAAAGAACAAGAGTCGGCAGGAACAAGCAGCTTGAGGCGGCATGCACTTTCCACCTCCAAAACCAAGACAGCTTTTGCTCTGCCAAAGCCAAATGCGAGCTGCCCGCAAACCAGGGACGGGCGACGTGGGAATACGCGACAATAATATTCCCGACGGGAAGCACCCGACCGGCATAACTCTTTTCATTTTGTGAAGTCCACGGCAAACCAACGACTTCACCAATCGCAGAACAATCACTTGCGATGTGGCTCGCGCCCCGCCGACGGGATGACCATTCGGGAGGCTGGCGGTATGTCCGATCAATCCTGTGGCGGGATCAAGTCGCTGGTGAACATCAGCCAACCATTGCTGCACGACTTGCCCAAATCGATCCTCCTGCGTGATTCGGTCGTAAGCCACCAGGGCGTGGATCGCCGGTAGGGTATCACAGGGCCACACGGACCCCTTGTAAGATGCCAGAAATGGCGTTGGAGATTCCCGTAGCGCTTTGGCGATTGCATCACATTCGGCCGCCAGAGTTTCTTTTTGCGACTGAGCTTCGACTCCAGATAACAACAGGATTCCGGCTTGCAGGTCAGCCTTCCAGGCTGCGTAAAACATTCCATGATCCGGCGGTAGACCGGGCGGAAAAGGAGCCTTGCCATTCGCAGATTCCAGAGCCGCAATCGCCAAACGAGCCTCAGCTATCGCCTGCGATTTCAACTGGGGATCACGCAGCGCAGCTTCGATCCACGTCAGCCCGTGAAGGACATGGCAGAAGTAGTACCCTTCCGGGAACAAGCTCTGCATGGATGTCGGTGCGCCACTTTCAATATCGCTGCGGTTGGCTTTCAGCTGGCGCAGTAGGTGTTTAGGCAGTTCGGAATTCGCCGTTGCCAAGGGCGAGGGAGCGTAGCTCAAAGAACACCACGGCGATCAGAATCAGTCGCCAACCCCAACGACCGATGAATCGAAGCGGCTGCATTTCGTATCCCCCGGGATCGCAATACGCCAGGCAGCGACTTGTGCAGCCCCCATGTACTCGGGGCTACAAGACCTCGGGGCTACAAGACCTCGGGGCTACTTCGATCGCGAACGTGGTTTATAGATTTCCGTAGCTGTACCAAAGTAGACTTCGCCAGCGTTCATCAACGTTTCACTTAGCGTTGGATGTGCATGAATCGTTTCCGTGATATCACGGACTTCACAACCCATCTCGATTGCAAGTGCAGCTTCGGCGATCAGCTCACCGGCTCCAGGGCCACAGATTCCGCATCCGATAATGCGTTCCGAGGCCGGGTCGATAATCCACTTGGTCAATCCTTCGGTACGTCCCAAAGCCTGTGCGCGACCGCTGGCTGCCCAAGGGTACATGGCGACCTTGTAATCACGTCCCGCCAGTTTCGCTTCGGCTTCGGTGATCCCAGCCCATGCGACTTCGGGATCGGTGAAGACAACAGCCGGAATGGCCGCCGGTGCGAATTCCGCCGTTTTGCCGAGCAGCGTTTCGACAGCCACCTTGGCTTCGTGCGAAGCTTTGTGAGCCAGCATTGGATCACCCGCGATATCACCAATCGCCAAAATGTGTTCGTCATGAGTCCGTTGTTGCGAGTTGGCAACGACGAAGCCTCGCTGATTCACTTGCACGTTGGTGTTTTCCAGCCCAATGCCGCGACTGTTTGGACGACGACCAACGGATACCAATACACGGTCGTACATTTCGACGCCGTATTTGTTGGGCCCTTCAAAGGCGACTTCGATCTTCTCGCCGCGATCCCCGAGCGAACCGACTTTGGTGTTCAAGAAAATGCGTTCTTCAAACAGCTTCGTCACATGCTTGACGAGCGGCTTAACCAAGTCGCGATCCGCGCCTGGCAACAGTCCATCAGTGAGTTCCACCACGCTGACTTTGCTACCCAGATTGGCGTACACCGAACCCATTTCCAACCCGATATATCCGCCACCAATCACCAATAGCGATTCAGGGATGTCCGCCAGTTCCAGGGCTCCGGTCGAGTCCATGACGCGGGGCGAATCCAACGCCATCGACGGAGGCATCGCGGGCGTGCTTCCAGTCGCGACAATGCAGTGATCGAACGTCAACCGACCACCTTCAGGGATCGTGTCGCTATCGCCTTCTAACAATAAGGTTGTCGAATTTTCAAATGTTCCTCGTGCGTTAATCACCGTCACGTTGCGACGTTTCGCCAGTTGGCCCAAGCCGCCGGACAGCGTCTTGATAACCTTTTCTTTGCGAGCGCGAACCTTGTCGATGTCGATCGTGGGCGAACCGTACTCGACTCCCCACTCATCGTTCAACTCGTTGACTTCACTGATCACGCGAGCCACATGGAGCAGCGCCTTGGACGGGATACAGCCGCGAAGCAGACAAGTTCCGCCCAATCGCGGTTCTGCTTCAACTATCGTGACCTCCATGCCTTCGTCGGCTGCGAGAAACGCCGCGGCATAACCACCCGGACCACCGCCAAGAACTACAAGTGGAGTGTGCATATTTTTCCCTGCTATTTCGAACAGAAATGTCGTTTACGCTGGAAACAAATTTGGCGATCCGAAATCGGATCGCCATATTTCTCAAGCTTGTTTTAATTCGAAGACAGCCGCGATGCGAAAGCTATCGCGACAGGAATTCGACGACGATATTAGCGTCGACAGGAAGGCTGATGTCGCTCGGCCCTGGCAGTCCCTGCACAGTGGCTCGCAACGTTTCCTTATCAAACGTCACCCAATCGAGCGCGTCGGCTGCGACTTCTTCCGCAAGGCTGCGGTAAAGCGTCTGCAAGTTCGTTTTTGCACGAACCGTAATGACGTCACCAGGGCGAACCATGAATGAAGGCTTGTTGGTCGTCACGCCGTTGACCTGAAAGTGGCTGTGTACGATTCCCTGCCGTGATTGCGGGCGAGTCTTCGTAAAACCACACCGTCGAACGACATTGTCCAAACGACGCTCAAGCGTCATGAGCAACAATTCACCGGTGTTTCCACTCGTACGACCAGCCTTATCAAAGTAACGACGAAGCTGACGTTCACCGAGACCGTAATAGTGCTTGATCTTTTGCTTTTCCATCAACGCCAAACCGTAGTTTGACGGACGTCGCCCGCGAACGTGCATTCCGGGTGGATGGTCACGACGCTCGAGCGCTCGACCCGATCCAGCATCTTCGTAGATCAGCATGCCCAATCGACGATTGATGCGTGCTTTCGGTCCGGTGTAACGGCCCATAAACGGTAAGCTCCTGAAACAAAGGATTAACGACGAGCCTGCCAATGCACGCTTCATCGAACTGAGTTATGGTGCGAATCGGCGTTTGAGAGGGCGACTGCCCAAACAAAATCCATCCGCTAAAAAGCCATTCTCGACGTGAACAATCGCCCAGTTGGCTAAAGTGGTTTTGGTAAACCCCATATCGTGCCGGATAAGACGCGTTTCCACAAGGGGGAACCACCCACTCGAAACGCCAATTCCGATCGGATTAGGGGTAATTTGACGCGTCAATATCGGCCGTAGCTGGGATTTAACCCGTTTTAATCCGTCAATCCGAATGGTTGTTTTCGCAGAGTTTTCCAACCCGTTCGCGTTGCACGAAGGTCCGACAACTCCTCAGGGCTCTCAAACACCCGCCATTGCCGACGTGGCAAACCCCGAAAAGCCTTCTTCAGTCGTGATTCCTCCAATGCCTGACCGGGAATCTTACGCACGAGAATCTGGCGAATCTGCAGCCCATAACGGCGAGCCACTGATCCGTAAATCTCTGGGTCTTTTTCTCCTGCGTCGCCGATCAACAGGAATCGACGGGAAGGAAAGCTGCGTAAGATGTGCTTAATGGCTCGCTTTTTACTTCGCTTTCGCCCGATCACCAGCTGCAGCACGCTCGGATCCCGAAAACGAATGGAGCGAAGATGAAAGGACCCCGTCGGGAATCCCGCCTCTTCGACAAAATCAGCCAGCGGCTCATAGAGCTGCCACGGACTGGACGAGACATAGTGAAATACAGCGCCGCCGTCGGACCAGTCCCGGTACAAGTCAGCCATGCCGCCAATCTCAGCAAACGGATTGAAAAACGTATTCGCGAGCAGCTCGCGTCGATTCAATACGTTGCTCATCTTGATCGTATCGTCAATATCTGAGATCACCGACGGGCCGTGACCACCGATCAATTGAACCGGAGCGTCGAATCGCCCGCCTTGTCGACGCGTCCCAATCTGAAACCAATGCCAGGGATTCGCTTCGTCACCAAAATTCTCATTGGCCAACTCAGCCGCTGATGCACGAACGACACCCACGAACTGCCCCGAGCGTTTCGACTTTTTCCGTAACGTGAATTCGCGACTACCGAGATCCAACCGAATCTTGCGGCCACTGCGAGTCATCATTAAAAAGCCTTGAATGCGCTCTTTAAACGTCGGCGATTCAAGCTGGTCCGGAGTCGCCTTGAGAACGCGTCGAATGACACGCATGATGACACGTTTACGAAGATTGTCGGGACGAGGCCAAACGACTCGGCCATGCACATTGATAACCCACTCATTGTCGATGGGCGAGAAGTGCCCGAACGTTGGATAGGGCTCGACCGTGTCGTCCAGCTCAGGACGTATATTAGTTTCGGTCGCCGTCATATCATCAGGTTCGGAGGAATGGTTTCGCCAAATCGAGGGCGCAGAGACACCTGATACTAGACAATAAGCGAGCAAATTGTGTCAACTACTCCGACGAAGAATCGGAAAACGAGGTGCGGAAATCGAGCCAAATCGCGAAGCACACGCACCACGGGCGTCATTGACGCGTATAACCGTTAAAACCCGAACACCTTAAGCATGCAAGCTTGCGGTCATTCAAAACAGGCATTTTTGAGGAGTCTGCGTGGTCTACGCCCAATTAGTCACTTTGGCGTTCCATTTCATCGTTCTGGGTCTCACGCTGCTCGGAATCTATAGCGTCTACCGCACCCGACAGTTGGGCTGGATTGTCCGAGCTGCGGTTTGGACGGTCGGGGCCTCCGCTGTCGTTGGAGCCGTGCTGTCACGCGATGGGTTCCTGCTGATGCGGCTGCTTTCTTATTCCCTGTTCGTCTATCTGCCGTTGTTGCTGATTGCGTCGACTTGGATCGTCCGCCAACAACGAGCACTGGCACTGCTTGGCGTTCTTGTGACCGGCACTTTTGTTGCCATCGGTATCGACGCCTTTTGGATTGAACCCCACTGGTTGGAAGAAACGGTCGTCTCCATAACCACTGAGAAACTCGACAAGCCGATTCGCATCGCTTTGATCGCTGACCTGCAAACCGACGACTTTGGTGACTATGAAAAAGATGCCATCCGCCGCTGCATGAGCTACCAACCAGATTTAATTTTGCTCGCCGGCGACTATGTTCAAGCCGAATCGGATGAGCGTTGGGAGCAGGTTCGTAGTACCGTAAATTCGTTCCTTGCCCAAATTAAGTTTTCGGCGCCCTTTGGTGTTTATGCGGTGCAAGGAAATACGGACCATGCGAAGTGGCAAAACATTTTCGAAGGAGTCGACGTAGAACGTATCAAAGATACCCATTCATTCGACGTCCAACCTAATATCCGATTGACGGGCTTGGCAATCATGGACTCTTTTGATCGTCATCTAACGGTCGAAGCCACGCCTCAGTTCCACATTGTGCTCGGCCACGCACCCGATTATGCACTCGGAAACATCAACGCAGACTTGTTGTTATCTGGTCATACGCATGGTGGACAAGTCCGCCTGCCAATAATCGGCCCTTTGATGACGGCGTCTCAAGTGCCTCGTTCCTGGGCAGCCGGCGTATCGCAGATTGACGACGATTCGCAGTTGATCGTGTCTCGTGGAATCGGCATGGAACGCGGCAATGCACCGCGGCTACGATTCCTGTGTCGCCCTGAGCTAGTTATCATCAACATCCAACCCAATCCTTGAACCACGGCGACTCGATCTATGCAACACTTCGAAGTCATCGTGGTTGGAGCCGGCGCCGCGGGATTGGTCGCTGCGATCCGCGCCGCTGAACTCGGTCGACAAGTCCTCTTGCTGGAAAAGACACCTCGCGCCGGCACCAAAATTCTCATGTCCGGCGGGACTCGCTGCAACATCACCCACGATACCGATGAACGTGGCATCGTCGAAGCCTTCGGCAAGCCCGGTAAGTTTCTCCACTCGGCATTGGCTGCGCTCAGCCCACGTGATGTCATTCAACTGTTCCATGATGCCGGCGTAGCCACGAAGACCGAACCCGGCGGCAAGATTTTCCCCGTCAGCGACAACGCCGCCGACGTGCTGGACGCGCTGCTCCGTCGGTTAAGAAAGAGTGGGTGCGAGCTTGCGTTGTCGGAACCGCTCAAGTCGATTGAACGTAGCGACAAACCCAATGCCAAGGGCTTCGTTCTCCACACAGAACAGCGTCGATTAAACTGCGACAAGCTGATCGTCACAACGGGCGGCAAATCGTATCCCGGCAGCGGTACGACGGGCGACGGATACGCATGGATGCAACACCTCGGGCACACGATCGTGCCGCCTCGCCCTGCACTGACGCCGGTTACGAGTAACGAAGTCTGGCTGCAAGCCCTCAAGGGGGTGACGCTTGACGAAGCCAATCTTGCCATCATCGATCCTTCTGGCAAAAAACTGGACGAACGTCGCGGCGGTTTCCTGTTCACCCACTTCGGATTGTCCGGCCCCGTGGCTTTAGACATCAGTCGCACTATCTCAGGGTACCCTGCCCCCCATGAACTGCGACTTGTCTGTGACTTTTTGCCATCTGAATCGGCGCCATCATTTTCTGATCGACTTCAAACCGCATGCCAACAAGACGGTAAGAAGCAACTCGCGAGCATCTTGTCACAATTGGTGCCACGTCGCCTGGCTGAAGCGGTTTTTGATCAAGCAATGATTGATCCACAGTCTCGTGCTGCCGAGTTGTCCAAGAAAATCCGCACTTCCATTACGTCATCTATCAAATCGAACCACGTGTCAATCAGTGGGACCCGTGGGTTCAAAAAAGCCGAAGTCACCGCCGGTGGAGTCAGCCTGAAGGAAGTGGATTCACGGACGATGCAAAGTCGTGTGTGCCCGAATCTTTATATCGCCGGCGAGCTTCTCGACCTCGATGGCCCCATCGGTGGCTACAACTTCCAAGCCGCATTCAGTACGGCTTGGCTGGCCGGCCAATCGGTTTAAGGCTCGCACGGCGAATCAAATTGACCGAGTGAGTTGTGAATAAATACGATGGAACAACACGATGAAAACACAGAGGCACAGAGGCCACAGAGAAAA
>CAYYHV010000333.1:0-2690 GCA_964471695.1 uncultured Pirellulaceae bacterium
TGAAGCCGCATTGCTTGCTGGTAATCAATCCGTGATCGCACCGATCCTCGCCAAACCGTCGTCCGAATGGGACGAGTCGGAAGTCGCGGCGCTTAGGACGCATTATCTGACGACGGAAGATGCGATCTACAAACGAATCCACGGCGAGTACATACGACTGAAGGAGCGGCACACCAAAGCCTCCCAACCGCGAGGTACCGTGATGGTCATGAAGGACGTGAGCAAGCCGCGAATGACCTATGTATTATCTCGTGGGAGTTACGCGTCGCCTCTAAAGGAGAAACCCGTTCAACCGGGGGTTCCGGAGGCTCTGTCTTCATTACCAGACGATGCGCCACCCAATCGACTGGGGCTAGCCAGATGGCTGGTGAATGAGAAAAATCCGTTAACCGCTCGCGTCGCCGTGAATCGTTATTGGATGACATTCTTTGGAACAGGATTAGTCGAATCGGTCGAAGATTTTGGCTCGCAGGGCACGTGGCCATCGCATCCGGAGTTGCTCGATTGGCTGGCCGTTGATTTTGTGGAAAGTGGTTGGAACATCAAGCGCATGGTCAAGCAGATCGTCATGACCAATGCGTATCAACGATCCTCGCGCAGTTCGCGGGAAATGTATGAGGCTGACCCGCACAACCGAATGTTAGCCAGGGGGCCCCGCTTTCGTTTGCAAGGCGAGTTTATTCGCGATACGGCTCTGGCGACGAGCGGCTTACTCGTGGGCACTATTGGCGGACCCAGCGTTAAGCCTTACCAGCCTGCAGGTTTGTGGAACGAGGTCAGTATCGACACCAATTTGCGATTCAAGCAAGACCATGGAGAAAAACTCTATCGTCGAAGCATGTACATCTATTGGAAGCGATCGGCGCCGCCGCCTTCAATGGCGATTTTTGACGCACCCAGTCGTGAGAAGTGTACGATTCGTCGGTCGCGAACCAATACGCCGCTCCAGGCGCTGGTTGCGTTGAATGATCCGCAGTTCGTGGAAGCCGCCCGTGCCTTTGCAGAACGGGTATCCCGAGAAGGCGGTGAATCGACCGAAGATCAGGTGGCTACGGCCTATCGTATGGCGACGGGTGGTCCGGCCAGCGAAAAGACACTAGCGGTGTTAATGAGAACCTACGAAACCGAATTGGCGGTGTTCCAAGCGGTACCGGATCGAGCCCAATCGCTATTGATGGTGGGCGACTCAAAACGCGACGCCGCGATTGAGCCCGCGCATCACGCCGCGATGACAATCATCATGAGCATGATACTAAATCTGGATGAAACGCTCACACGCGGTTGATTCAGGCGACTGACACAGACGAAATCAGCACGGGCAGATGCGCCCCCGTTCTTTCGAGTAACCCTATGAATCCTCTCCGCGAACGTCAACTTCTTTTGACTCGGCGACAGTTGCTCGCCAACAGCCACAAAGCACTTGGTGGAGCCGCCTTGGCATCACTGCTGGGAAAGCATTCTCTCGGCGCCACAAATTCGCCGACTGCCACCCAAACCGATCTGCCGATTGGGCCTCATTTTGCCCCGACTGCCAAACGAGTCATCTATCTCTTTATGGCGGGCGGTCCGTCACATATCGACACCTTCGATTATCATCCCGAGATTCGACAGTACCATGGACAGGAGCTGCCCGATTCTGTCCGCAAAGGACAGCGAATCACGGGGATGACATCCGGTCAGTCGTCATTTCCCATTGTGGCGCCCATGTTCAAGTTTGATCGCTTTGGCGAGCACGGCACCTGGGTGAGCGATGCCCTGCCTCACGTCTCAGGAATCGTCGATGACATCACGATCGTGAAGAGTGTTCATACAGAAGCGATCAATCATGATCCCGCCATCACGTATATCAACACGGGAGTCCAACAGCCGGGCAAGCCAGCCATGGGGGCGTGGGTAAGCTATGGACTGGGAAGTCCCAACGAAGATTTACCCGCGTACATCGTGATGATTTCACGCGGCCCCGGTGGTAAACAGGCGCTGTACGAGCGACTGTGGGGGGCTGGTTTTCTACCGTCGCGACACCAAGGAGTGAAGTTGCGCAATGGAGCCGACCCTGTCCTTTATCTAAAAAATCCGAACGGCGTCGATCGGCAGATGCGACGACGAATGCTAGACGGCATCGCGCGAATCAACGCCGAGCATTTCAATGACTTTGCGGACCCAGAGACTCAGACACGCATTGCACAGTACGAAATGGCTTTTCGGATGCAGGCGTCCGTGCCCGAGCTGATTGATCTTTCCGACGAGTCGCCGGCGACTTTCGAGATGTACGGACCCGATTCCAAGAAGCCGGGGACTTTCGCACGTAACGCGGTCATCGCACGTCGTTTGGCGGAACGCGGCGTTCCGTTTATCCAGCTGTTTCATCGCGGGTGGGATCAGCACGGAAATTTGCCCAAAGATCTCCGAGGGCAGTGCAAGGGCATTGACCAACCGGCTGCAGCGCTAGTCCGCGATCTCAAGCAGCGCGGCATGCTCGACGACACGCTCGTCGTTTGGGGCGGCGAGTTTGGGCGAACGATATACTCTCAAGGCAAACTCAGCAATGATAACCATGGTCGAGATCACCATGGACGAAGTTTCACAATGTGGATGGCGGGAGGCGGAATCAAATCCGGATTTGAGTTCGGAAAGACCGACGCCCATAGCTACAACATTCTCGAGACCCCGGTGGATATTCGCGACATCAA
>CAYYHV010000333.1:2700-8006 GCA_964471695.1 uncultured Pirellulaceae bacterium
ACGCAACCGTACTCCACACACTCGGCTTTCATCACAATCAATTAACCTACAAATTCCAAGGACTGGAACAAAGGCTGACTGGCGTTGAGCCGACTCGGGTCGTCAAAGAAATCTTGGCCTAGTGTTTTCTTGAACGGCGACTCGCATCAATAGTCACTCAGTACGGCGCGCCGGATCGTCATGAATCACTCTATTCTTCGAGTCCATCCTTCCGATGATCTCATTGTTGCGCTGCGAGATTTGAAAGCCGGCGAGACCGTTCAGGTCGATTCGACGGAGTATTGTCTACCAGAAGCCGTAGCGGCCAAACACAAGTTCACCATCCGATCCACCATCAAGGGGGACTTTCTGAAAATGTATGGCCAGATTGTTGCTCGCGCGACAGAAGCAATCCCGCAGGGAGGACTCGTAACGACCCGCAATGTGGAGCACGCGACGGACAAAGTCACCGCGGGTGTTGCAAATACCGACTGGACAGGACCCGACGTCAGTCAATGGACCGATACGTGCTTTAATGGATTCATTCGCGAGGACGGGCGCGTAGGCACGCGCAACTACTGGGTGGTTGTCCCGTTGGTATTCTGCGAAAACCGAAATATCCAAGTGCTTAGCGAGGCCATGATTTCGGAATTGGGGTACAGCAATCCCAATCGGTTCCAATCGTGGACGCGAAAACTCATTGAGCTAAGGAATCAGGGTGCAAGTGAAACGCAAATCCGTGCAACCGAATTCGTCGACTGCGAAGCTGCGATGGGTAGGCCGCGCCAATTCGCCAACGTGGACGGCATTAAATTTCTTCGCCATGAAGGCGGGTGCGGTGGCACCTACGAAGACGCCAAAAACCTATGCGGATTAATCGCCGGTTACATTAATCATCCCAACGTCGCCGGCGCGACGGTCCTCAGCCTCGGATGTCAGAAGAGCGAACGACAGACGCTTGAGGAGGAGATTCAACGCCGAAACCCAAACATTGCCAAGCCCGTAATGGTCTTTGATCAGCAAGACATTGGGAGTGAGTCGACTTTGTTATCTGATGCGATCAAGCATACGTTCGCGGGATTAATGGAGGCCAATCGGTGCACTCGCGAGCCATCTCCGCTCGGAAAAGTCGTTTTGGGCGTGGAATGTGGCGGCTCCGACGGATTTTCCGGACTTAGTGCCAACCCGGCCATCGGTCACTGTAGCGATTTCGTCGTGGGCTTGGGTGGCTCCGTCATTTTGTCTGAGTTTCCGGAGCTTGCGGGATGTGAAAACGATCTGGTTCGTCGGTGCATCAACGAAGAAGTCGCCGAACGATTTCTCCACATCATGCGAGAATACGATCGACGGGCCGTAGCCTCAGGCGGTGGTTTCGATTCGAACCCATCCCCAGGAAACATCAAGGACGGTTTAATTACCGACGCGATAAAATCAGCCGGTGCGGCTCGAAAGGGCGGGACCTCACCGATCATGGATGTTCTCGACTATCCCGAGCAACTCCGCAAAGCTGGACTCACATTGTTATGCACTCCGGGCGGTGACGTGGAATCTACCACAGCCAAAGCCGGTTCCGGCGCGACGATTCAGCTATTCTCGACTGGGCTGGGAACTCCCACAGGCAATCCCGTTTCCCCAGTCATCAAGATTTCAACCAACTCCGACTTGGCCAAACGGATGCCAGATCTGATTGATCTCGATGCGGGCCCCATCATCAGTGGCGAGGAATCATTTGAACAAACCGGACATCGGATACTGGAGCTCGTCGTCGCGACGGCTGGCGGCGATTACATGACGCGAGCCGAACGGCTCGGACAGGATGACTTTATCCCTTGGAAGCGTGGTATGAGCTTCTAGGCCGAGGTCTATCCAAGGCGACACGCAACGACTGGAGGAACTGTTTCATCAACCGATGAAAATGAAATCAACCGATGCTTGAACTAGGACGGCGCCATTCCGAAGGGTAAAATCGGTTAAGGTTCATCGAAGCGAAACTGAAAAGGCGGACGATAGTTGACACGCAAAACCAAAGACTCTGCGACAATTCAAAAGCTCGCCCGGACAATCTGTTTTGTTCTGGTCCTTCTGTGTGCCGCATCTGCGACAGCAAAAATCGACTTCAACCGAGACATCCGCCCCATTCTTTCCAGTAAATGCATCGCGTGTCACGGTCCAGATGAAGCCGCTCGCGAAGCCGATTTGCGTCTGGATACTCACGAGGGTGCAACGGAATCCGTTGTCGATCTCGAGGATCCGTTGGAAAGCGAGTTGCTGGCTCGAGTCGCATCGAGCGATCCGGATATGATCATGCCGCCACCTGGACATGGTGAGCGATTGACCGATGCTGAACAATTGCGATTACGACAGTGGATTGAACAAGGAGCAGTTTACGCGAAGCATTGGTCCTACGCTCCGCCAGTCAGTCCGAAAGTGCCAACGACCATGCTGGGCATTCAGCACAATGAGATTGATGCCTTTGTTCAAGACCGTTTGGCGGCTGCCAACACGGGATTGATGCCCGCGCGTCCAGCGGATCGCAGAACGATCATTCGCCGAGTCGCTTTGGATCTGACGGGGCTGCCCCCGACTCGTGAAGAAGTCGCTGCGTTCCTCGCTGACCAATCCGACGGCGCCTATGAGACGATCGTTGACAGCTACCTGAAGAGCGATGCCTTCGGGGAACGTTGGGCATCCATGTGGCTGGACCTCGCCCGATACGCCGATTCAGCCGGCTATGCCGACGATCGGAAGAGAACCATCTGGGCGTTCCGCGACTATGTCATCAGGGCATACAACCAGAATAAATCATTTCGGCAGTTTACTTTGGAGCAGATCGCCGGCGATTTGTTCGAGACGCCGACTATCGAGACGCTAACGGCAACGGCCTTTCATCGAAATACGCTGACCAACAGCGAAGGTGGTACTAGCGACGAAGAGTTCCGCTCAGCCGCTGTGGTGGATCGAGTCAATACCACGATGGCTGTGTGGATGGGTACCACGATGGCTTGTGCCCAAAGTCACACGCACAAATATGATCCCATTACGCAAACCGAGTACTTTCAATTCTACGACTTCTTCAATCAGAGTGAAGATAATGATCGGCCCGATGAAAGCCCAACGATTCCAGTGATTTCCCAATCCGACTTGCAGAAAAAGCAACGAATTGAATCCGAGATCAAAAAGCGGAAGGAAGAAATTGCGTCAGGCATCACGGATAGCGAACGGAGGGAATGGATTGACTCGATTCGAGACAGTCCGCTGAGCGAAGTCGTCGGCCGATATGTGCGCGTCGATCTCCCTCGCAAGAGCGCATTCCTTTCGCTCGCCGAGGTCGAGGTATTTAGCAGCGACACGACGGGCAAAGAGACGAATGTTGCACGCAATGGCAAAGCGTCGCAATCCAGCACCGCGTTTGCAGGTCCAGCCAAATACGCTGTTGATGGAAGTACGAACGGGAACTTTACCGACAAATCGGTTACCCATACGGGCAGAGAAGATGATCCATGGTGGCAAGTCGACCTCAAGAAGGAAACGTCGATCAACCGTATTGTTACGTGGCATCGTACCGACAATGGGCTGTTCAAACGCTCCGATGGTTTTCGCCTCTCCATTCTGGATGGCAATCAAAAGGTTGTTTGGAGTCGCGATTATCAGAAGGCCGCCAGCACCAATCAGGTTGCCAAGGTGCAGGATGTACCGGCCGAGATTATTCGTTTGGCTAACTTGGACAGTCGAGATGAGCGGCAACAGGCCAAACTATCAGACTTCTATCAAACGATACAGACTCGCGATGATATGAGGCTACGTGAGCTACAAGCGGAACTCAACGTCCTAAAACCCGGCTCGACGGTACCCGTAATGCGCGAACGAAGTCAAAAAATGCGTCGTGTTACGAAAGTTCAGGTTCGTGGAAACTACCTGGATACGTCGGATACGGTAGTGGCAGCGACTCCCGCGGCTTTCCACCCGTTGCCCGAGGCACCAAAACGAGATCGTATGGCGCTTGCCCAGTGGTTAGTCGATGAGAACAACCCACTAACGGCCCGGGTTGTGGTTAACCGATACTGGGAGCAGTTATTTGGAACTGGGTTAGTGGCGACCAGCGAAGAGTTTGGCTCGCAGGGCGAAATGCCGTCCCACCCTCGACTCCTGGATTGGTTGGCAACCGATCTCGTCGAGCACGGTTGGGATACCCAACGGCTGCTAAAACAGATGGTTATGTCTGGGACTTACCGCCAGAGTTCCTTCGCCGATGATGCCGCGCTGGCAACCGACCCAGACAACCGCTTGCTGGCTCGAGGACCGCGAACTCGCCTGTCTGCGGAAATGATTCGCGACCAGGCGCTTGCCGTCAGCGGACTTCTCAGCCGAAAAATGTATGGACCGCCCGTCCATCCGCCACAACCTAAAGTCGGATTGAAACCCGCGTTCTCCGGCCAAACAACAAACTGGGACGACAGTATGGGAGACGATCGCTACCGTCGCGCCGTCTATACGGAGTGGAGACGATCAGCTCCCTACCCTTCAATGGCCACGTTTGACATGAACAGCCGCGAAGTCTGTGAGGTTCGACGCACCAGCACGAACACGCCGCTACAAGCGTTAGTGACTCTTAACGATCCGGTATACATTGAGGCGGCTCAAGCCTTGGCCCGCACCGTCAGCGGCGTTCCCGATGCGGCAACACTCTCCGACAAAATCGCAGCAGCGTTTCAGACTTGTTTGATCCGACTGCCCACCGAACAGGAGCGAATGCGATTGGATCGACTTGCGTCCCAAACGAAAGCCCACTTTCGCGCGAATCCGGAATCGGCAAAACAATTGGCAACCGATCCGCTCAACCCGCCAGACAAAAATGCTGACATGGTCGAACTCGCGACGCTAACGACCATTGCAAACGTCCTTTTGAACCTTGACGAAATGCTGATGAAGCCATGAATCTCCACAAACAGCAATTAGCAGTTGAAACACGACGGCATTTTCTCAAGAAATGTCCGATCGGATTGGGTGGCATGTTCATGGCTTCGCAGCTAGGTTCGGTCGCACAGGCGTCGCGTACGAGTTCCGTCAGCGATACAGCGTTCGTCAATCCGCTGTCGCCTCGAAAACAGCATCACAACGGTCCGGCGAAGAATGTAATCTACATTCATTTGGCAGGTTCTCCGCCGACTTTGGATCTGTTCGACTATAAACCGGAACTCGTAAAACGTACGGGCGAAGATTGTCCAGATGAGTTCCTCAAAGGACGACGCTTTGCCTTTACCACTGGCAAGCCGAAACTCTTAGGGACTCCTCGTACCTTCAAGCAGCATGGTCGTTCGGGAGTATGG
>CAYYHV010000333.1:8016-8972 GCA_964471695.1 uncultured Pirellulaceae bacterium
AATCTTCCACGAGTCGCTGATGAATTGTGTGTTGTTCGCTCGATGCACACCGATCAGTTTAACCATGCTCCAGCGCAATTGCTGCTCCTGACCGGTTCGCCGCGGCAAGGCAGACCGTCATTCGGATCGTGGGTGACGTATGGGTTGGGCAGTGAGAATGAGAATTTGCCGGGATTTGTAGTTCTCAATTCTGGCGGCTCGAACCCCAGTGCCGGGAAGAACGCTTGGGGCAGCGGCTTCTTGCCCTCTGTTTTTCAAGGCGTTCAATGCCGCTCGAAGGGGGATCCCGTCCTGTACGTAAGTAACCCTAAAGGTATGTCACGCGAGCTTCGTCGTAAGACGCTCGACGCCATCAACGAACTGAATGAGATTCAAGCGAATGCGCTTGGCAGTCCCGAGACGTTGACCCGCATCGCTCAGTACGAGCTTGCCTATCGCATGCAGGTTTCGGTACCCAACGTGATGAACATCAACAAGGAGACTCAGGCAACACTGGATGCTTATGGAGCCAGTCCTGGCGAGGCGAGTTTTGCCAATAACTGCTTGCTGGCACGGCGATTAGTTGAACAGGGAGTCCGGTTCGTCCAGCTCTTCGATTGGGGGTGGGATTTCCATGGAACCAACCCGAATGAGGGATTAACCGGTGGGCTGACTCGGAAGTGTGGCATGATGGACAAACCCGTGACGGCAATGATTGAGGACCTCAAACAACGTGGTCCGTAGATGATCCAAGCCCAGGAGGTGGAGGACGGTTGCCTGATAATCGTGAACGTGGACTCCATCGGTTGCGACGCCAAACCCCAACTCATCGGTTTCACCATATGTGTAGCCGGCTTTTGTCCCGCCACCAGCCATGAAAATTGAATAGCAATCGGGGTAGTGGTCGCGCCCAAGTACTTGACTCTTTGCCGTGCGCCCTTCTCCGCTCTATGCCCTTTGTGCCATTATATACATGC
>CAYYHV010000334.1:0-8929 GCA_964471695.1 uncultured Pirellulaceae bacterium
CGTGCCGCCCCCCTTCGCGGCTGAGGTCGGGTCCCACTCGCCGGGTCCCAAACATGACGGGCCGCTGCAACTCGTTCTGGTATTCCCAGGTTTCAGACACAGGCCCATAACGAAGCGATTCATTGGAAACGGGGCGCACGAATTGGCTGTGGCAATGCCAACAAGCTTCGCCAATGTAGATTTGCCTACCCAGTCGCAGGGCATCGGCGCACGCCTCTTTGGACGGTTCGCCAAATGCCTCGCGAAACTGTTCGGGATAACGCTGCGCCAGCTCATCAAACTGGTACATCACCTTGTCGTTGACGACTTCCTCGACCGTTTGTTCAGGCAAGTCCTTGAACATCAGCATTGGCACCGCAACATTCGACAAAAAGGCGAACGCGAAGAAACCGATGCCGGCAACGAACAGGATTCCACTTTTACTCTCTAGCATGGTTATCTAATCCGGTTCCAATGTTACTTTCGATAAGACGGCTGTTCGAATCCGCGGTTGGTTCAGCCGCCAGGCCTTTCGATACGGGTTCCCCGATTCTTACGCTGTCTGTTCGCCGATCGCAGCCGACACAGTTACAGCCTGCTTTCTTTTCTCGATTCGACTGCACCTTTTGTCCGCATTTTCCGTCGATTGATTTTTCCATCAGTAACTCCTTGGTTCTCAGCCTAAGCAACAACGAAGCCGGACTCAGGCAACGCGTCGCCTTCCATTTCAGGGCCCCGCAATGTCATCAGAATGTTGTAGATAAAGCACAGAAACCCGCCGAACATCATCAGGCCGGCGAACATGCGGACGATCCAGAACGCCTGGGAGCCGTCCAACATGACTTCCCAAGGCTGAAGACCAGCCCAGTAAAATCCCTGGAGGACGCCGGCTAATCCAAGGTCAAGGAACATCACAAACACGCCTACGGCAGAAAGCCAGAAATGCCACTCGGCAAGCCGGCGACTGTACCAGGGTCGGTTGAGTAGTTTTGGGATCAAGTGCGTCATAAAGCCATAGATCCACATACTGAAGACGCCAAACATCACGAGGTGCGCGTGTCCGACAACCCAATCCGTAAAGTGGATTAATTCCTGGAAAGTGAGCGTCACTTGAAGTGCGCATTGAAAGCACGTGATGAAGTAGTAAATCATCCCCGTGTAGAACCAGCGAATCGGCAGGTTCTTCTTCACCATGTATCCGTCACCCCACAACGTTCCGAGAAAGTTGATTACCACCGTCGATACCACAAACTCAACGGCGATCGTGGAAACGATGGCACCGTACTGCAGAAACATCGGAATCGGTGTATAGAGGAAGTGGTGTATTCCCTGAAGTGGATAAAAGAAGGCGAGCCCCCAGAATCCTACTAGCGACAGCCCATGAGACCAGATCGGCTTTTTCAAGATAATGGGAACGATGTAGTACATCATGCCCCATCCCATCGGCGTGACAAAAAGGCCCACGAGATCGTGAATAAACAATCCACCGACGGCTCCCGCATTGGTTCCTGTCAGTGCGTACTCCGGAAGGAAGTTGCCCATGGCGTAGGTGAGAAAGGTCCAGACGAAGGCAGCCATAAAATACCATAGCGTGACATACATTGGACCCTTTGATTTGGCAACGGGAACCAAATAGTTGACCGCTACCAACCCCAAACCGAGTAGCGCGATGGGGTCTACCCAAAAGGGCGTTTCGCCCCATTCCAATCCTTGAGCACCCAGAGAAAACGTTATGTGCCACTTTGCGCCGAGCTCCTGAACCCATTCGGCTGTCTGCAGCGTTGGGCCAACAACGATCCCAATCGCTGTGGCTAGGACGATGATCTGCCAGGCGAAGAAAATGAAGTACGACAGAGCCCGACTGGCCGGTTTTTGCAATGTCAGTCGAGGGACGGCCCATTGCAGCATGCCGAGAAATGAGTTTGCCAAAAAGCCGTAGGCAATGGCGTTCGTATGAACCATTCGCCATCTTCCCGGCGAAAGCAACTCAATTCCCTGGAGTGGGTTCCAGTGAATCAACTGAGCCGCCATCAAAATCCCAGCAGACATCGACGTCCCGAGGAAGAACAGTGCCATCCAAAAGTACCATCGCACCAGTCGTTCTTCGACAAGTTCATGGTGGGTCAGGGCAAGTTCGGTTTCGATGGTCGCTGATGTTTCAGTCATTGTTCGTCAAATTCCAGGGGGAAAGTCTTTGATTCCGTCGCTCTTGATTTTCGCCGGCCACTGGGTCAATTCCGTGGACGCAAGCTGGTTCATTCGCTAGTCGATATTGCAGGCGCCGTGACATCCCTTTCGAACCTGCCCCATGGCGAAAGCGCCGCCACAACCCAGGCAAAGACCACATGCGTCAATGCGCCAATCCACGGCGGAATGAGTTCGACAATCCAGTTGCCGCCGAACAACCAGGGCTGTAACCACGCAATCAACAGGTAAAAATTCACCGCCCACATCAGCAGCCCAAGTACGGTACCGATCGCCAGCCGCATCATCAGATCAGCTGTCGGAAAGAAACGGACCAGAATCAACTGAAGGGGAATCGCAATGACGGCACCCGTTAACACATACAAGCAACACCCGACGGCCAAGGCGATTCCCGAATCCAGGTTGGGATCCATCGCCTTTTCTGCGAGCGGAAAAGTCAGGTAGATTTGAATCAGCCGCAGCGGATGTTGACCAATGGCTAACGACCCAACGATGTTTACCAGCAGACTTGCGATGGCTCCGATCATGCCAAGGACTGCGCCTGACCATGCCAGATACGTTGGGTAGAACGAGACCTTACTGCGTTGCCACGTATCGGTGCGCAGTTCGCTCATCTCAGATTCGAGTTCGGCGACTCGTTCCTGCAGTCGCCGCAATTCTGATTCGGATTCGGATTCCTGGCTAATCATGCTTTCGTTCTACCGCCCAAAAGGCCAATCTTGCTTTGGAGATACGATGGTCCACCCAACGACTTATGCCGCTTTCTTTTGCTCTGCTTGCTCTGAGTCGACTTCGTCCGAGCCGCTCGTCTCTGCTTCTTGTGCCTTGTTTGCCGCTTCGATGGCAGCCTGAACATCGGCGACACTGATGCCAACGGTCGGGTCACCACCGTCGACAATGTGCATTACGTAGTGGACCATGTGCCAAATTGCATCCGGGTCGTCCTTGAACTGTTGGTCGAATTGGGGCATCGGTGTCCCGTTGATGCCGGTGAAGATACGTCGATAAATGTCGAGCGGTCTTCTTCCGCCGTGTAACATTCGTGCGGTGATGTTTGCCGCTGGAGCCGGGTCTCCCCAAGCGTCGTAGTTGATTTCGACTTTATCCGTTGCGTCAGGATCTTCCTGCGCTGCCAGAAACTCGGGACTGAGCCACTCGGTCTGCCCCTTTGCGTCGGCCCCGTGGCAGTTGTAACAACTAGATTTGATAAACAGACGTCGACCGGTTTCGACAGATGCCAAATCGTAGGCTGGTTCAGCCGACACTGGCGTTACGACAGATCGCTGCGCTTTATCCCACCGTTGGACTTCAGAATCCATTGCGTCGGCGAATTCCAACGGGTCGATCTCTTCGTCTTCGTCATAGTCGTCTGACATCGAGGCCACACCGGTTTCGACTTGGCCACGAATCGACAGGTAGATCACATAATCAATGACTGCATCCAGGTCCTCCTGAGACATCCATGGAAAAGCCGGCATTGACGTGCCTTTGGCTCCCCGCCGAATCGTCCGAACGAGGTCTTGGCGAGCGGGACGCGCTCCATAGGGTGTCGACGTAAACTTGAAAATCCCTTTCCGATAGTCGCGGGGTTTGGGCTGCAAATAGTCTGCGGCGGGACCGTTCCCATCGCCACTGACCCCATGACATCCAGCACATCGCTTGCCATATACGACGGAACCATGCACCAGCCGCTTGGCTTCGAGAAACGCAAAAGTCGGCGGCTCGGTGGGTTCAGCCGATCCGTCGACTTCCGCTTCTCCATCCTCCTCCGCGCCCTCGTCGCCTTCTGAGTCGTCGGCTACTGCTGGCGGAAGCTCGGTGAGCAGTCGAGGTCGCAACGGCGTCCCAAACATCTGGCGCAAGCCACCGTTAATCTGTTCTTGATGGAGTTCCGGAAGCTCTGCAAGCTCGTCGGCGCTGACGAAAATCGCCTCTTCCTGCCGGGCACATCCGGCCAGAGTCAGGACTCCCAAGGCTGTTAAAGTCGCAATAGTCTGTAAAAAGCTTCGGCGTGGCTTTGGCTGCATTTTGGCTTCTCGTCCGTTGTTGTGCGTTGGGATGCTTGAAAGCAACCAACGTGCCAGAGAGGAACCACCAACAACTTGCGCGAGAAAGTGCCACTTCTGCCGTCGTCGGCGCGCACATCCGCACACATCCCGAAACGATTCCCGAGCAGGTGTGCTCGATGGCACACTTGGGTGCCAACATTGGCGTGCGTCCCCAAACGATGACTCGCCATCAGCCACAAGAACTTCTGGTTGATTTGCAAGCGCTCCCTGTCGTCCGAGTGCGTGCGAACTTGCGCGCTCAAGAGACGAAATTCTCACCAGACACCTGTGAAATCCGTCGTAGATCGACTTGGCATAGCGATTGCGAAACAGCCGAACCAGTCCCATCTACTTCGACAGGACGGGAGCCAATTAGCAACAACAGGGAAAGAATCATGAACATTGCCTTCTTTAGCGCAAAGCCCTTCGATCAGCAGTTCTTCGACAAAGCCAACCGGGCGTACAGCCATTCGATCAACTACATCGAAACCCAGCTAAATGAGCGAACGGCAACGCTGGCAGCAAACCATGAATGTGTTTGCGCGTTTGCGAACGATAGCCTGAATGGCGATGTACTTCGCCAGCTTTCCGACTCGGGAGTTCGCCTGATCGCCTTGCGTTCGGCCGGATTCAATCACGTTGACCTTGAAACTGCCAGCACACTGGGACTGACGGTAGTTCGAGTCCCGGCCTATTCTCCCAACGCCGTGGCTGAACATACCGTGGGATTAATGTTGATGTTGAATCGCCGGCTTCACCGAGCTCATAACCGCGTGCGTGAAGGCAACTTTTCGTTGGATGGTCTTCTCGGCTTTGATTTCGTCGGCCGCACGGTTGGCATCATTGGAACTGGTAAGATTGGAACGGTCGTCGCAAAAATTATGCTGGGGTTTGGCTGTGAGGTCCTCGGATACGACCCCAACCCAAGCGAAGAGTGCAAGGAACTGGGCGTACAGTTCGTGTCTTTCGAGACGATTTGCCACATGTCCGACATCATTACGCTACATTGCCCCCTGATGCCAGAGACGCGTTATTTGATCAACGCGCCAGCGATTGGCGAAATGAAAGACGGTGTCATGTTGATCAACACCAGTCGTGGTGGGTTAATGGATACCCGCGCGGCGATCAAGGCGCTGAAAACCGGAAAAATCGGCTACCTTGGCATTGATGTCTATGAAGAAGAGTCCGACTTATTCTTCCACGACCGCAATGAGGAAATCCTGACGGACGACGTTTTTGCACGGCTCCTGACTTTCCCGAACGTTGTGGTCACCGGTCACCAGGCATTCTTCACCGAGAACGCACTCACTGAGATTGCCAACACAACGCTGAGCAATGTGACTCGCTTCGAGGACGGAGTCACGGTGAACGAGGTAGAATTTCAACTCAGCGAAGCAAACTAGGCTGCGTGGAACCATTGTGAGCGGCAAGGCGCTAGCCGCCGGTGAATGCGGTAGACCGGCTAGTTCCTTGCCGCTCACGGATGCGATGAAGGTTTGGATTTGCCCATAGCTCTGTTTGAAAGACCGAACCACCAGCAAAACAAATCGGCAAAATGAACGATCTGTTTTGCGGGTCCAAAGACAACGGCTTATCGTCGCAGTCCAAGAACTAAGGGAGCGACGCCGTCTCGACCGAGCTCTTCGACTGCTGCAACATCCACTTGAATACCTCACTTCGCGTATAAAGTTCGGTCCAAGCGTCGTGGTCGTCTCGCTTCGGCGCCATGAGCACATACTTGTGATCAAGATAGTCGCTAGACGTCACGTCCGGACCATCCACACGCAGGAACGGTTCCTTTGTGAGCGGCTCGATAGTTGCGATTGCCTTTTGGTTCTCGCTATAAAGGCCGTCGCCAGTGTTGACTGCGATCCAGATAGATGGACCAACCAGATTCGCATAGTCATCGACGAAATCGGTGCTCCCAGCTACTGGAATGATCGCGGCAAATAAGTCTGGCAGCTTTGCGGCCAAGCCCCAGGTGCCATGTCCACCACGACTGAGCCCCGTCATATACACGCGGTCCAAATCGCCTCGATGTTTTTCGGCAACCGTTTTCACAATCGACTCGATGACATCCGGATGATCAGAAAATTGGCCACCCTTGATGTGCGGGGAAATCACAATAAATGAGTCGAGGATCAGTTGATTTCGTTCTGTCGATAGATCACTCTCGTTGCGAACCAATCGCTCAAAGCCCCAATTCGTAACCGAATTGATGGGTCCGCCCACGCTCCACCCACCCGACATGGAGACGATGATGGGATACTTCTTCGTTGTCGTCTCATGCTTGACGGGCAGATACAACGCATAGCCATCCATGTCTCGATCATTCTTCAGATCGACGATCGTGAACTTTCCCGCTTGTGGTTGATCGGATTGTTTTTCGCGGGCGACTTTAGAGCGTTGGTACGTCTTGGATGACATGCCGCCACTACCGCCAAGCCCACTGCCACCCAATCCGCCACTGCCGCCGAGCCCATCCTTCGAAGTAATGCTCTTGCCTTCTTGAAGCTCGACAACCTCGAACGACAGATCGCCAGCCGTACAATCGCAACGAATCATTGCTTCCCCATCGTTGTACTGGTTCTCGACCCAATCAACGCTCGATGGATTCTCTTCGTCCTTTTCAACTGGCACAAATCCTTCAGTTTTCGCAGTTGCCGGCAGCCGGACTTTTGCGGCTACCGTCGAGGCCATGGTAAGTTTCAAGTCGCCGTTTGAGGCGCAGAAGTCGCATTTTGAGGATGGTGACTTGTCAAACTTCAAAACAACATCGCCATCATTGGCATAGCCTTGAACCACTCCGATTGCATTTTCTACGGTAATGTCGCCGCCCGAAGTCTGGGCGTAAACATTTCCGGGGTTCTCACCCAAGAAGGCATCGCCACCCGACATTCGGAGCAGGGATTTGCCTTTCACGCCGGCCACATATGCGTCTGCGTTGACGCAGAGAACGTCGACTTTGCCTTCGCATCCATCGACCACTCGAACACAACCGTTGGCGACTTCGGCATCAATGTCACCTTTCGTCTTGCCGATTTTGATCACGCCACGGCCAGTTTTGGCAGTCACGTCGCCGTCAAGATCGCCGACGGAGATGTTCCCCGACTTGAGATTGACAATGGCGTTTACGCTGCCGGGCACAGAAATGCTGTACAGCACTCTTTCGATTTGATCAGCCATTTCCCTGGCGCTTCCAACCAGCTTACCCTCGTCGTCAGCCTCTTTTTGCGTGCCCTCGATTTTGAGTCGATTGTCGCTGAACTTCATCTTCAAATCGTGATACTCGGAAATGAGTTCTTCGGCTTGAGCCTGATTCGCGGCTTCGACGCGCCGCATCACAGTTACCACGACTTCTTCGCCCTCTTCGCCAGGCCGGATCACCACGTCATCGCGATCGGCGACGACCTCCAATGTCGAATCAGAGTCTACCTTGAATCGACGCACCAACTTTTGGTCAAATCTGGACGTTACGCTGGTGTCCCAGTCTTCTCGATGAGACGTCCACGTTATCGACGGTGACGTGTCTGTCGGTACTGTTGAGGCTGGCAAAGTCAACGTTACAGGTTGCCCGCCCTTGGAGGCCTCAGTCAACGACGGAACGTCAACCGTCTTTTTTGACGGCGACAAGGTCGTTGCGGATGGAATCGCTTCCGTAACGTTTACTTTCGGAATGGTAGACGAAGTCGACGGCGAAACGGCTTCCGACTTTCCTTCTTCGAAAGACTCTGTCACTGGCGACTGGGCTTCTGGAATAACCGCGGCTAACGCTCCCATGATTGGCGTCCCGAATGAATAGAGTCCAGCCGCTGTAGCGACAAGGAGCACAGCTACGCCTGTTACGATCCATCCGGGGTGAGTCGAGGGCACAGTTTGCTTGGGTGCGATTCGCCAGTCGCGCTCCGGCTTGCGCGTGGTCGCGGGGTTCTGCATATGCGCCAATTCCAGCGCGAGTTGGCTGGCAACATCATCCGCAGACTGGAAGCGATCATCTGGCTGCTTGGCGATCAAGCGGTCGATAAAGTCGCACAACCACGATTCAATCTTGGGATTGATTTCGCGAATGGGGCGCGGGTCAGACTTGCAAACGCGGTTAATGACTCCAAACACGGTTTCCGCGCGAAACGGAGGTCTTGCTGTACAAGCGGCGTACATCAGACTGCCGAGACTGAACAGATCCGAGCGAGGGTCGACGACGTCGCCTTGCGCTTGTTCAGGGGACATATACTGAGGCGTGCCCGCGATTGTTCCGCTCCGAGTCATCGAGGCATCATCGGCGACTCGTGCCAAACCGAAATCGGTCACCATGGCTCGGTCCACTGAGTTCTCAAGGATCACGTTGGCCGGTTTCACATCGCGATGGACGATGCCCTGTTTGTGTGCCGCAGACAGTCCCTTGGCGACTTGCAATCCGATGCGTGTCACTTCACAAGTATCGAGAGCTCCATTCTTTTCGATTCTCTGCAGCAGCGACATGCCGGGTACGTACTGCATCACGATGTAAGGCAGACCACGGTATTCGTCGACCGCATGAATGGGCACGACGTTCTCGTGCAGCACGGCGGCCACGGCTCGACCTTCACGCTCAAATCTACGGCGGGCCGGTCCATTGGACGAGAAAATCGGCGATAGAACTTTGATGGCCACGAATCGATTCAGTCGTGGGTCGAGCGCCTTAAGGACAATGCCAGTGC
>CAYYHV010000335.1:0-8914 GCA_964471695.1 uncultured Pirellulaceae bacterium
ACCGTGAATTAAAAAAAGGGGCCATGATTTTTTAGTTTTTCCTACAAGGCGCAAGCTCGTCGGGCGAATCAGTAATGCCGAGAAGTCCGCATGGACTCGCAAGAAGGTTGCATGAGCGGCAACAACCACCAGACTGCAAGCGATCATGGCCATTCGGTTGTTGCCGATGTTACCCCACAACACCATGCTGCTTTGGTTGGGCGATGGCTTCTGGCGTTGTCGTGCTGGACTGCATTTAGGCAAATGCGGAAAAGGTTTTGATATTCATGTTACTTGTGATAGCTTCCGCACTTGGGAATCTTTACACAAAGGACCACACAAATGGGCAAGTCGAACAGTTGGATGAAGGCTTTCAAAGGCCTCGTTATTTTGAGTTTTCTTTTCGTTGGCCAAGCGTATGGGGCTAACGATGCGAGGCTCTACGATTTTGAAGAGGGAACATCGGGCGGAACAACAAATTCTGTCGCTGATAAAATCGACACTTTGTTGTTTACAGGTACCAATGGGGCAGACGGCCTGCTGTGGTTGGAAGTCCCCGGCGGTGCATCGCGTCCGCTGCCTGCGGGCGGGATTATGGATGCGGTTAACTCGGTAGGTTTGACAGCACCTTCGATGGAATCGTTTGTCGGAGCTATCACTTTCGAAGATGTTTCGGACGGGTCCGCAAATGACAGCCCGCAACCGGGAAGTACCTTGGCAGCTCGGTTCGATGGAAGCACCGTGTTTGATGACTTTAACAGTGCCGGTGGAAGTCGCGGAGTGTATGTCGATCAGCTTGCTTATGATGCCAACGATGCCGTAGCAAGTGGTGGAAATACGTTCGAGAGCTTCTCCTTGCTGACTCAAGCTTGGGTGCGACCAGACAGTTCCGCTATGGGAACGCCGCAAACGGTATGGCAGGCGGGTTCGGAGCAGGGTGCGATTCGTATTTCCGATGATCCGACGCCAGTCTGGGAAGTTCTGGGGCTTGGTGGTGCATTTCCTGACGGTGGGCTGTTTCCACAGATTCCTGTGGCGTTTGACGAGTGGACCCACATTGGAATCTTTCGTGGTGGTAACGGTGCGGAGTACTACATCAACGGTGAGTTGGTGATAGGGGACCGTAACCCTGATCCACCTATGTTCTTCGGGGCGTTTGCTACGGTAATTTCTATTGGCGGAACGACAGTCGGCGACGAACCATTCACGGGATTGATCGACGACTTTAAGCTGTCGGGTTTTGCTGATACGTCGTTGAATTCTGGCGATATGGATTACTGCTTGGCATTTCCTGGCGCAGCCGTTTGTCCGCAACCGGAAGTGTCTTGTGATTTTGATGGAGATGGTAACTGTGATATCACCGATCTTGACGCGTTAGTGCAGAACATCGTTTCAGGAGCAAACGATGCGGCTTTTGATCTGACTGGCGATGGAGTTGTTGATGCCAACGACATCACGGATGCAGCGGGAGGTTGGTTGACTCTCGGCGGAGCCGCAGCGAACAACGCGGCACTGACGGGTGGAAATCCATTCCTGGTTGGTGACGCAAATCTGGACGGAGTTGTCGACGTTTCGGATTTCAACTTGTTCAATGCCAACAAATTTACCGATACATCGCTTTGGTCATTGGCTGATTTCAACGCCGACGGAGTCACCGATGTTGCTGACTTTAATGTGTGGAATGCGAACAAGTTTCAAAGTTCCAGTCCTGCCGCCGTGCCAGAACCCGCAGGATTCGCCTTGCTGTTTTCGGCTTTGTTGGGATTGTTCGTTCTCCGACGATAGCCCACCAAGTCGCTAAGCGATTTCAAAAACAACATGCAAGGTCAGAGGCGTTTGCCCCTGACCTTGCTTTTTTCATGGAGTTGTTGGATTGGTATCGTCGTTCTTACCAAGCTGTGCGATTATGTTTTTGACGAAAACGGAGTTTGGTAGTTAGCGAGTCAGATGGCAGAATTCGAAGCTTCAGAATGGCGTGAAATATTTCGGCAGTTGGACAATGATCCAGCCGTCTACGGATTGCCCGAACAGCGGCGCAAGTCGGTGGTGCTGGCGTCGTGGAACATTCGAAAGTTCGGCAGCCTAGCAAATAGTCGTGGCGAGCCTTCACGAAGCCACCACGCTTGGGAGTTGATTGTACGCTTTTGCGAAACGTGTGACTTTATTGCGATTCAGGAAGTTCAGGATTCGCTGGAGTGTGTGCAGGAGCTTGTACGACGTCTCGGGGACGATTACCGATTGATCGTTTCGGATATTGCAGGTGGCGTTCCCGGGGAAAAGTCGATGCGTGAGCGATTGGCATTTGTCTTCAATCGCAAACGTATTCGGGCGACCGAGTTGGCTTCGGATATTTCATTTGAGCGATCAGCCTTGTTGGACGCATTGTTTCAGCACCGCGACGAGTTTACTGAGGCTTTTCAAGTACGAGCTGATAGTTTGGTGGCTTGGGAAGCAGCGAATAAGTTGCGCGTCGCGGCAGGGAAACGTCGCACTGCCAAACCACCGTTTGTCCTGCCGCGGTTCGTGCAGTTTATTCGTTCGCCACACATGGCTTCGTTTGTCATCGAGTCGCCTCAGGATGGTGTCGCGGGGCATGAATTTGCTGCGATCAATGCCCATTTGCTTTATGGGGACCGATCCAAGCAGAAGGCCGAACGCGAGTTGGAATTCAAGGCATTGTTGGGCTGGTTAATTCAGCGTGCGAAGGAGCGCGATCGAAAATATGCTGAAAACATGATTCTGTTTGGTGACTTGAACCTTGATTTTGAACGGGTAGACATTCGCCGCCGTGCGATCGCGAAGTTTATTGTGGATTTGAATTCCCGTCAGCTCAGGGGCGCGCCGGTCAAAGTCAACTTTCCATTTATCGACCAACATCCTGACGCGGCTGATGTATTCCGAACCAATGCCAGACGTGACCAGACATACGATCAGATTGCCATTTTCGCCGACGATGATCGACTGCCCCCGTCGTCACAAAACTCGACGGCTGGGACAACACGCGATGGATACGACTATGGCATGTTTGACTTTGTTCGACTGTTTTTCGATACGTTTCCCAGTTTGGCGACTGAGCCTAAACGCATCAGGTATTCAAAATTTGAATACGATGTGAGTGACCATATGCCCATCTGGATCAGGTTACCTCGGCCTTATCGCGATCAGCCTGAGTTCCATTGGGCCTAGCAAAGCAGGCTGAGTCGCGCGGCAAATCATCGACGGGTGCCGCTTGGGTAGGTAATAAATGATGTATCGCCAGTTTCGTTCGATTCGCGATTTGGCGGTCTTAAGAAACTGGCATTTCAAGTCGCTTGCTCGAACTTCCGGCATTAAAGGTCGGCGAGAGGACCTTGGAGGTACTGTCGTCCGCGGATTCTTCGGCCAGCAGATCCACGATGTCTTCGCCTTTTACCGGGCGACTGTAGAGGTAGCCTTGGAATTCATCGCAATCAAGCGACTTCATTAGTTGGAGTTGCGAATCCGTTTCCACGCCTTCGGCGAGGGCTTTTAATCCGAGGGCCTTGGCGAGTGCCACAATACTCGTTGCGATAACGCCGTCGTCCGTTTCAGGATAATCTTTGACAAAAGCGCGGTCGATCTTGAGGCGATCGAGCGGGAATTGTTGAAGATAGGCGAGCGACGAATAGCCAGTGCCAAAGTCATCGATGCTGATGCTTGAGCCCAGCGATTTAATCTGCGTCAGGCGCTCAATCGCTTCTTGGACATCATCAACAAGAAGGCTTTCCGTGATCTCAAAATCCAGCTTTTCAGCATTAAGATCATGTTTTTTCAACGCGTCGGAAATCGACTCGATCAAGTCGTCGTCCCCAAACTGAACGGCGCTCAGGTTAATTGAGACTTCGATATCAAAACCGGCGTCGTTCCATTCTCGCAGTTGGCGACACGACTCTTCGATAATCCATCGACCGACGGGCACAATTTCGCGACTTGCCTCCAAGATAGGAATGAAGCGAACTGGAGAAATCACCTGGCCTTCATGGTACCAACGCAAGAGAGCTTCGACGCCGATGATCTTGCCGGTTGCTACGTTGACTTGTGGTTGGTACAGCAGGAAGAATTCATTCAGCTCGAGGGCTTGGGAGAGCTTTTCCTGCATTGTGCGGGCTTCGACCAATCGTTCTGTCATACACGCCTGATAGCGGGAGAATCCAAGTCGATTCTCTTTGGCGTGGAACATCGCAGTGTCGGCGTAAGTCAATAGATCCGTATCGGATTGTGTATCGTCTGGACAGATTGCCAAACCAACGCTGGCTCCCAGAGGGAATTCAAACTCATCAATACTGTATCGACGAGTCAGCAACTCACAGGCGCGAGCCCCAATGTCGAGTGCGTTCTCATCCGAGACGATACCGGAACAGATCAGGCAGAACTCGTCACCACCCAACCGAGCGACGATGGCTTCGTGGCGAAATTCGTGGCGCAACCGGTTGGCGACTTCGATCAGTGCCTGATCACCAATGGGGTGACCGAGCGTGTCGTTGATTTCCTTGAACCCATCCATGTCGATGAGTAATAGCGACATTTTTTCATTGTTCTCGACGGCAAACGAGACGCATTCGCTTAGTTCGATTTGAAATTGAAAACGATTGACCAACCCGGTGAGGGCGTCTGTGGTGGCCAGTGTATGGAGCCGATCAGCTTTCTTCCGCAGCCGATGACTTAGTTCGACCAGATCTTTGGTGCGCTCGTGATAATATTCTTCGCCTTGTTGGCAGCAGAAGAATACACAGACTGCGACACCAAGGACAAGCATCATTTCGTCCAGGGTATTAACTCCGAAAACCCCATCAAGCGTAAATGAGGCCAAGAAGAAGAATGAATAGGCAATGATGCTGACCACCAGCCACTGGAACGCAGCTCGGATACCGAGCAGTTGGGATGCGATCACAATGGAAGCTGGGAAGAACAGAATGGTCGGGCGTAGCGCTGGCACGCAGATCGACGTGGCTAACAATCCCAGCGCCGTTGCGCCGAGAACATGGTTCATCATGCGGCGATAGTTCGTGCTATTGCCTTGGAAGACAATGATAAGTCGCAGGATGACGCATTCAATGATGCAGATCGAGACGCCATGTGTGTATCCGCGAATGAGGCTGTAGATCGCAAAAAAGAACCACGTCATCAATGCAACGTTGGATTGTAATCCGACACGCTGAGCTCGAAGTTCATCGACTTTGCTCGTGTCAGAAAGTATTTCCGTCGATGGCTTGGTGGTGTTTTTTGTGAACATTGGGCATTCAGCGAGATGGGCTCTAAGCAGATCTTCCGTCCAAAACGTGCTCAAACGTAGCTTCCTGTCCATTAGCGCACGATGCTCAACCAAATATGAGTAGAAAACCCCCGGTGGTTCTAACCAAAATGGTTGTCTCATTCGGAATGACTATCACAATCGGGTGCTTTTGAGGTCGTCGGTCGATACGTCGCGTCATCGGAACTACGGATATTAACGATGATGAAGATTCAGATGAGCCGGTCGACCGTTGGGTTCAGCCGACAGTATCGAAGGATTCACGAACTGCTGTGGTGTCTTACGAAGGGAACCAGCGCTTATCAGTTTGTTACTTGCGACATATGCCCAGGTCTTCATCGAGATGGAAAAAAAGTTCTCACCTACCCATCGGAGTCCAAATCTGATCGTCGCTGATGGTAATGCTCAAGTCGCGATTGATTTTTTTCATGAACCAATCGGACGACGTGAATCAATCTGAAACAGTTACATCCTTCTATATGCAGATGAACTGCAATTGGTTGCGATTCACTTTTCTTTTTCGATGAAGAAATAAGTTTTTGTGCTGACTTCATCGTGCGAAGTTTCTCTTTGTTAGATGGACCCTTCAGTTCGATTCACTTAGACTCGTGGCATTCTTTGGTCGGTATTTTGCACCTAATGCTTGGCGTGCTTGGGAATCGGCGGCTGAGCATTCTGCTTCGGACGAATTCAATCTCATTGAACGAATACTTGGAGGGTCCTTCTCATGCGGAATGTGGTTCTGGTATTGGCGAGCCTGTTGGCCGTTGTTGTAGGTAACACTTCAACAGCTCAATCGCCAATCGCACATTGGAGGTTTGATGACGGTATCACGGTACCGTCGACGACAACGGTTGCTGACAACGTCAATTTTAATAACGGAACCTGGGCTGGAGACCCGGCGGCAATTGCGTGGACGGACCAGAATGGTGGGGTGATTGGTGGAGCCGGTAGTTTTTTGACCGCGGGTGTGCAGGGAAATCATTTTGACGTCAATTCGATCCCACAATTGGCAGGCATCGACCAACTTACGATCTCTGTGTGGGTGAATCCCGATACTCAGGCAACAGGATATACCGGGGTTTTCACAAGTCGTCGCGATGACAATCAAGAAAACTGGGGATTGGCACTGCAAGGTGACAATCCGTTCCGAATCGATGGACGAGCCAACAACATTAATGGTTATGGACTTGATGCAAACGGTGATCCGCTTCGAAACATTTTCGCCGACGACGCGGAACTAAATACGCGCGGTGTCGATACGGGTGGATGGTACCACTTGGTGCAAGTTTGGGACGGGGTCGCCGGAACCAATCTCACGTTTGTAGACGGGATTCAGGCACGACCTGATTCCGAATCTGGTATTCCCACGGATGCCGCGACCCTTGTGAATGCATGGCGTATTGGTGACGACAAGTGCTGTGGCGGTCGAGAATACCGTGGCCTGATTGACGATCTGGCGATGTTTGATTTGGCGCTCGACGCGACTCAAATTGACAGTCTGTACGCAGATGGATTGATAGGCATTGACGCGGCCGGTGAAGAGTTCTCTGGGTTGTTGCTTGGCGACGTCAATCTCGACGACCTCGTCGACCTTGCTGATTTTGAGATTATTCGCGACGCATTCTATCAGCCTGTCTCGACTCGCATGGAAGGAGATCTTACGGCAGATGGATTCGTTGATTTTGATGACTTTGATCAGTGGAAAGCCGCTGCGGGTGCGCTAGGTGAAGGGGTCTTCGTGCCAGAACCTGGTTCACTCTCATTGGCACTAATGGCAGTGCTGGTGTGTTTTCTAGCTGGACGCAGCCGCGTTTCTTGATAGCGGTTCTTCAAAATCAACAACATCTGAAATAGCTCTCTGGAGGATACAACGTGTTTTACAAGTCTCGCATACCAGCCATCGGATTTGGAACATTGCTGGTGACTCTCGTGACAGTGACAAGTTCAGTCATCGCCCAAACGCCCATCGCACATTGGACATTTGACGATGGCATCAACGATTATTCAATCACTACCGAATTCGACTCCGCCGGTTTTTCCGACGCGGTGTACTTTAATCCGAACGGTGATGGGCTTTCCTACGTTGCCGGCGTCGTCGGCGGAGCCGCTCAGCTTGATGGAGCAAACGGGTCGGATCACTACTACAACATTGACAATATTCCGGGATTGGATTTCGCAGTCGAGATGTCGCTGACCGCCTGGGTCAAGCCCGCATCACAGGGTGGCTACCGGGGAATCCTGATGACTCGAAGTCTGGAGAGTTCCGAGGGCTACAATCAGAACTGGGGAATCGCTCGAGAGAACAACGCCAATTTTGATGGACGTCTCGGTGGCGGCGGCGGATTGGATTCGGGTTCCAACATCGCCTCCGACGAGTGGTACCACGTGGCTTTAGTCTGGGACAGTGACGACGCCAACTTTAACGTGAATCCGTCTCGTGAGTTGTACGTCAATGGACAACTCGTCAATGACGACGTTCCGTTCTCAGAATCGGCTTTCGACATCGTGGCCAGTGGGTCTTGGTATATCGGGTTTGATGATTGTTGCGCGAATCGCCAGTACGGCGGTGGATTGGACGACTTGGCTGTGTTCAACGTAGCGTTGACGGCATCCGAAGTCAGCACTTTGTACAACAATGGAATTGCGGGTATCGACGCCCAAGGCAACAACACTGGCGTACTACTCGCCGGCGATGTTGATGGTTTTAATGGCGTGGATATCGTAGATTTTGAGATTATCCGTGATAACTTTGAAACATCGGTCTTGTCACGTGGACTGGGGGATCTGAACGGCGACTCGTTCGTAGACTTGAACGACTTCAATGAGTGGTACTTGAATGCTCCTGCGGCTGTTTCGGCGGATATTTCGTGGACGGTTCCAGAACCGAACTCTCTTTTCCTGCTGTTGGTCGCAGCGTTGTTTGCCAGTCGATGGATTCCACGGCAGCGTTGTGGCAAAGTCGCATGTTGGGTTATTTTGACAGGGATGTGTACGCTCCTGGGTGCCGGAGACACGATGGCTCAGGATGTGGAGTTGGTCGTAAATCGCGATACAAATGTCCTCAGCATTTCTGCGAACACGACAGGCGACATCGACGGATATGCGGTCCTTTCCGATTTGGGAGCGTTAAATCCGACGGGCTGGAACAGTCTGGAAGATCAGGGACTCAGTGACTGGCGCGAAGCCGGGACAGCTTCGGCCAACTTTATCGCTGAACTCAAATCGGTGGGGACAACCAACGTCGCCAGCGAAACCGTTTCGTTGGGAATGGCATTTGACCCAACCGCTGCCAAGTTGGCAGCGGGATTCTCCGTTGACGTTGAAGACTTGCAATTCGATCATCATAGCCCCAGTGCAGGGTCGATTCGCAATGGTACAGTCACCTATGTTGGCGAAAAAATCTACAACAATCTCGTCGTGAATGTTGACACAACGACGGGGGTCGCCACGCTCGAAAACGAGTCTCCGTTTACCGTTGAGTTGAATGGTTATACCATCCGCTCGCTTGGCGGTTTTCTGAATACGGGATGGACGGGTTTGCGAGATATTGATTCCAGTTGGCAGGCCGCGAATCCGACGAATACAAGTCTGAGCGAATTGATCCCCGGCGGAAGCCTTTCTCTTGATCCGGCCGCGTCTGCCAACTTGGGCATTGTTTATACC
>CAYYHV010000336.1:0-8827 GCA_964471695.1 uncultured Pirellulaceae bacterium
CATCAGATCATTGTGCGTCCGGTGGTGACGGAGAAGGGCATGCATCGCTCGACTCGGTATAACCAGTACGCGTTCGAGATCAATCCGTTGGCGGATAAGTTGGATGTGCGTCGAGCAATTGAAGATTTGTTTGACGTGAAGGTGTTGAAGGTTCGGACTCAGAATCGAATCGGTAAGCCTCGTCGGTATAAGTTTCGAAACGGTTATACCAAGGCGTGGAAGAAGGCTCTTGTGACGCTCGATCCTGAGCATCGCATCGACTTCTTCTAGTGGTGAATGGTGGCGGTCGGGATTTGATCGCGCTGAAGAGACAAGACAAAGATACAGTTTAACTTGAGCCGTAAAATATGGGCATTCGAAAATACAAACCGACTTCACCTGGCCGGCGAAACGCAACGGTTTCTGATTTTGCTGACCTGACCAAGGGGTCGGCTCCAGTGAAGAAATTGTTGAAGCCAGTTCGTAAGACGGGCGGGCGCAATAATCAGGGGAAGATTACGGCTCGGCACCGTGGCGGCGGGCATAAGCGACGTTATCGGATCATCGACTTTCATCGCAAGAAGGATGGTGTGCCGGCGAAGGTTGCGGCAATTCAGTACGATCCGAATCGTAGTGCCCGGATTGCCTTGTTGCATTACGTCGACGGCGACAAGCGTTACATTCTTGCTCCGGACAAGTTGCAGGTTGGCATGATGGTGGAGAGTGGCCCTGAGGCGCCACCGACAGTGGGTAACTGTCTTCCGCTGAAGAATATCCCGCTCGCGATGGCTGTTCATAATATTGAACTTCAGCCTGGTCAGGGTGGTTGCATGTGTCGCAGCGCCGGGTCGTCTGCCACGTTGATGGCTCGTGAGGCGAACTGGGCGCAGTTATCGCTGCCAAGTGGTGAGATTCGTCGAGTTCCGTCGGCTTGCCGAGCGACGGTTGGTAAAGTTGGTAACTCGGAGCACATGGGTGTGGTTCTCGGTAAGGCGGGCCGTAAGCGATGGATGGGGCGGCGTCCTCATGTTCGAGGTACGGCGATGAACCCGGTCGATCACCCGCACGGTGGTGGCGAGGGTCGCACGAAGGGTGGTCGGCACCCGGTCAGTCCTCAGGGGCGTCCAGCCAAGGGTGGTGGGACACGAAATAAGCGTAAGCCTTCGAATGCAGCCATTGTTCGGCGTCGTAAGTCGAAGCGTTATGGCCAATTGAAGTAGTCATAGAATTAGATAACCAACAGATTATTCGCGGTAAAACATTATGAGTCGTTCGCTTAAAAAAGGTCCTTTCGTAGACCCAAACGTTTATCGAAAAGTCCAAAAGCAGCAGGAAAGCGGTGTTAGCGAGCCCATTAAGACATGGGCTCGGGCCTGCACGATTGTGCCGGAGTTTGTTGGGGTTGTCTTTATGGTGCATAACGGCAAGCAGCACTTGAAAGTGCAAGTGACAGAAGACATGGTTGGTCACAAGTTGGGTGAGTTCGCTCCGACGAGGACGTTCCGTGGTCACGGCGGTAAGGGTAAGCGCTAGGTTGGGTAGGTAGTCATTTCGTCTGGTAGGCGAATCAAGATATAGAGGAGAGGTCACTGTCATGGCATATCGAGCATCGCATCGTTACGCCCGAATCAGCCCCCGCAAGGTGCGGCCGTTAGCTGATATGGTGCGTGGCAAGTTGGCAGATGAAGCGCTGGATATCCTGAAGTTCCAACCGCACCGTGGTGCGAGGATGCTTGAGAAGGTTATCAAGAGTGCGCTCGGCAATGCCAAGGACCCAGATAATCCTGCAAATAAGGGTCGCAACATCAGCGTGGATAATCTCTACGTGTCGGCGGCAACGGTAGATGGCGGACCAATGTTCAAGCGGATTCGTCCGCGTGCACGCGGGATGGCTTTTGTTATTAAGAAGCGTATGTCGCACATTAACGTTGAGCTTGCTGAGCTTTAGTTTGCAGGTCGCTGGCTGAACATTAACTGAAGAATACAGACACAAATAAGTCCATAACGAGAACCACTATGGGTCAAAAGGTTAATCCCGTCGCTTTCCGCGTTGGCGTAATGGAAGGCTGGAAGAGTCGCTGGTATGCGTCGAAGCAGGACTATGCCGGGTTGTTAATCGAAGATTTTAAGCTTCGCAAGTTTATTAAGAACCACCCAAAAAAGTCGCAGTACAAGCACGCGGGAATTGCCAAGATCGAGATTGAACGGACTCGTGATGATGTGAAGGTCACGTTGCACGCCGCTCGTCCTGGTTTGATTATTGGCAAGAAGGGGCAAGAGATTGAGATTCTGCAGAGTGAGTTGCAGGATTTGATCGGGCGTCGAGTGAACTTGAAGATTCAGGAGATTAGTCGTCCTGAATTGGAAGCGCAGATTGTGGCGGAAGATATTGCCGAGCAGTTGACGAAGCGAGCAAGTTTTCGTCGCGCGATGAAGCGTACGCTCGAAGCCACAATGGAAGCGGGAGCCAAGGGGATCAAGATTCAGTTGGCTGGACGTTTGGGTGGAGCTGAAATGGCTCGCCGAGAGAAACAAATCGCAGGGTCGATTCCGTTGAGTACCCTGCGTGCGAAAATTGATTACGGATTTACCGAAGCGAAAACCGCCCAGGGCCACATCGGAGTACAGGTGTGGATTAATCAGGGCATGTACGAGGGTAGTACTGATGGCGATGATGCCGAAGCGAGTCAAGCACCGAAAAAGTCAGCGCGGTCGTATAAAAGGTAAGGCGACTCGCGGTAACCGAGTGGTGTTTGGTGAATTTGGCCTTCAGGCCATGGAAGCTGGATGGATCAAGGCGCAGACGATCGAAGCCGGGCGTATTGCTGCACAGCAGTACGTTCGCGGTGAAGGGAAGTTGTACGTCCGTTTGTTCCCTCATAAATCGGTTACTTCGACCCCGCTCGAAACTCGTATGGGTAAGGGTAAAGGCGAACCGGATTTTTGGGCTGCGACCGTGCGAGAAGGCACTGTGATGTATGAGCTCGCAGGCGTGAGTGAGGATCAGGCACGCGTATGTTTTGCTCGTTTGGCTCACAAGATGCCGATTCGAGTCCGGTTTGTTCGTCGCTTGACGCAGTAGGGCGTTGGCGGCTTGAAGATAGACGAAAACACAAGAAGATAGCGAACAATCAGGTACGAAGATGAACGCGAACGAACTTCGTGAGATGAGTGACGAACAGCTGGTGGATACTTTAAACGACACCTGCAAGAGTTTCTTTCGTCTCAAGATTCAGGCTCAAACGGAACGGTTGGATGCTCCGAGCGAGTTGCGTCGTCATCGTCGATTGATTGCTCGTATTAAGACGGTACAGAGCGAACGTGGCAACGCCGCGGAAGCGGCTGCACCGGCTGCTGACGCTGCTCCGGCAGCGAAGTCGGAAGAGTCCGCCGCAAGCTAATTAGTTAATGAACGAAGGCGAATAGATGCCAAAGAAAGAAGCAATTGGAATCGTGGTCAGTGACAAGGCGAGCAAGACTCGCCGAGTCGAGATTCCGCGTTTGGTGCAGCATCCTAAGTACGGGAAATTCATCCGTCGTAAGACGATCTGCTATGTGCACGATGAGAAGAACGAATCGGGTGAAGGCGACACGGTGAAGATCATCGAATCCATTCCTCGCTCGAAAGCGAAGCGATGGGAGTTGGTGGAAGTGGTTGAAAAGAGCCGCATTGTAGACGTGGCTGCGTTAAAGGCTGCTGCGAAGAAGGAAAAAGAAGGGGACGACGTCGTCAGCTAGGGCTGCGAGCGATTCCCATAAACGGCTGTAGGTTTTTACAGCTACGGCAAACTACGGCAAATTTAAGAGTTGATTGAGCCATGATTCAGGCAGAAACCCGGTTAGCAGTTGCAGATAACACCGGCGCCAAGGAAGTGATGTGCATCAAGGTGCTTGGAGGGTCGCGTCGTCGGTTCGCCGGGCTGGGTGACATTATTGTCTGTAGCGTGAAGAGCGTTATTCCAGGCAGCGAAGTGAAGAAGAAGTCAATCGTCAAAGCGGTGATTGTCCGTGTTCGACACAATACGCGTCGACAGGACGGAAGTTATATCCGCTTTGATCGCAACGCGGTGGTGCTGATCAACAATGATCGCCAGCCGGTTGGAACCCGTATTTTTGGAGCTGTGGCTCGTGAGCTTCGCGAACGCAAGTTCATGAAGATCGTCAGCCTGGCGAGTGAGGTGGTGTGATGCAGATCAAAAAAGACGATACCGTCGAAGTCATCTCCGGTAATGATAAAGGTGTTCGTGGCAAGGTTCTGGATGTGAACCGGAAGACGGGCAAGGTAGTCATTGAGGGTGTGAACCGAGTGTTCAAGCACGTTCGCCGCAGTCAGAAGAACCCACAGGGTGGACGCCTCTCGAAAGAGATGCCGATTCAAGCCTCGAATGTTCAAGTCGTTTGCGAGAAGTGCAACAAAGCGGCTCGAGTGGGTACTCGATACAACAAGGATGGTAGTAAGGAACGCTTCTGTAAGAAGTGTGGTGGTAATCTTGGGCAATTGGCTCCGGCACGTCCTACTTACGCAAAATCCTAACAACGAAATGATGACGGGTGCGGAGCGCACCGGAACGATTGAAGGTTAGACATGGCTGAAAAAAACAACGTCCCGCGAATGCAGGAAAAGTACGAGAAGGAAGTCCTTCCCGCGCTGGCAGAAGAGCTTGGCCGAAAGAATCGACTTAACCTTCCACGGTTGGAAAAGATCGTTATCAACATGGGTGTCGGTAGTGCCGTCACGGAAAAGAAGCATGTTGAAGATGCGGTCGCTGCGTTGACACAGATTTCCGGTCAGAAGCCACTGATCACACGCGCTCGCAAGTCGATCGCCAACTTTCGGTTGCGAGAAGGCATGCCGATTGGATGCAAGGTGACTTTGCGTCGACAGCGAATGTACGAGTTCCTTGACCGATTGGTTTCGATCGCACTACCACGTGTACGTGACTTTCGAGGGCTGAATCCCAAGGGATTTGACAAGCGTGGCAACTATACGTTTGGTTTGAATGAACACCTGGTGTTTCCGGAATTGAATCCGGATAAGTTTACCCGTGAGCAGGGTTTGAACATTACGTTCGTAACCACCACGGAGGATGACGAAGAGGCCAGGAAGCTGCTGCTGTTGTTCGGTATGCCGCTGAAGCAGGAAGATAAAGAGAAGGAAGCTGCAGGAGCAGCTTAGTTCGAGTTATTTGGTTAACAGGTTACCACCTGGAAGGACAGTTAAACGTGGCAAGCAAATCGAAAATTGCCAAAGCGTTGCGTGATCCGAAGTTTTCTTCGCGAATCGAACGACGCTGTGGGCTGTGTGGACGGCCCCGAGCGGTGTACAGGAAGTTCGGCATTTGCCGCATCTGTTTTCGCAAGTTGGCAGACCAGGGAGTTATTCCTGGTGTTCGAAAGGCAAGTTGGTAGGGCCCCTAATTATGATGACCGATCCAATTGCCGACATGTTGACCCGTATTCGCAACGCCGTGCGAATCGAGCGTCCCACTGTGGAGATGCCCGCTTCGAAGGTAAAGAAGGGCGTTGCCGACGTGCTCAAACGTGAAGGTTATATCTGGGACTGGACCGAAGTTGAGGATCAACCCGTTCAGAAACTGCGATTGGAATTGAAGTACGGACCGAACGGTGAGCGACTGATACAGCATATTCAGCGTGTCAGCAAACCGGGACGTCGCGTTTACAGCCGTGCTCGTGAGCTACGACCGATTCTCCAAGGATTGGGGATCAGTGTTGTCAGCACCAGCCGCGGTGTCGTAAGCGATCGCGAAGCGCGACAGCGAAATCTGGGTGGCGAAGTGTTGTGCCAGATTTGGTAATTGCAGTAGAGATTCCTCCGACAGGATAAGAAAGAACAGTTATGTCTCGGATTGGCAGTAAACCGATACCCGTACCCAGTGGCGTCAAAGTTGCAATTGACGGCCAATCGGTCACGGTTGAAGGAAAGCTTGGGAAGCTGAGCCGCGAGTTCCGTCCGGAAGTTGCGATCAAACAGGAAGGCGATGATATCGTGGTGACGCGCAACGGTGATGACCGTGCGGCGCGTTCTTTCCACGGATTGTCACGCTCCCTGATTGCCAACATGATCGAAGGCGTAACTAAGGGCTTTGAGAAGAAGCTCGAGATTGTAGGTGTTGGATACGTTGCCGCAGTTCAAAACAATGAGCTGCAGTTGCGAGTTGGATATGCCAACGAGATTCACAAACCCATTCCCAAGGGATTGGATGTGAGTTGCCCGGATACCACACACGTTTTGGTGAAGGGATGTGACAAGCAGCAGGTCGGACAATTTGCCGCCGAGGTACGAGCGGCTCGCAAGCCGGAACCGTACAAGGGCAAGGGTGTCCGCTACGACGGCGAACAAGTCAAGATCAAGCCGGGCAAGACGGCTCAATAACCACAGGCGAAACAACGCCATCTGTAAAATCCAGGTGGCCCAGCGGAGTTTCGAAGAAGATGACAGCTTCACAACAAAAACGACTGAACAAACAAAAGCTGCGGCGTAAGTATCGCGTCCGGCGTAATCTGAAGGGTACAGCCGAACGTCCACGATTGACGATTCGACGATCCAATAAGCACATTTATTGCCAGCTTGTCGACGACGAGGCAGGCAAGACGTTGGCTTCGGCCAGCACGCGAGATCGCGGACTGCGAACTGGAAAGTATTCCGGGAATGCAGACGCCGCGGCTGCGATTGGCAAGGCCGTCGCTGAGCGAGCATTGGCGGAAGGCATCAAGTTGGCACGTTTCGATCGTGGTGTTTACAAGTACCACGGCCGTGTGAAAGCCTTGGCTGACGCGGCTCGAGAAGCTGGCTTGCAGGTCTGATCAAACGAACATAGGCGATTGGTTGTTCCCCAACCAAGAATTTGAAAATACAAGCGAACAACGGCTAAACCCGGAGCAATAACGTGGGAAAACAACGCGGACGCGGCAAGAAGAAGGGCGACCAGCAGTCTCCCCAACAGGGCGAATTGATCGACAAGGTCGTGAAGATCAAGCGATGTGCCGCGGTTGTAAAAGGTGGCCGCCGCTTTAGTTTTGCCGCCATGGTCGTTGTTGGTAACGGCAAAGGCCGAGTCGGGTGGGGATACGGGAAAGCCAACGAAGTTCCGCCAAGCGTTGAGAAGGCAGTCAAGCAGGCTCAGCGAAGCATGGTAGATATCCCAATCGAGAACGGCTCGATTCCGCATCTCGTGAAGGGCCACTATGGTGCGGCCCAGGTTTTGCTCGCACCCGCTGGGCCTGGTACCGGTGTCAAGGCTGGTGACGCGGTTCGCTCGGTTTGTGAAGCCGCGGGAATTGAAAACATTTTGACGAAGAGCTACGGGACTTCGAATCCTGTTACGATTGTTAAGGCTACGATTGATGCCCTGCAGCAGTTGCGTACACAGCAGGATATCGAACGATTGCGAGGAGTTGTCCTATCATGATGCTGGACGAAGTAAATCGCGGGATTCAGAAGAACAAGAAACGCCGTCGTGTCGGTCGTGGTCCGGGTTCGGGGCACGGTAAGACATCGTCGCGTGGCCACAATGGACAAAAGTCGCGAGCCGGTTGGTCGCGTCAAGTCACGTTCCAAGGTGGTGCGATGCCGATGATTCGGCGCATCCCGAAGCGTGGTTTTAACAACAAGTGGGCCTTGAAGGTTGCCATCGTGAATACGGGCGACCTCGAGAGTCTCTACGAAGCTGGTGAAGAAGTGACACCAGAGAGCTTGAAAGAGAAGTCGGTCGTCAAGCATCGTTACGATTTGTTGAAAGTACTTGGCAACGGCACGTTGACGAAGAAGCTTACCGTTTCGGCTCACCGCTTCAGTAAATCGGCGTCGGAAGCCATCGAAAAGGCTGGCGGCAAGGTTGTCGTGCTGCCAGGTCGCACTCCGGTTGCTGTCAAGAGCCCGCGAAAAGACAAAAAGGCGTCCAAATAGGCCTCGATTGTCCTTCAACGGGATGACGTGGTTCTTCTTGGGCTTGTCAAACACAATCCCTACCGGTTAAAGCTGTCCTGAGTTACGGACGGTAGATCATTCGGAGCGAGTCACACTTTCGTAGACTCGCCCACCATGACGGAGCGATCAAATGCTGGAAAAACTGCGCGTCGTTTTCACAATTCCCGAATTGCGTACGAAGATTCTTCTTACGTTGCTCTTTCTGGCAATCTATCGGGTTGGTTGGCATGTTCCGCTCCCGATCATTGATCAAGCCACGACGGCTGCCGCAGCGGAAGGCAGCAAGTCCGGGTTTGGGAAGTTTGTTGAACACGCGGCCGTGTTCAGTGCCAGCGACTTGAGTCAAGCAACGATCTTCGGTTTGGGCATCATGCCCTACATTTCGGCGTCGATTATCTTTCAGCTGCTGGGAAGTGTTTGGAAGCCTATCGAGGACCTTCAGAAGGAAGGCGAGGCTGGTAGAAAGAAGATCAACGAGTACACGAGGTATGCGACAGTTATTCTCTGTCTGTTCCAAAGTTGGGCATATGTGAACTTCTTTGTAATGGCGCAGGGCAAGGTACATGCCGACTTTTTGAACGCCTCGGGCCAACTCGGGTTTGGTTGGCAGTGGACAGCCATTCTTACGATGACCTGCGGAAGTATCTTCCTGATGTGGTTGGGTGAGCAGATCGATGAGTACGGTATCGGCAACGGTATCAGTTTGCTGATTATGGCGGGTATCCTCGCACGCATGCCGTTAGCGGGTTGGAAGTTGCTCAATCAAGCGAACTTTACACTCGGCGGTGGTTTCTCCAGCGGTGAGATTCACATCGAGCATTTGATCATATTGGCATTCCTCTTTATCGCGGTGATCGTGGGCGTGGTGTTTATCACGTTGGGGCAGCGTCGAATTCCGAC
>CAYYHV010000337.1:0-416 GCA_964471695.1 uncultured Pirellulaceae bacterium
GGAATGAGCAACATTTAAGCAGGTGCGCTCCGTGGCAACAGCTGATCTCCCCACCGATTCGACTTCTGACTCTGACGACAAAAAACCACGACGGTCACGCCGGCGCAAGACAGCTCATTTGAAGCTGGTCCCGGAAACGAAAGAGCTGCGTACGCAACTGCGGGCTCATTGTCGTCAAGTCGCAGATTCCCTCGACCATTCGAATCCGCTGACCAAAGACCAAATGGAAACGCTGGCTCGAGAGGTTCTTGCCGAACTGGGCCAACCTGAGGGCTTCGTCGGCTGGATGATGGTTGTACTGGCGACCGAGTTTTGGCGAGAGCAAGTCGCCTCGACTCCGCCGGAACGAAAACTGTTCTTGTTGCCGCACTGCTTGAAGCACGCCGAAGGCTGCCCAGCAGACTATGACGAATTCG
>CAYYHV010000337.1:426-8788 GCA_964471695.1 uncultured Pirellulaceae bacterium
GTTCTAAAGATCAACGTCAGTGGCCATGTTGACGAGATCGTAGGCGTGGCTTGTCTCAACGTTCTTGAAAAACCCATCGACAAGATTCTGCTGGCCGGAATCCCGTGCATGGCGATCCCGTTGCTATCCAGCGATTGTCGCAACACCTCCGTCGACGAAGACTGGGTGCACGACATGATCAACATTCAACCGACCGCCAAAACGACGACCACCCGATCGTACGTCCATCTTATGCGTGAATCACGACAGATGTTTGATACGACGACACTTCATCGACTGGTTCAACCACAGCGAATTACGGTCGAAACCGCCGATCCTGATACCGTCCTGAAGAATCCCATCGCGGCAACCGAATCCATCGCATTGGACTTTCTCTCCAAGGGCGGCAAGTATTCGCGTCCCTTCATTACTCTGGCTGTGCACGATGCCTTAACCGGGGGTAACGCAACCGAAGCCAACGGAGCGGAATACCTCGGCGAGCTCAATGACAGCGTTCGGCGCGCTGCTTTGGCGATTGAAACCTTCCACAAAGCGTCGTTGGTTCACGATGATATTCAGGATGACGACGAACATCGCTATGGTGACTCGACGGTGCATCGTCGCTTCGGCGTCCCGACGGCGATCAACGTGGGCGATTATATGATTGGTTTGGGTTATCGGTTGGTCAGCCGCGAATCCAGATCGCTGGGGCCCGACGTGGCTGGCGACATTTTGGATTGTCTGGCCAACGCCCATATGAAACTGTCTGAAGGTCAAGGCGCCGAATTGTTATGGCGTGACGCAGGCGACAAGCGACTAAAACCGCTCGATGCATTAAAGATTTACGCGTTGAAGACGTCGCCCGCCTTTGAGGCGGCGTTATATTCTGGCGCCCGACTGGCTGGCGATGCGACGAACTATGCTGAACCACTGAAGTTGTTCGCTCGCAACCTTGGTGTCGGATTTCAAATCTTGAATGATCTCAAGGACTGGCAGGGCGACAAAGATAATAAACTATCCGCCGGCGGCGACGTCCTTGGTGGTCGACCAACACTCCTGTGGGCATTGGCGTTGGAAACCCTAAACGAAAAAGACCAGGGAGAACTCCTGTCGCTGGTCGGCGAAGGCGCAGACCAACAAGACGCCTCGCATCGAATCAACCGAGTCCGTCAGCTTTACCACGAAGCTGGCGTTTTTGAGAAGGCGGATCGGTTGGTCGACAAGCATCAACAACGGGCCGAAGCGATTGCCGATGAAATCGAACCGGATTCGCTGCGTCGTTTGCTTTACTACCTTATTGATACGGTACTGGATCGGCCAAGCGAAAACGCGCCCGAGATTATGATGCCGTCCCTCGACATCGTGGCTCCGGCGACTCCCACCTAAGACTCGGTCTCCATCGTTCCCGTAGAGTAGCGACATCGCATGTCGAACATTCCAGCCAAACCGACTCCTGATGCCCGTCAACTAATGGAGTTGTTCTACGACGACCCGTCCTCGGTCTGCGATCTTTCCCAAGTCGCTTATGAACAAGTGCCCGAGCCGTACCAAACGCTGCTCGTGCACAACGCACATATGACGGTGGCCGTTGAGTCCCACCACAAAACGTTGGTCTCGGTCGAAGTCCTCGATATCAACGAGACCGATGAACACTATTCACGGAAGATTTTACTTCGACGAATCACCGATGACGTAGTCGTTCAATTCGGCGTCGTACGGTTGCACCATCAGTTGATTCCACAAGTCGCCTGGAAACGGATTCGCAATCAGGAAGCTCCCCTCGGTCGCATTTTGATCGAACAAAATGTCATGCGAACCGTCGAATTGGTCGGCACTTGGAAGTGCACACCTTCGCAGCCTCTCGCGGATATTATGCAACTGCCGTTGGGACTCAAAACCTATGGCCGAACCGCATTGATTCATGTCAACGAAGAACCCGCCATCGAACTGTTCGAAGTCATTGCTCGACTAAAATCCTGAGCTCCGTCGCAAAATCCGAGCACTTCACTGGCTTTTTCGTACCAAACCCAAAGTCGTCGATGCGGCCTCGCCGACCTATAATGAGAATCAGACAAACATCGCGGCTCCGCCGGATTGCCGCCAATCCCATATTCAGATGTGAATCACCATGATCAAACCGGAATACGATTGCGTGGTACTGGGCGGTGGCCCAGCCGGTTGTACTGCGGCAGCACTTGTTGCTGAGGCCGGTCATTCCACACTGCTCGTCGAGCGGGAGAAAGTTCCCCGATTTCACGTCGGCGAATCGCTGATGCCGGAATGCTATTGGACGCTCGACCGACTGGGCTTGATTGAGAAGCTTCAATCCAGCAAATTCGTCAAAAAGTACAGCGTGCAGTTTGTCAGCGGCAATGGGAAGGAATCGCAGCCTTTCTTTTTCGACAAGCATGATCAAGGCGACCACTCGCAGACTTGGCAAGTCGAGCGAGCCGATTTCGACAAGATGCTATTTGACAACGCACGCGAAAAAGGCGCCGATTGCTTTGATGAAACGCGGGTCATGGATATCCAGTTCGACGGCGATACGGCTCGCGGCGTCAAACTGCAAGCTGACGATGGTACGGAAACTCACGTCTCAGCAAAAGTCGTGATTGACGGCACAGGACAGCAATCGCTGATTGCCAACAAACTCGGCTTGAAACGCGTCATGCCTGAACTGAAAAAGGCAGCGATCTGGAGCTACTTCAAAGGAGCCGAGCGTGTTGAAGGACAACACGGCGGCGCGACGTTGATTCTGCATACAGAATCCAAAGAAGCCTGGTTCTGGTACATTCCTTTGTCAGACGACATTACAAGCGTCGGGTTGGTCGGTGACTATGAATACATTCTTAAATCTCGCCCCTCACCAGCCGACGCCTATTGCGAAGAATTCGGCAACTGCCCTGCTCTGGCTCGACGAGTCAAAGGGGCCGAAATGGTAAGCGATTTGCGAGTCGCCAAGGAATTTTCTTACACGACGACTCGTCACGCCGGCGAGGGCTGGGTTCTGATTGGTGATGCGTTTGGCTTCATCGACCCGATTTACTCCTCGGGCGTCTTCTTTGCTTTGAAAACAGGCCAAATGGCAGCCGACAGCGTCATCGAAGGCTTCAAGACGAACGACCTTTCAGCCGCAATGTTGGGAAGTTGGACGGATGAATTCAAGGAAGGCGCGCAATGGGTCAAAAAACTGGTCGACGCCTATTACTCCAATGAATTCAGTTTCGGCCAGTTCATGAAAGAGCACCCGATGCATCAGGGCAACCTGACCGACATCCTCATCGGCCGCGTCTTCTACGACGGCGCCGGCCGCATCTTTGACGATTTAGAACCAGCCATCGCGGCCGCAAAACAATCAGCGATGTGATGCGGCGGACTGGATTCCTGCCTTTCCGTTTGGCGCCGTGGTTCGTTGCCTCGGCCCCATCCTACATTGGTCGCGGAGATGATATATTTCTGCTGACGTAACTTGGCGGAGACAGAAATGAATATTGCTGACTTTAGACGACGTTTGAATGAAAACCCCAACGTGGTTCTCGGATTTCAATTTGCTAACGGCAACTGCCTGGCTCCACACTTTCATGTGACCGAAGTCGGAAAAGTCACCAAGGATTTTGTCGATTGTGGTGGCACGCGACGTTCCCTCCATTCTTGCGTCCTGCAAACCTACGTAGCAAGTGACTTCGACCATCGACTGACTGCTTCTAAATTGTCTGGCATTCTCGACAAAGCTGCAGCGTTGGGTTTGGATGACGATCTACCGGTCGAGTTGGAAATTCAAACCGACTCGATTGCCGTTTTCGAAATTGATAACGCCACAATGGTTGAAGGGAAGCTGCAGTTCAGACTCGTTGCGAAACGCACAGCTTGCCTGGCTCCGGATAAGTGTGGGTTGGAAGTGCTGTCGGTGATTGGTAACGACGACTGTTCTGGCGAAACGGGTTGCTGTTAGGAATAGCAAACTCAATCACCCTTGACGCAGAGCGTTCTGACGTTTCTCATTCTGTCTGTGCAAACCCGTTGCAAACCCGCGATCCCTTGGATTTCGAGACAGAACATGTCAAATCAACCTCCTCGATCCTCACGGTTATTGTGGATCGCTGCGTTAATCCTGCTGGTTCTCCATCAGGACTTTTGGTTCTGGGACAATGAGAATCTGCTCTTCGGGTTCGTGCCTGTCGGGCTTGCTTACCAAGCCGGTTACTCTTTGGCTTCCGCGGCACTGTGGGGATGGGCGATGAACTTTGCCTGGCCCGCTCACATCGAAGCCATGGCTGACGACTAAACGCCCGTCGGCTCGACTTTCGCACACACCTTCCTCATAAGCGACGATTCCATCCATGATTCCTCTGATCATCATCATCGCGTACATGGCTTTGCTTCTGTCTCTCGGCTTGTTGAGCAATCGCTTTTTCAAGGGAACGAGTAAGGACTACTTTGTCGCATCGCAGTCCATTGGTCCGGTTCTACTCTTGATGAGTGTGTTCGGAACCACCATGACGGCTTTTGCCTTGGTGGGCTCAACCGGCAAAAGCTTTGAGCGCGGAATCGGCGTTTACGGTTTAATGGCTTCGATCAGCGGCTTGATTCACGCTGGCGTATTCTTCCTGATTGGGATTCGCTTATGGGTCTTTGGCAAGAAGTATGGCTATGTGACTCAGATTCAATACTTTCGCGAACGATTCGAGAGTCCACTGATGGGATACTTACTGTTTCCCATCCTCGTTGGGTTGGTGATCCCCTATTTGTTGATTGGCGTCATTGGAGCCGGCAGCACCATCCTCCCAGTAACAGCGGGCGCGTTCCCGGAGTTGTTTCCCAACGTGGCGACTCCTCAATTCGCCGGTGGAATTCCCAAGTGGCTTTCAGGGCTGGCGGTTTGCCTGATCGTATTGATGTACGTTTTCGCTGGCGGATCGCGCGGAGCCGCCTGGGCGAATACCTTTCAGACGATCGTCTTCATGGCCATGGGCGTCGTTGCCTTCGTCTATATCTATCAGAGCCTTGGTGGGCTGAAGCAAGCCGCGGACGTGGTTGCCACAGTGACCGACGATGGCAAGATCGTTCAGAATTATGAAATCGTCGACGGCCAAGTCGTCAAACTCGCGGCTCCCAAACCGATCGGAGAACTCAAGGACAAATCCCAAGCCCCCGAACTCGCGGGCAAGCACCCGCACCTGATGCGCACCGTGGTTACGGCATTGTTCAATAAGAAAAATCCCAAATCGGGAGAACTGGTCGAGTTCGAACGAGAACTCGGCATCCCACCGTTGATGTTTATGACCTACATGTTCATTCCACTGAGTGTGGGAATGTTCCCCCATCTTTTTCAACATTGGCTGACAGCCCGCAGCGCCCAAAGCTTTAAGTTAACATTGGTTGCGCACCCGCTGTTTATCATGATCGTCTGGATTCCCTGCGTATTGATTGGTGCATGGGCAAGTGGCTTGTTGCCACCGGGAATCCCTCCTGCGGCCGTACTTTCCAACATGCTGGCAAAACTTGTTGGCAACCCGTACCTCACCGGATTGTTAACCGCTGGCATTTTGGCGGCGATTATGTCCAGCCTCGATAGTCAGTTTCTTTGCCTGGGTACGATTTTCACGAACGATATTGTGCTTCACCTAGCCGGCGAAGACCGCTTTGACGAAAAGCAGAAGATATGGATTGCCCGTGTCTTTGTTATCGCGATCGTCGCATTCACTTACGTACTGGCCGTGCTCGCCATGCGAAATGGAGCCAACGTTTTCGATCTGGCGGTCTGGTGCTTCAGCGGTTTTTCCGCCCTGTTCCCGCTGGTCGTCGCCGCCGTTTATTGGAAACGAGCCACCAAGGCGGGAGCCATTGCATCGATTCTGGCGGCCATTGCCGTTTGGTTCTACTACTTTCAAAAATCAGGGTACGGCGGTGAATACTTCATTGATACGCCTTGGGGTAATGGAGTCATGCCTGTCACACCAGCCATTTTCGCAAGCGCAGTGGCTCTGATTGTCGTGTCGCTGATCACGCCTCCTCCATCCGATGAGACGATTCGCAAGTTTTTCCCCGAGTAATTAGGTTCCGATTGAACATGCGTAGGGGTTTGAGCGTACTTTTGATAACCTGACCGCTCTTGGTTTTACGATTAATTCGATTCGTTGCGGAGTCTTTGTCATGCGAGCCCGATCACTCACTCTCCTTACTGCTGGACTTTGTGTCGCCGCCTCTCTCGTCGGGTGCGAATTCAATTCATCCACGACGACAGCGGGCGTGGATCCCAACAAAGTCAAAGAACTGCAGACGGCGTTCACGCTGGCCGATGAGCCTACGGAAGTGATGGGGATCGAAGAGCTTCGTGACAAGTTAATTGCGGACAACAAAGAAGACGGCAAAAACGAAGAAACGATCAGCACCCAACCCGTCGACGTCACACTCCTCGGCCGCATCGGCGGAGTCGTCGACAAGAACAATCCGACTTTCCCTTGGGAAAAAGACAAGGCATCTTTTGTCATGTGCGACCCGGCCGCAGCGGCAGAGCTTGCCGAACATGTCGAAGCCCATGGGGGTGAGGATCACGATTGTCCATTCTGCAACAAGGCAAAAGAAAAAGCCGCGTTGGCTCAAGCCTACGTCCAGTTCCAAGATGCTGGTGAAACCGTTGAAGTGGATGCACGTAAGCTATTCGAACTGAGCGGCGAAGAACTTGTCGTCATTCAGGGCAAAGCCAAACTAACGGTTGGGATGTTGATGGTGGACGCGAACAAGATTTACGTGCGTCGTTAAGTTATTTGTTGTGAATTGTTGCCACCATGAAATTCATGCTCGAACCCGATGTCGTGTTTCTAAACCACGGCTCGTTCGGGGCATGCCCCGTGGCTGTATTCGATGAATACCAACGACTTCAAGCACGACTCGAATCCCAACCGGTACGGTTTCTGCAACGTGAACTTCCAGACTTGCTCGCAGCCGCCCGCGCTTCGCTTGCCGACTTTGTGGGCGCTGACGCTCACGAAGTCGTCTACGTACCCAACCCGACGTTTGCTGCCAATACGATCGCACGTTCTCTCAATCTCACACCGGACGACGAAGTCCTCATTTCCGATCATGAGTATGGGGCCTGCCAGTTTGCACTGCAGTTTATGTCCGAGAAACTGGGCTTCAAGATCGTCAAGCAAACGATCTCACTACCCGTCGAATCGAATGCATCAATCGTCGATCAGTTTTGGGGCGGCGTAACCAACAAGACGCAGCTGATCTTTATCAGCCATATTACGTCACCTACGGCGCTAACGATTCCTGTTGCTGAGATTTGCCGAAGGGCTCGCGAGCGAAACATACTGTCGATGGTTGACGGAGCCCATGCTCCTGGCCAAATTCCCGTCGATCTAGACGAGCTTGGTGCAGACTTTTATACGGCGACCTGTCACAAATGGATGTGTGGCCCCAAGGGCACGGCCCTGTTCTTTGCAAGAGCCGACAAGCAGCATCTTATCGAGCCCCTGATTGTCGGCTGGGGATGGGGAAAGGACAAGATTTTTGACCTTGGACACGACTTCCTCGACATCCATGAATGGCTAGGGACTCACGACCCTGCTGGATACCTGACGATTCCGTTTGCAATTCGCTACCTGCGGGATAATGGCGTTCTGGAAATTCAAAAACGAGCCCAAGAGTTGGCCCGCATGGCCGTTAGCAGATGCGACCAGACATCTCACGCTTCACGGGTTCACGCGGACGAGTTCTTTCAACAAATGGGGTTGGTTGAGATTCCTGCCGATACCGATACCGAATTTAAGCAGCGACTTTACGATCATCACAAAGTCGAAGTGCCGATCACAAACTGGAATCAACGAAAGTTTGTCAGAATATCAGCTCACGCCTACACGACTGAGTCCCATATCGAATCGCTGGTTACGGCGATGCAGCAAGAATTGGGATAAAGTGCATCCCTGGCCGGAATTTTTCGCCAGCTTCTTGGGCGCCATAAGCGAGCCATGAGGATGCCGAAATTTTAGTCGCCAATCATCTTTTGCGCATAACCACAAACCGCAGTTTCGTTCACGAAACGGTTGCCCCGTCCCAGCAATATGGCGACATCGTTCGCTGCCTACATATCTGCGATTACTTATGATTCAGCGTCCAAACAGGATCATGCTTCAACTCATCATTCCGCAGCGCGTCCACAGCCCGAGCGAGTAACAAAAGCGTCGGACCATCATCGGGATACTGGTTGATGATGTTGGCAAGCTGTTGGCAGGCAGCACTAAAATCGCCCGCTTCAAACATATCCAGCCCCGTTTCGTACGGTTCCTTGATTCCCGAAGCCGCCTGCTCTGCGGTGAGGACTTGGTAGATAGTTTCTGGGCGTGTCACGTTGACGAATCGCACCTGGCAAACTTTCCGG
>CAYYHV010000338.1:0-8771 GCA_964471695.1 uncultured Pirellulaceae bacterium
AGTCGCCGACTCGATATTGATGGCGATGACTTCGGCTGATTGAATATTCGCCTCTGCAATTTCCTGCATCTCTTCAAGGCACGGCTTACACCAACTCGCCCAGAAGACAACGTACAGCGGCTTGTTGAGTGGCGCGACACGTTTTTCGCTGTTTCCATTTGTGTTGAGGAACGCAAACTCTTTAATGGGATTCTGCAGCAGCGTCAGCTTGAGTCGCCCAGCATCGGTCAGTGGTATTGGCGGTAACGGATCGTGAGGAAACGCTTGGACGCTCTTGGCACGTTGTATGGCTGGGACGGCTTTTCCGGTGCCCTGTTTTACCCGGAATCTTCCACCAACTGTGATTGCGTCAGTGGGTTCGGAGTCGACGTTGCCTGGCCATCGCACGCTAACACTTTCTAATTGTTCATCAGCCTGGATGCCAAATTGCAACCACTTCGACGATTGGCTGATGAAGCTGTCACCCAGATAGAGCGACTGAACCCGAGTCGAAGATCTGCCGGCGGCGTCTTTGACTTGCAGTGTCACGCGGGCTCCGGCTGGATCGCGTGGGCAACCTTGCTTGGGATCGCCTTCCAATCGAATTGAGATGGATCGGTTTTTGGTAGGCATATCGTTGCGGAGATATTTTAATCGCGGGCCGTTACGATTGGTAATCCAGAGGTCGAGATCGCCGTCGTGGTCCCAGTCGGTGACGGCAATGGCTCGACCGTCTTCAATGTGATTCAAACCACTGGCTGCTGAGACATCGGCAAACTTCTGTGAACCGGTATTCAAAAAACAGCAGTTGCGTTCGCGACCGCTAAACGATCCGCCCGTCAGGATACTTTGGTGGAGTGGTTCCCACGCATCGAGGTACTTTTTGACTACGGCGTCATCCACATCAGCAGTCAGCGGTGATTGCGACACGACCTGTCGCCAATAGAGACTTCACAAATCTCCGCTATCATTTTGAGTCAGGAAGCCGTTGGCAACGAGCAAGTCTTGCCACCCGTCGTTATTCAAGTCGAGGAATCGAGAGCCCCAGGCCCAGCGACCTAGTGTGACGTCGGCTTGTTGACTGACATCGCGAAACGTGCCGTCGCCAGCATTCTCGAACAGTGTGTTTCCACGTGCGTGCCGCTGGAAGTATTTTTTCGTGCCGGATTGCGCGCCTGACTGGAATTTGCGTTGGAACGCGATGCGATTTCCGGCTGACGAGAACATGTTGCTGACGTAAATGTCCATCAGTCCGTCGTTGTTATAGTCGCCCCATGAAACAGACATCCCAGCCGAAATGTCCTCAACACCGGCTTGAGCGGCGACGTCAGTGAACATGCCGTCATCGTTGCGGTAGAGATTGTTGCGGCCAAAGTCATTTGCGACGTAGAGGTCCAAGTCGCCATCATTGTCGTAGTCTTCCCAGGAGCTGGCGTAACTGAATCGTCGATTATTCTCGTCTAAGCCAACATGGGTTGTGACGTAGCGAAAATCCCATTTTGCCGCATCGCTCGTTGATACATTCTGGAGCAACACGTTGCGTCCGCCGTTGTTCGCATCGTGGTAGGGTATCGCTTTGGCAAACAGCCGGTGGCGGTTTACTCCGGCGCGGCGATCGTAGCACGCTGCGTAAATATCCAGGTCTCCGTCGACATCGTAGTCCGCGACCGAGACAGAGTAGGGGACGGCAGCCGGAAATGCCTTACCGGCTGCGGTCGTGAACTTGCCATTGCCGTCATTCGACATGAGGACTAATCCATCATGCACTGCCAGCACGAGATCCTGATCGCCGTCATTATCGAGGTCGGCAAACAGCGAGCCGTGGGATTCGTTCAGCCAGTCGACTCCCGATGCCTTGGACTGATCGCTACACGTTCCATCAGGTTGTTGGACAAAAAGACGATTGGGTAAGCCACCGGGTTGGCAAACATAGACATCATCAAGTCCATCTCCATTGACGTCGGCCAGCGAAACGCCTTCCCAGCCGCCGATGTTGATCTGGAATCGAATCTCTATCGTATTCAGCCACTGGTCGACGCTTGGACGAAGTTGCTGTTGGAAGGCAGGTAAGTGTCCCACGACGGAGTTCGTGCAGTCAGCAAACATAAGACCGCCCGACTTGGAAGCTTGCCCAACGACTTCAAGGTAATCTCGAATCTTCAGAGAACGCAGTCGCAGTTTTTTTTTGTCGATCTGCCACTCACAATCCCAGATCGAGTTGGATTGGAATCCGCCTGTCGCACTTGCGCCCCAAGTCTGCATGTAGGCAGAGGTCACCAGATTGGCGTCATTTTGATCGACTCGAAACACTTTGACTTTTGTGTGAACGTCCCTGGGTGATTCAACGAAGCTTAATGATTGTTCAAGCTGGCGTTGAAACGTAGCAATTCCTTGCAAGCCATCGGGCTGTTGTGATGCGTCCTCCCGGCGCACGAGAAACGCGGCGTCGTTGAATTCATCAACCAACCTCGTTGGCCGCAGTGGAGGGAATGTTGCATCGGGCGAAAGTAATTTTTCCAGTTGTGAATCCGTAGGAGGATCGGCACCAGGAAGGTGACTTGCGATCTTCTTGAGAACCGCACCGGCAGCCGACGAAAATTCTTCGGTTTCCCACCCGTCGGCGAGCGCGTCATCGACTGGCGCGGAAAAACTAGTTCCAGGCACGACCGGCGCAGCACGACTGGGGGTGGGGGCTACTTCAGTCGATGAGGCCCTGGCGACGGATCGCTCGGGCTTTCTTAAGGTCGGCAACTTCGAGTCGATAGGTTCGGTTTGGTGGGAACAACCGAAAAGGGATACGAGAAGCCCCAAAGCCAATGTCCGTGAAATACTCTGCATTCTCGAATCTTACTGCGATTCCGCAGTAACTGAAATGCGTTCTAAAGTCGGAGGAATAGGTCAAAGCCGGGGCTTGGTAAATGAAATCCGACGGTTTGAATGGTATTTATTGTGTGTTTTGTGAAGATTGGTAGGTTGGGATTGAACGGCTGGCGGGTATACTCGGGGCTCAACTCGTCCCTTTGACTTCAGATCTCGAGCAGTCACTGCAGTACCAAAAACAAGAAGCGGAATGCAAACCTTGTATCACAAGGTTTGCATTCCGTTTTTTTATTGGGGTGAGAGTGACTCAGCCTATTCGATTCGTTGCTAGTTCGAGGAAGAACTACTGATTCTTAGACCAGGGGAAACTTATGCGTAAACTGCTTACCATTCTGTCAATCTGTTTGTTCGCTGTGCCTGCATTCGGGCAAGTATTCACCATCGGAATGGACGGTTGCTGTGATAGCGACATTAATCAATGGCCCGGCGGGGAAGCTCCTGTCTTTGCCATCGATGGTGTTGGCCAAAAATACTTGAACTTCACAGACACCTACGCGGGTGTTGTTGTTTCTCCTGCTTCTGACGCCGTTCCAGGTGGAATCACCGTCTGGACAGCCAATGACGCTGAAGAGCGTGACCCAGCCAGCTTCTCCGTTTACGGTGTGAACGGCGCCCTTGCGGCCATGACTACGGGCGACACCGTTACTGGTATGACCTTGATTGCCTCTGACGCCATCACGCTTCCTTCCTCACGCAATGCAGGTGGTGACACGGTACTCGATGCGGCAAACTCGGCAACTGTCGGTTTTTCTGCTGCCGCGGCTTACGATAACTACGTCATCGTATTTCCAACTGTGAAAGACGCTGCTGCTGCAAATAGTATGCAGATCGCGGAAGTCCAGTTGATGGACGCTGCGGGTGCTCCAATCTTCGCAGCCAGTGACGCAGTTCTAGGCGGCGTATTGACGACCGTTCCTGAACCTTCGGCTGGCCTGATGGCTTTGCTTTGCATGATTCCAATGATCGGAATCATTCGTCGTCGCTAATTTCGGCGACGTGACTCGCTACTAGCTGAATCACTCGACTTCCGTGAGAATTCTCACGGAAGTCGTTTTTTTTGCCACGCTTCTTGTCGTCGCTGCTCAACTGTAGATATGGTGGAGCCATCACAACAGAGAATCTCAATGCGTTGGAGACCCAAAATGGCAAGAACGGCCGACGAGTGGTTCGAAGCGTACGGTGTTTGCCATCAAAACGAAACGAACAAGCTGCTGCACTGGATCTGCATACCGGCAATCGTATTCAGTTTAATTGCTCTACTTTGGTCGATGCCCGTTCCTGCGACGATTCTTAGTGTTGCACCCTGGTTCAACTGGTCGTTGGTATTGCTTTCGGTTTCGTCAATTTTCTACCTGCGCCTTTCCGTATCGCTCGGCGTAGGGATGATCCTGTTTTGGGGATTGATCGTTGGAGCGATCGTATTGTGTGAGCAAGCTGGTTTTACCAACCTTGCCACGCTGGCAATGATCGTATTTGTGGTTGCTTGGATCGGTCAGTTTGTGGGGCACAAAATCGAAGGGCAAAAGCCGGCATTTGTCGATGACTTGAAGTTCTTGTTGATTGGTCCGCTCTGGCTGTTAGGGTTCGTCTATCGCCGACTGGGAATAAAGTATTGATTTCAGGCGGTTCTTTCTTTCAAGTCGGATTGAAGTCTACTATGCCGTTGTTCACCCGAGTTTCGTACTGCTTTCTTACACTGACCTTCTTCAGCTGTTTCGCACCCGTCACTTGCGCGCAAAATGTGGCATTGGCGGCCAGTCCAAACGAAGTTGCCAAGGTGGAGCCAATCCACTTGAGACTGGCGAAGCAAGTCACGATTTATCGCGACGAGTGGGGCTCGCCGCATATTCACGGCGAGACCGACGAAGCCGCGATTTTTGGCATGGGTTATGTTCAGTCTGAGGACTATTTTTGGCAAGTCGAGGACAACTGCATTCATTCCCTTGGGCGCTACTCCGAGATTGCTGGTGAGAAATCGTTGCGAAGTGACACGCTCAATCGAGTCTTTGAAGTCCCTCGAAGGTCTCGTGACGACTACCAACGACTGTCGCCGAAGCACCAGAAATTGTTGGCTGCGTTCACGCACGGAATCAACTACTTTCTCGCGACGCAGGCGGAAGTAAAGCCTCGACTAATTCATCATTTCGAGCCCTACTATGTTCTGGCGATGGATCGCTATCTGTTGCTCGATTTTGTTTATGGGAAGGCTCATGCCGGACGCCCTAACCCTCAGTCCTTTGAGGCTGCGGTGCAAGCAGCGACCGGATCGAATCAATGGGCAATTGGTCCCAAGCGCACGAAGGCTGGCAGCACGATGCTGCTGATCAATCCCCACCAACCCTGGTATGGATCGGGGCAATTCTACGAAGCACACATTATTAGCGATGAAGGCACAAACTTTTCTGGTGGGTGCTTCTATGGGAACCCAATTCCAACGCTAGGTTTCAACGAGCATCTTGGGTGGGCTTATACCGTCAATGAACCTGATGTTGCGGATGTTTTTCGAGTCAAATTTGAGGGCAAACGGTCAGATGGCATATTGGCCTACAAGTATGGCGACGAAACACGCACCGCAGAGGAATGGGAAGACACGATCCTGGTTAGAAAAGGCAAGTCTCTGGTCGAGCACAAGTTTCGATTCCGCAAGACGCATCACGGCCCTGTCGTGCGTTTCGAAAACGAGACGACGGGATTGGCTGTGCGCATCGCAGCCATGTTTGATCTTGGTCGAGTCGACCAGGCATATGAAATGATCCACGCCACGAATTTGAAGCAGTGGTACAACGCGATGCGCCACTGCGCGATCCCGATGTTTAACGTGGCTTATGCCGATCGCGAAGGCAACATATTCTATGCCTACAACGGTGCCATCCCGATTCGCGATGAACGTTTCAATTGGCGAAGCCCGGTGAACGGCAATGATCCGGCTACCGAGTGGAAAGGCATTTATGCCTTTGACGATTTGCCACAGGTTCTGAATCCACCGTCGGCTTATGTGCAGAACTGCAATACCAGTCCATTTTTCACGACTGATGAGGGGAATCCAAGCCGCGGTGACTTTCCCGCATATATGTTCGAGGATCGAGACGAAGACAAACGTCGAGCCAAAATGTCGAGAAAGATTCTTCGTTCGGCTCGCGATTTGACGTTTGATGATTTTCAAAGCTTGGCTTTCGATACGACACTCTACTGGCCATTGACCGAGTTGCCGAGATTTCAACGAGACATGGAGCGATTGGTGTCGGACAATCCCCCGCTCGCAGAAAAGGTGCGGCCGTACTTGGAGCATCTTCTTGACTGGGATTGCAAAGTCGCCGAAGCTTCGACGGCTGCGACTTTGTGTGAAGCTTGGTATATCGAGTTGTATGGCGAAGGCTATCCTGCTGAGACGATACGCAAGGAGTATGCTGCCAGTCGCCTAAGCCGATTGAATGGATTGGTGAAAGCGGCTCGCAAGTTGAAGCAAATTCATGGTGACTGGAAAGTGCCATGGGGTAAAGTTCACAGGATGCAGCACCTCACCAAGAAAGAAGGAGTCGTTGAGGCAGCCGTTTCATTTAATGCCAATCGCGAGTCCGTGTTCAGCCCGGGTGCGCCTGGACCTTTGGGAGTCATATTTACGACGTATTCAACTCCCACTATCCGATGGATTCGTCCCGTCCGATATGCTGTCGTGGGTGCTTCGTATCTAGGGGTCGTTGAGTTTGGAAAAGACGGAGTGAGAGCCGGTTCATTGGTTCCTTACGGCCAGAGCACGGACAAGAGTTCTCCCCACTTCATGGATCAGGCCCAATTAATGGCAGGGAAAAAACTGAAAAATACTTGGTTTTCACTTGTTGATGTTCGGGCGAATGCGCTCTGTTCTTACCAACCTGGCGGCCCCGAAAAGTCAACCAAGAAAAAATAGTCGTGAAATAATGAAACAGATTGCGTAACAAGTTGCAGATTGGGCAGGCGGCTGTTATTTTGAAATTACTCCGTCGAGTTTTTTCGTCAAATCTGGTGGCTCAGTCGCGTGACTAGTCGGATTGATTGAGTACTCGAAGCCCTTGCATTCGGGCATTCAATGTCATTTGCTGTTGGAAGATCTGCAGACTCTGTCGGTACACGCTCATTCCGCGGAAGTGGGTTCGTCAATTTGGACGGCCAATCATGTTACAGAATCGCGGACGTCGACCACATGCCACCATTCTTCGTGAATGTCGTGAGCGCTTACGACCTATGGTCGTACATGTCGAGTCGTGGTGGACTGGTTGCGGGGCGAGTATCTGCCGACGAGTCCTTGTTTCCCTACGAGACGGTAGATCGAATTCATGATGCCCATCATCATACGGGCCCGACCACAATGATGTGGATTGACGGTGTTTCCAATGCTTCTGAGTATTGGCAGCCGTTTGTGGCGAAACGTCCGGGCGGTCCGCCGATCCAGCGTAACATGTACAAGCACGTTGTCGGCAACCAAGTCACCATGGAGGAGATTCACGAGCCGAGTGGGCTGGTTTATCGCAGTCGCTGGGCTGCGTCCGATGCTCTGGGCTGGGTGCGTACAGTCACTGTCACGAATGATGGCAATGAGTCGATTCGATTGAGCTTTCTGGATGGATTTCGGAATGTACTGCCGTGGGGAGTTACCCAGTTTCTGACTCAGAATTACAGTTGCCTGGCAGACGCATACAAACGATCAAAGCGTGACGCCAAGACCGGCATGGCGACATTCAGCGCGACTGCGGCGATTTCTGATGGCACAAGTCCGTCTGAAGTTCTGCGAGCCAATACGGTTTGGGCATCGAGCGCAATGCGGCTGAAGTATTCTCTTGACGAGTCGGTTATCGAGCAGTTCCAGAACCGAGAGCCGTTGACGTCAACCAATCTGTTGCTGGGGAAACGCGGTAACTACTTTGTTTCGTCCGAGGCGCAAACCGTCGAGCCAGGCGAATCACTTCGCTGGGATCTAATCGCGGATGTTGGATTGGATCACTCCGAAGTCGAGCAGTTGAGAATTCGTCTGGACAGCGACCCGCCAGACGCGGAGCAGATTGATGGCGAACTCGCCAAGGCAACCGAGTCGCTAATGCAGAATGTTGCCAGCGCAGATGGGTTGCAAGAGTGCGGTGATACGATGAACAACGTACACCATTTCTCCAATGTGCTTTTCAATAACATGCGCGGTGGTGTCTTCGATAAGAACTATGAAATTCCGACAGAAGACTTTCGTCGCGGCATTGAGCTAAGAAGTAAGAAGATTGCGAGTGCGTTCGGCGACTTGCTAAGTAACCTGCCGCAGCATATCTCACTTAGCAAGCTGCACGAGTCCATCAAGTCCACCGGGAGCGCGGATCTCGTACGTTTGGCGCATGAGTATTTGCCGATTCGATTCAGTCGTCGACATGGTGACCCCAGCCGTCCTTGGAACCATTTTTCGATTCGACTTAAAGACCGAGACGGCAATCCGCTGTTGAAGTACCAAGGTAACTGGCGTGATATTTTCCAGAACTGGGAAGGCCTGACTGTTAGTTATCCGGGATTCTTGCCATCCATCATCTCGAAGTTCGTAAATGGCTCGACTGTCGACGGTCACAATCCCTATCGGGTAACGGATCAAGGATTGGACTGGGAGGTGCCTGAGCCAAACGATCCGTGGAGCAACTACGGCTATTGGGGTGACCATCAGATTATTTACCTTCTCAAGTTGCTTGAGGCATTGCGAGATCGCCAGCCTGATCAGCTCGATGCGATGTTGACGGAGAAGACGTTCGGTTACTTGAACGTTCCCTATCGGCTGAAATCTTACAGCGCGATTGTCGAGCAAAGCCGCGATACGGTCGATTTTGACTTTGAACTGAATCGGCAGATAACGGACAAGGTTGGAGAGCTCGGAGAAGACGCCAAGCTCTGGAGAGACGGTGATCAGG
>CAYYHV010000339.1:0-6552 GCA_964471695.1 uncultured Pirellulaceae bacterium
ATCTGCGATAGCGTTGCTATCGTTCTTCGAGATTCGCATAACACGTCACCCCTATCTTTTACCAATCGACTCGGATTCGCTCTTCCGACGTTGATGGAATGAAGATCCGTGTTTGACTTTCCGATTTACCAGAAGCATGCGAGTGCGCTGACGCTAGCACTCGTTTAATCGAATGTCATTTCGCGGCGTTGCCACGGGAGTCAGTTATGAGTCGTTTTTGGGTATCATCACGTTTGATACAGACAGCGGTAATGGGCAGTCTCATTCTCTCGAGCTTGCCAACCTTTGCTCAACAGGCTGGCGCGCCAGCGGCTAAACCTGGCGTAGCGAACCCGGCGGCCAAAGCTGCTGCCGCAAAGCCACAGATTCCCTGGGTGGAGGAGTTAAAGTTTGCCCCACCAAAGGGTGCGACCTCCGATGAGTTGGTTGAGTTTCTGGCTGAGATGATTGCCTACGAGCCGTCGACTCAAGCCATGGCGGCTGAGTATCAAAAAGTCGCCGCCAAGGTGATGAACGATGTCGCTCGAGCCGTTTTGAAAAGCGAGAAGGATCGAACATCCGACAACTATCGGTTCGCGGCCAAATACATGTTGGCTGTAGAAGCCATGCAGGTTCACTTGATCAAACCTGATCGTCAGCAACAGCTTCAGTCAATTATTGCAAGCATGCTTCGCAATCCAGAACTGGATTCCGATGACTTGGATATCGCGGTGACGTTCGCCGAAGGCCTTGAGATGGGCGGCAAGCCCAAGGAAGCCATCGTGGCTTATAATACCTTCTCTAAGGTCTTGGCTACCAGCAAAGATTCCATGGCTCTCGAGCTTTCGAAGCTCATGGCAGGTGCGGCTCGACGACTCGATTTGGTTGGCAATCCGATCCAAGTCGTAGGGACAACGGTTGAGGGCAAGCCCTTCGATTTCCGGGCCTACCGCGGTAAAGTCGTGCTCGTGGATTTCTGGGCAACATGGTGTGGACCATGTATGAAGGAACTGCCGAACGTTCGCAAAGCGTATCAGGCTTATCACGAAAAAGGATTTGAGGTCATCGGGATCAGCATGGACGAGAATCGTCCCCAGCTTGATGAGTACCTGAATAAGAACCCGATGCCTTGGGTGACACTTCACGAAGGCAATGGCACGGTCAATCCAACGGCGATCCACTATGGAATCTCTGCATTGCCATCCAGCTTGCTGGTCGACCAGAACGGCCGAGTCGTTTCAACGGATGCCCGTGGGAAAGACCTTGAGTTGCTGCTGAAGAAACTTCTGGGCCCAGCCCAATAGGACGTTCAGCGCGTTCCGCTTCCGTGTAGAATCGCATACAAAAGCGACTGTGCCACTTCAGGCAGAGTCGCTTTTTTCATTTTGGGTAACTTGACATTTCGCATTGGGGTGCTTCCATCGCAACGTTTCCGTAAAATCGAATGCGGAGTTAGCCATTTCAAGGTAACAGTCACAGCAGGGTTTATTATGAGCCGCACAGACATTCGAATTCTCGTAATTTTGGTAGGCCTTGTCACGATAGCCGGATGCACGTCGTCAAGTTCGCCGGAAGTCACTGCCCCCGTGAGTCAGGTGCAGAAGTCATCCGAGAAAGCCGAACCGCCCGTGCAGTTGGGCTCGAAGACTTATCCTGTTCCCGAGGCTTCGGCCGTCGATCTTATGAAGTTCATGGATCGGATGGTATTAGAGGCTCCGGTGGGGACGACCGAGAATGAACAGACCAAGGACTTGTCCGATCGCATGGTTAGCCGTGTCGCTGCGGCTGACAAGATTCTTGGTAGTGAAGAGCGAGCCGAGTTTGGTGCGTTTGCAGCGAGACTCAAGCTTGAGTCCTTGCGCGTTTTGGCGAACATCGGTTACGAGGGGGGGACTCGAAAGTTTGTCGGTTATGCGAATGAACTAGCCGCCAATGAAGACGATGCCTACGCTCGGTCGGGTCGTTTTGGAACGTTCCAAGCGAAAGTCGACGAATTAATGACGACGCCACAGGCGGACGGTGCAGCCGTCATGGGCAATCTCAAACAATTACTGAGGGACGAACCACGCGATCGTGATTTGTTTGAGATCACGCGTGAAGCCTCTCGATACCTCGCTGCTGCGGGGCTCGTCAAAGAAGCGTCAGAAACTTCCGTAGCCATCTCGCAGGCTTTTCTTGGTCATGAAGATGAAGAGATTGTGGCGATGGCCAACGAATTGGCTGCCGAAGGCCATGTCGCACGGCTCAGTGAAATCGTCAACGAATTCATGGTGGCGGTGGAGCCCAACGGTGCCAAGCTAGTATCCGATGTGGAATCCGTTTTGGCGACTTCTCCGCCGGTCGGAGTCCTGGGCGGAATCATGAACACGGCACTTCAGATCGAGAATTCCGGATACACAGACACCGCAGAGAAACTCTACGATCGTCTGACGGCTCCAATCGGAAAACTCGCAGACGAACCACCGGCGGCTCCGGAAGAACGTCAAATGGTTGATGTCATCACCGCTGGATTGGAACGCGCCGGAAAACGAATGTCGCTTGTTGGCAAGCCCATGGAAATCTCTGGTCGCACGCTGGACGGAGAACCGTTTGACTGGAGTCAGTACAAAGACAAGGTCGTCCTTGTCGATTTTTGGGCATCGTGGTGCGAGCCCTGTACCGAAGAGCTTGTTAATATACGTGAGAATCTAGACCGCTATGGCGAAAAAGGCCTCCAAGTCGTTGGTGTAAATCTTGACGACGACATGGAGAAGGCCAAAGCTTTTTTGGACAAAGAGAAACTGCCGTGGGCGACGGTATTTGGTGAGTCGGGGAAGCTTGGGATTTCCGCCAATCCCAATGCCGTTCGCTGCGGAATTGAAACGATTCCTTTCATCGCTCTGGTTGGCAAAGATGGAAAGGTGACGGCTATTCATGCACGCGGCCATCGCTTGAGCGCTGCACTTGCCGAAGTCCTTGGGGCACCTGCCGACGAGATCGTGCTCGATCTCGACTTTGAAGACGAATCGTCCGATGACGAAGCGCAGGCTGCGGACGAAGGCGAGCCTGTGGAAGACCAGTCGGCAGCAGATGAGGAGATGAAGACCGAGCAATCAGTGGAGACTTCGAAAGAGCCGGCGGCTCGAACTGCCAGTCCACCTGACGATGGCGATTCGGCCAGCTTGGATCATGTCCAAGCGATCGGAGCCGTCTTGGATGGGAACGAATCACAATCGATTGCATTGGTCGCTTGGCAAGAAGTTGCCCAGGAGACGGAAGCAGACTCGAAAATCGAGTCGGTGGTAAACCTTACCGAGGAAGAATCGACTCGCAACCCTTACGCGCCGGAAGAAGGAATGGGGGCCAAGGAATTAGTTAATTATCTGTTGGAGATGCAAGACAAATCGCCCAGCATCCAGTTTCGGGATGGATTTCGTGACGGTATCGTCATGGCTTCCGATCAGATTCTCGCGGATGGGAATGCGAAGCAGAGGTTTCGTGAAATCGCAGCGGAAGCAAAATTAGACTATTTGCACCGCGACGCCTGTCTTGGCGACAAACAGGCAGACGAGCTGATCTTCGTTGCAACGAAATCGCTTGCTGACGAAACATCAGCAAAGATCAAAGTGCGTCTGGTTTTCCATGCACAAGAGCGACTTGCCATCGCCGGTTCGAAGAAGAAGGCATTCGACGGCGAAACCTACGCGAAATTACTCGCCTACCTGAACGAGCAGCAAAAAGCCGACAAGGGTTCGCTGGCGAAGCGACACCTTCGCATGGCATCGTGCATGGTAGAAATGCTCAATCTCAAAGAAGACGAAAAGCAGCGAGAGAAAGATTTCAAGGAGCTTAGCACTATTCTGGTCGCGAGCAGCGACAAGCAACTAAAGCGATATGGGCGCCGCATTGGTCCACGCGAGTCGGTCGCAGCAGCCGACTTTATTGGTAAGCCACTTGAGCTGACCGGTACGACGATCGATGGGCAAGCGTTCACGCATGCGGAATTAAAAGGCAAGGTTGTACTTGTCGATTTTTGGGCAACGTGGTGTGGGCCGTGTCGAGCTGCCATGCCTGAACTTCAAAAGCTGTATGACGCGAATCAACAAAAGGGTTTGGAGATTGTTGGCGTCAGTCTCGATCAGGATTTGGATGCTCTTCGAGAATACCTGAAGGAAAATAATCTTCCCTGGGTGCACCTTGCTGGTGAAGATACAGCCAAGATTGCAGACAAGTATGGAGTACGGGGAATCCCTTCGATGCTATTGGTGGATCGTGAAGGCAAGGTGCTTGCTCAAGGCCACCCAAGCGACAAATCTTTCAAAGCCAAGTTAGTCGAGCAATTGAAGTAACCGCGTAGGAGCGGTACCGACCCAATCGATAGAAAGAAAGAAGGCTCGCAAGTGCGAGCCTTCTTTTCTTTTTTGCAATTATCCGTTGTGCTTCAACGCTCAACTATCGCTTGCGAATGAAAGCGATTGAGAGCAATCCAAGTAGCAACATTCCCATGGTCGATGGTTCAGGAACCAAGGCTGGGTTTGCTGCACCAAACGTCGGAACGGTTGGGTCAGGCGAAAAGCCAGCTGCGTCCAGTTCAAGTCCGCCTGCGGCAGCGAAGACACCGATGTGCTCATCTGGTCCACCAAAATCAACGGTAACTGTCTGGTACCAGTCTCCGGTGGTTTCTTCGCGGAAGATCAGGAGTGGTTCGAATTCGCCGTTGAAAAGGATATCCGATCCACCAAGCAGGCTTCCGTATAGGGAAGCGTCATCGCCAGCGTTGTCCGAAATCGCAACTGCGTCAAAGATCGTTCCAATTGTCGAAAGATCAAGGGTTCCATCGTCGGCTGGGTCGATATCTGTCGTATCAACCGTGCCTGTGAAGCTGTCGGTAAGAACCAAGGTGTTCGATGGATTCTCAAAATCGTCAATCATTACACTGGCGATACCATTGGAATCGTAGGTCCCTGTAACATTGACGCCTTCGTCAACAATACCATTGAATCCGTCGTTCTCAATCGAGAGGACCCAAAGATCAAACGAAGCGTCTGGAGTTCCAAGCAACTCGATGGGCTGCATGGCTGGGTCGCCGCCAGCTGGGTTGGGTTCCCATTCATTGATGAGTTGGGCTTGCGCGACGGCGGGGATCATGAAGATGACTGCTAGAGTCCCAATTTTTTTCAACAGCGTCATTGGCATCTTTTCCTTACGTAGAGGAATGAGGATTCGTCTCGTTTCGTTGTTTGTATGAGACGGACGAGAAGACTGTTTCCCGACGCCCCTATGATAGCGACCGGTCGTGGAGTTTGATTACAACCATTTGAATAATTGTTAGACTTAATAAATGTGAGTCGAATTGACCCATGTGTCGTAGGGGGTTTTACCCACGGTTTGCAAGGTAGCGCGATGAATCCAATCAGTCTGTGTGAGTCCTGCCTGCAGTGTCGACAGATCACTTCTGGGACCGGGTCCCGATTCTTTCTGTGCGAAGCGTCTCTAACAGACAGTCGTTTTCCCAAATATCCACCGCAGCCTGTTGGACGGTGTCCCGGGTTCGAAAGCGATCGACCACTTTATGAGTTAGAGACGGCGGGATACTCGCTGATTCGAGGCATACTTGGCCCGGAATCATGCCGCAGGCTACGAGACGAGATTCTCGAAGTAATTGCTAGTCAGCTAGGTGCGATCGAGTCGACAAATGGAAAGCTCGTAGGAGCTCGGAACCTGCTTCAATTCTGGGACGGCTGGCGTGAAATCGTTGCGATTCCAACCCTTCAAAGAATCTTACTCCGAATTGTTGGGCAAAAAGCGGGGCTCGTACGCATCCTCTACTTTGATAAGCCGCCGGGGAAGGGATGGTCGCTCGCGATCCATACGGACAAGACAATCGCCGTTGCCGAGCATCAGGAGCCCGCCGCACCTTTTTCCAAGCCTACGACGAAAGCAGGGGTTCCGCATGTCGAAGCGAATCAGCAATTGTTGGACGAAATGCTGACCGTTCGAATTCACTTGGATGAAATGCACGGACAGAATGGGCCGCTGATTGTTGTGCCTGGATCGCACCGAGAAACGGATCAGCAATCTGGCGATGTGCAGCAGATCGAAAGTGGTGCCGGGGACGTATTTCTAATGCGTCCCCTGCTTTCCCATGGGAGCCGGGCGGCTGATGAAACGACGAAGGATCATCGTCGCGTTGTGCACTTGGAATTTGCACCGAGTGATCAGCTACCAGCAGGATACCGCTGGCAGCAATTCGAACCGATTTTGAACCGTTGATCGCTTCGATCTTATTTGTCGAACCACTTTTTAAACGTTCGAACCGTGACCGCACGACCGGCACGAGCGATCGAAGTCGTTAGTGGAATTTCCTTCGGGCAAACGGCAACGCAGTTTTGCGCGTTTCCGCAGACCTGAATTCCGCCTTCCGCAGTCAATGCTTCCAGACGCTCTTCTTCGTTCATCTTACCTGTCGGGTGACTGTTAAAGAGGACCGCCTGGCTGATGGCGTGAGCTCCAACAAAGTTCTTGTCGTACTCAGCCTTTTTGCGTTCCTCAAAGGCCTCGTCCGATTCTCCCTTGCGGCGCGGGATATCGACT
>CAYYHV010000339.1:6562-8761 GCA_964471695.1 uncultured Pirellulaceae bacterium
CGGGCACGCTTCAAGGCAACAGCCACAGCTCATGCACTGGCTGAGTGGGTAAGCCGTTTCCTGTTGTTCGCGGGATTGGGCCGGACCACCGCCCATGTCGTAGTACCCATCGACTCCAACCCACGCTTTGACTTTTTGCAGAGCCCGGAACATACGCGACCGGTCAACAACGAGGTCGCGAGCAACGGGAAACTTGGTCATTGGCGACAATTCAATCGCTTCCGGTTTGTCCTTCAACAGCTGGTCGACAAGTGCCGAGCACGCTTGTCGAACACGCCCGTTGATAACCATCGTGCACGAGCCGCAGACCTCTTCGAGGCAATTGCACGACCAAGCAACCGGAGCCACGCTGCGGCCATCGACCGTCATCGGATTGGCAGCGATCTTTTGCAGGACACTGATCACATTCATGTCAGGTTCGTGAGCAACCCGGTAGCGTTCCCAGTAGGACGTTCCACCTGGTTCGTCCTGACGAAGAATGCGGACTTCGAAATACTTCGCTTGATCTTTGGCGTTACTAATCATGTCAGGCTATCAAAAAAGTAAAGAAGCAGTGTGGATGGTGGGTTGAGCGTGAGGCTCTTAGCTGGTTGTTGTGGCTTTGGGAGCGGCAGTTGACGAGCCATTTCCGTTCTGGTTCGCTGCGGGCTCCTTGAATTTCTCCTGCCAGACCTCTTCGATGACCTCGCCACCGACCAAGCCATAGAGTCGTGGTCGCGGAGGAATCAGGCTGGTATCGACATCTTCGTAGGTGATCTGCGGCTCGCCGTCTTCGTCCAGTCTGGCGACGCTGGATTTAAGGAACTTCTTGTTATTCTCAACGAATCGTTCACACCAGGCAGTTGCCAGCCGTTTTCGTTCGGCGGGATCATCGGCTTCGACACCGGGCATCGCAAATTCAGGTTTGAAGTGAGCACCTCGACATTCGTCTCGCTGGTAGGCACCCTTCAAGAGCGTTTTCGCCAGCGGGAACATATCCTGCAACGATTTGGTAAATACTACGTTTTGGTTGGTCCAACTTCCGGTATCGGCCAGCGAGCATTTTTGGGATCGCTCTGCCAGTTCGTTGACGATGCCAATGGCCTCCTTCAATCGTGTATTATCTCGCACCACCGTGGCGGCTTTGGTCATGATGTCGCCGAGTTGCTGGTGGATAAGGTATGGGTTTTCGCCACCACTTGGCCGGTTCAGTAGTCGGTCGTGAGCCGCTTGGTGCTGGGCCTGAGCGCCTTCGTACAATGACGCTGGCTGGTCAGCCGCCGCTTTGTGGTCGCTGGCAGTGATGAGGTTCTTCACGCCTGGAGCCACAAATAATCCGGTGAAGATGCAACTCAGTAGTGAGTTGGCACCCAAGCGATTAGCACCATGGTAGTGATAGTCGCACTCGCCAATGGCATACAAACCGGGGATGTTCGTCTGTTGATTCCTTGGAGAGCCAGGTTGCAGCCCGCCCTCCGCGGTGCGTTCGTAATCTGCCCACAATCCGCCCATCGAATAGTGGACCGCCGGGAAGATCTTCATCGGCACATCGCGAGGATCAACTCCCTGGAACTTCTCGTAGATTTCCAGAATGCCGCCTAATTTGCGATCGAGTTCTTTACGTTCGATGTGTGTGAGATCGAGATAGACGCAAAGCCGCTCGGCCTCAACACTCAGTCCGTCGTTGACGCAAACATCGAAAATCTCACGAGTCGCGATATCACGAGGCACAAGATTTCCGTATTTCGGATATCGCTCTTCCAGGAAATAGTAGCGATCGTTCGACGGAATCTCTTTCGGGTCACGCAAATCTTGAGGCGTGCGGGGAACCCAGACTCGACCGCCTTCGCCACGAGCCGATTCGCTCATCAGTCGCAATTTGTCGGCGCCAGGAATAGCAGTAGGATGCACCTGAATGAACTCGCCATTTCCGTAAGCCACGCCGGCTTGGAAACAGCGACTTGCGGCACTACCCGTACAAGCCATCGACATTGTTGAGCGGCCATACACCAATCCACAACCACCGGAAGCAACGATGACTGCGTCAGCCGGGAAGGAGCGGATTTCCATGGTGTGCAGATCTTGGCCGACACAACCACGGCATACGCCATTGTCATCGACGATGGGGCCGAGAAAGTCCCAAAATTCGAATTTGCGAATCTTGCCTGCGGATTCCCAGCGACGAACTTGTTCGTCGAGTGCGTAGAGCAGTTGTTGCCC
>CAYYHV010000340.1:0-8758 GCA_964471695.1 uncultured Pirellulaceae bacterium
TCGTTGATTTGTTCTCCCGCATTGCCAAAGTTGAAATACAACTTACCGTCGGGGCCAAACATGAATTCGTGGATGCCATGATCGTGTTGGGTACCCGCAATCCCCGTAAAAAAGTCTTCCTTCTTGTCGGGGACGTCGTCTCCATCTTCGTCGGTAAAGATTTGGACTTTCGAGCCCGCCGATACGATGACTTTGTTGCCAAGCACGCAAACGCCGTGTGGCGAGTCAATATCGCGACCTTGGTAGAAGACCTTCTGTTTGTCGGCTTTTCCATCACCATTGGTATCTTCAAGGATGAGGATGCGATCGCCTTCGGGACGCTTGTTGTTGTGGCCTCGGTAGTTGACGATTTCGCAAACCCAGACTCGCCCCCTGGCGTCGATGTCGATATTCGAAGGGCTGAGGAGCATCGGTTCGGCAGCGAACAGCGATGCTTGAAGGTCGTCATGCACGGCGAGGTTTTCTACGGCAGTATCGGGCGTACGCGGGGGGGCGTTACCGCTGCGTAGAATTCGTTTGGGCGGTTGTTGGGTGTAAACCAAGAATTGAACACGAGCATCGTTTCCACCAGCTTGATCGGTTCCGCCGTTGTCCAATCCACCTTTGGCTCGAAATCGTGTGTAGCCTTCAGGAAGTTCGTACTCGATTACCGAGTTGGCATGGGTGCCGATACCATAAGGTACGGACTGGCCATTCACGCGAAGTTTGCCACCGCCGGCATTGTTGCCGATACGGACTTTTCCCCAATCCGATTGAGCGTTTTGCCATTGGAGTTCGGTGAGCTTTTTTTCACCTTGAGGCCCAATTAAACGGGGTTCAATCCAGTCAGCCCAATCGCAACTGAAGCCGTTTCCGCCATCACTCACGACGAGGTAAAGTTTTTTGGCTCCTTTAATATCCACGTCAATATTAACGGAGTGATTTTTTGTCGCGTTGGTAATGTTAGCGCTACGGAACGCCGGCTTGCTCTTGAGCATATTGCGCTGTGCCCTGTTCAACGCAATTCGCTTCTTCTCAGGCTTGGGGAAGTCCTGATTCTGTTCCAAAATCGTTCGAGTCGGAGTTGGACCGCCGACACCGTCGTCAGGAACGTCGCCTTTGGAGACCCAGACGATCGCATTCAATGCGACTTTGCGGAAATTGTCGTCGCCCCAATTCCAGTGAACGTGGCCGCCAGTAAAACCAAAGCCACGGCCTCCGCCGTCGCGTTCTGCCACCCAGGCAACGTGCTGGATTTCGCCATTTGCAACAGCGCGACGCACATCCGGGTTGCCGCTATGCGGTCCGTCGCCGCGCTTCATCGTGGCTGCCGGTGGATGCGCCGACAGAATTGGCGTGACGCCTTTCATGCTGTCCCGAAACCGCATATGAAAGTACCATTCGTCGTTGATCTCGAAGGGTTGGACGCCATTGGCGACCGGGTGATTGGGGAAGCTTTCGAATTTGGCGGTCCAGTGAGGATTCACAGACCAGTTGGTTTCGAAATACCCGCCCATCCAGTTCAGAAAAGCATCGCCTGTTTTTCCTTTGGGCGTCTCGACCCCATAGTGCAGGCAGGCGAGGCCAACACCCTTTTTCATCAGCTTGTCGAATTCGTCGATGTGAGGATTCAGCACGTGGCGGCCGCCGCCATCGCAATAGACAACGACTGCATCCGCGCCCTCAAACGCTTTCATGCCGTCTTGAGGCCAGCCGCCTTTGTAGACCTCGCAGTCGTATCCCGGCATGTTTTTTTCGAGATACTTTGCGAGAAGGACACAGCCAGCATAATGTTCGTGCGAGCCGTATCCGTGCGAGCGTTTACCTGCTACGAAGACGATCTTTTTTTTTTGAGCGCTGCCCGCGAAAGGTTTGTACTCCTTCAGCCGAATGTCCTTAAATTGAACCTTCATGGGAGGACCGGCGTGAAGCTGTAGCGCGAGAATGCCCGATGAGGTAAAGCCGGTTGGATCGTCGTCGATGCATTCCGCCGTGACTCGACCGTTAATGATATGTGTGAATTGGTTGCCGCGCCCAATAACGATGTAGTCGTTCCAGTCTTCGTTCTTGATGACTTTCTGGATTTCGTCCGAATCACCGACGGACCCGATGACCGTAACCTTTGACTTGCCCTTTTCTTTCGTAATCACCGTCTTCTGACCACGATCAGCCACGATGCCTCGACCACGTTCGTGGTAAAGAATGCCGGAGTACCTCGTCTTGGAATCAATGTCTGCTTGATAACCGCCGACGACCCAATTGCCCATATCTTTACTGCGATACTGAATCCCTGAATTGCCGCCAACGATCTTGTACTTCAAACGCAGTTCGAAATTGTCGAGCGTTCCGGCTTTCCAAAGGATGAAAGTGTTGCCCTTGGTGGGATTGTCTTTGGTCGTTTGGCCCGTGATGGCTCCATCTTCGACTCGCCAAAACTTCGGGTTCCCGTCCCACCCTTCGAGCGTCTTGCCGTCAAAAATTGAGACGTAATCATCTTGAGCAGAAACCGTGTTGCAGATGACAAGGAAGATGAAGGTGAAAGAAACGAGAAGCGAATTCCGCCAGAGTTTCGACATGTCTATTTCCTGAATTCCGAGATGCTTCGGCACCGAAGATTGCCTGTGGGATTGTCAGTATAGTCTTTGAGGAAGCTAACTCAATCAGTTGCTGATGGAGGGTATGTTGATTTGGCTGAATGGATAGAAAACACAGAGGCACAGAATTCACGGAGGTGGTGCTCCACTGGGTCTGTGCCTCGTTGCATCATTTGTTATGGGTGAATCCGAGCCGTCGTTACGGCTTGGCTCTGACCAGTTTCATAATGCGGCCATCCACGTTCCAATCCTGAACGTAGAGGTTACCGTCTTTGTCCCAATAAGAACCGTGGGTACCACTAAAGACGCCTTCGACCCATTCTGATTGCGGAACCTTGTAGGCGCGGCCTAGTGCCGGGTCAGGATTGTAGCCGAGTACCGCCATAATGGTGTTGGACTTGTCGAGGATGACGACTCGACCTTTCAAGTCGGGAACCGAAACGTAGTCGCCCTGGATAGCAACCGACGTTGGCATGCCCAATCCCGTGATGACTTCCTCAATGAAATTGCCGTCCAGGTCGTAGTGAACGAGCCGTCCTTTGGGTTGGTGATTGCGATCACAAATCAACAGACGGTTGGGTTCGTAACGAGTGTCGAGCGTCATTCCATGAGCCGTATTGAACTGCTTCATGCCGTTTCCCTTCTTGCCAAAGTGGGAGCGGTACTTGCCGTCTTTGTCGTAGACGAAAATGTGATTGCTGGCGTAGCCGTTGGAAAGATAAATGTCTCCGTTCTTGGCAACGGTGATGGCTGTTGGGTTGAATTTTTTGACTCCCAACTCGGATTCCTCAGGGTACTTCAGGTGCATGACGATCTTGCCGCTGTGGGCTTCGAACTTGAGGCCTTCGGCGGCATTGTTGCGGGCGGCATAGATGTACTCGGTGCCATCTTCATCCCGAATCTCCATGTCATGCATCTCGGTGTACTCCGGCCCCACGTAGGACATGATGACTTTGCCGTCCGGAGAGAATACGAAGACGCCTTGGTTGGCACTTGTGTAGATGTTGCCCGCCTTGTCGACAACGACGGCACCGTGCGTTGAACCAATCGCGGAGCTGCCATCGGGTCGCAGTCCCCAACCAGGCACGGTATCGAAAGTCATAAGTCCACATCCCATACGGACTGGTTGGGGATGTTCTTGGCTCAAGCATGGCAACGTGAAAGTCGCGGTGAGAAGTGCGATCAGTATCGATTGGATTTTCATTTTTTTGATTCCCCTGGATATGGTACGGAAGTCCAGAGATGGTAAACGGTTGAGAGCGGCTTCGCAAAGTCGCCTGTGACAATAGCCGTATTTCGCAGTGCAAACTTCCCCCGTACATGGACGCATCCCGACGCTACCCGCTTTCTTCTTGATCCGTAAACTCGTCGACCAACGGATTCAACGATCGGCAACGAATACTGGCTGCGGGATGACAGTCACCGCCTGATCTCAAACTGGCGGGACGGCGTCGCGTCTTGGGCCGTAGAGGCGTGATAACTCCTACGAGTGTTATTGCCCGGATGGTTTCTTGGGCGCGATCCCCTCGTTTGGTTGGATAGCTTACCGTTTTGACCTAGTTTTGATTGCCTACCCAATGTCATATCTTGTTCAAGAAAAGGAGGTTGCCATGTCATCGTTAGAGTTGGCTTCGGCGAAGTATTTTGATGATGCGGCAGCATCCGCCGAATCGCCCGTCAAATTGGAAACCAAAGGCTGGACCGTTGGTTTGACCGTCATCTGTTTGTTATGTGGATTGTTCGGGCTTTGGGGGATGGGCACCTCTGCTGTCGGTGTAATGGGGGCTGTGAGTGGAACGGAAGACCTCTTGAAGCACTCGCAGTCTGGGCAGTCAGCCGAGTCGTTAAGGCAAATGGCGTTGCTCTACGAGCAGTACCGGACTCCGCGAATATTCGCGATGGCCGTCAGTTTTATCCTCGGTATCCTGTTGATCGCGACGGGTGCGATGTTGTTCGTCAAGAGCCCATCGGCTCGATCGACCGCTGTGACCATGTTTGGAGCCGTGATTGGCTATCATGTCTGCATGGCAGTGCTAAGTTGCGCGATGTTTGTTTCGGCAAGTTCAACGATTGAAAGTGCGACTCGAAGCCAAGCCCAGGCTCATTTGTCGGGGCAGGAACTGGACTCGGCAATGAGCTCATTCATGGGCAATGTCGCGTTCTTTGCTCTTGTGGCAACTTTCGTGGGCCTGCTTATCAAGGCGGCCATCTATGGCGCCATGATTCTTCATCTCAATACTCCCTATGTCCGAGCCGTATTTGGTGAAAACCCCTATCCAGAGTATGACGAGATGCGCAAGAAGGTTGAAGCGAATAAAGAATTCGTACGACACTAACATGTCGATTGCGAAACGAAGGAAATTGTTGCTGCCAGGGATGGCACCGTTCGCCTGCCGAAACGGAACCAGAGGTAGGGCGCACCCTACGCGAGAAGTACGGTCTGGTACTCCACGCTCTGTGGAACAAACATAAACGGCAAGGCACGAATTCTGATTCGATCCGCCCGAGCCTAACTGCGCCGGAATACAGCCGTTGCAATCCAATTTCTGTCACTGCTGGTAATGATGCATACTGGCCAGCACCGACCTTTCCGGTTTCGGTGACTTAACGGATAAAATAGTTTATCTGGCAGCTCAGCGAACCCGATACGGATTGCAGCAAGGTATCGGTGTGCTCAGTAGCATTGAAAGCAATGCAGCAACGGACGGTTATGCAACGGATTGTCAGATATATCGCCCTGGTTCTGGGGATCGTTCAGCTTTCCGGCTGTGCAACTGAGAATCTTTGGACAGCCCAAGGGACGAATCCGTTTCCCCCTGATGCTACGTATCACGTCGATTCGCCTGGACGAGAGCGAATGACTCAATTCAATGGACGGCAGATGCCGCCGCCTCCCATTCGTCCGGTTGAGGGTTTGTCTCTCCCGAATCCAATTCAGCAGATTGCGGCTGCAACGGCCACGGACCAATCGCCAGTTGCACAGGTTAATCACCTCGAAGAGTTGCCGTGGCCGGACAAGACTCCGCTTCCGGTTGTTGAACGCTTGCCTATGGTGGGTGATGGTGGCACCGTGGTCGCGCCGTTGGCCGACGTGGCCTCCGAGTCGTCGACGGGAGTGCCACCAGCCGAGATGTCGCAGATGGTTGACGAACAGTCAATCCGTCGACTGCCTCAAGCAATGGACGAATCCGGCGTAGCCCCGGGCGTACCTGTTGCCACGATGACTCCGGATGTCATGGCATTGCCAGCGAGTGGCGATTCCGTACCCATCGACTTTCGGAATGCCTTGGCGATTGCCACTGGAGAGAATCCCCAGGTTGCTTTTGCGGGCGCACGCATTCGTGAAGCCTATGCCCAGGAAACCGCAGCGCGCTCACTTTGGTTGCCGCACTTTCGTGTGGGAGCCAGTTTTTACAACCATAACGGGCAACTGCAAAATGCAGCGGGCAATGTCATCAACGTCGATCGCGGTGCAATCTACGCTGGGATGGGAGCCAACGCGGCTGGGTCAGGAGCCCCGCGGGTACCAGGGCTGGTCAGCCAATTCGAATTGGCCGACGCCATTTTTCAGCCCATCATCGCTCGACAGCAATATGAAGCTCGGATGCACGAGGCTGCGGCGACGACGAACGACGTGCTGTTATCCGCGTCGTTGGCATACATGGAGCTGCTGCGGGCATTCCAACTACAGTCGATTGCTGAAATGACAAAACAGAAAGCCGCGGACCTCGTTAAACTGACCGGCAGTTTTGCAGAGGCCGGGCAGGGGCCCCAATCCGACGCGGATCGCGCCGTCACGGAGTTAACGGCCAGAAGCAATGAGTTGGAAAAGACTTTTGAGCTGGTCGACGTTGCCTCGGCTCGTTTGGCGCAGCAGCTCAGTCTGGATGGCGGGTACAAGTTGACGCCTATGGAAACGACGGTGATTCCAATCGAGCTAATTGCCACCACAGATGCGCTGCCAATGTTGGTCGAAACGGGGTTGAGATCGCGTAATGAATTGGCAGGCAGCCAGCGGTTAGTTGATGCGGCTTGCGCGAAACTGCGTCGTGAAAGAGCATCGCTGTTTCTACCGAACGTAGCCGTCGCCGCGAGCTACGGCGGTTTTGGTGGCGGAACTGGGAACAACTTCGGTGGCAATTTTAGTGACCGATTTGATTTTGATACGTTCGCGTACTGGAATCTGCGAAATCTGGGCGTCGGCGAACGAGCGGCTAGACAACAGGCAGGTGCACAACTCGATCAGGCACGAGCGCAGCAACTGCGTCTGATGGATCAGATTACGCGTGAGGTATCCGAAGCTTACGCCAAGGTGAATGCCCGTCGTCGACGGATTGATATTACCAAAGAAGGAATCGCGTCAGCTGAAAATGCCTACGATCGCGATGTGAAACGCATCCGACAAGGCGAGGGGTTGCCTATCGAGGCGTTGACTTCACTGAGAGCTCTGGATTCTGCGCGGCGCGATTATCTACAATCGGTGGTTGATCACAATCAGGCGCAGTTTGAATTGTTGCGAGCCATCGGTTGGCCTGGTGGGGCCGGTGTTTCGTTGATGGCAGAGTAAGGGCGCGTCTTCAGTCCTGCGCGTGACCGTCACGTGACCGCGTGACGGTTGTTATGACGACTCGCCAAGCCACAGGTCGAACTTGGTGTACCGCTCTTGGGTTTGTTCCACAAATCCTAGTGCTCGTTCGACTCGACTGGCTCGTCTTCCTGCAAATCCTCTTCGGACCCATTTGATTTCTCGATCAGCGGCGTCTCGCTACGAATCGATTCAATCAACTCCAGCGCCTTGTCTTCTTCGCCTGGGACATCGGTGAACATCCGAGGTTTCTCGCGTCGCTCTAATTCTCGTTGAAGTTGGCGGGTATTGCTGACAGGTTCGTCGCCTGAAGCTTCTTCGCTAGAATCCTTATCCTCCGTTCGCTCGTCTTCTTCTTTGGAGAACCAGACGTAGAGACAGGGCACAATGAGGAGAGTGGAAATGACACCTGCGACTAAGCCGCCAATAACAGCTCGACCAAGCGGTGCGTTGGATTCACTTCCGCGAGCCAACGCCAATGCCATTGGTGTCAAAGCCAACAGGGCGGCGATGGCTGTCATAAGAATGGGGCGAACGCGGAGCGCAGCGGCTTTTCGAATGGCAGCCAGTGGCTTGAGTCGTTCAGTACGTCGAAGATTCTGGGCACAATCGACGAGGATGACTGTGTTGGCAACGACGACACCGACCATGAAAATAACACCGAGTAGCGATTGGACGTTAATCGCTGTCCCCGTTGCGTACAGCGTGAGAATCACGCCGATCAAACCGAACGGGACTCCCCCGACGATCGCCAATGGCAATCGGAAGGACTGGAAAAGCGTGACGAGCAACAGGTAAACCAGCAGGGACGCCAGCGCCAAACCGCCACCAAGATTGAAGAACATGTTCTTCATCTTGATGTATTCGCCCGACATCTTGATGCGAACCCCTTTGAGAGTTGCAGTTGGGTTGTCGGGCGTCTCAATACCGACTCGGTTGAGGTACGGTGCCCACGTTCCGTCCGATTGGACTACACCGTAACCGTCGAGAACGCCGGCGACGTCATCGGCAATGTGTCCCAGATCTCGGCCGTCGACACCGAGTACTAACTCGATGCCGTTTTGGAGGTCTTGGTGAACGACTTCTGTTGGGACGGTCGACTTTCGCACTTTCACGAGGTTGCGAAGTGGAATGGATTGTCCTTGAGTCGGGCTGGTGATCGGAATGTCCAGCAGTGTCTGTAGCGACTCGATGGAATCCTCAGCGTACTGGACGCCAACGTAGTACTGTCCCTTGCTGATAGGGTCGATAAAGAAGTTCTTCTTGTTGAATTGAATACTGCTGTTCAATGCTGACACGATATTCTTCACAACATACGGCAGCGGCAGTTCGAGGTCGGCGGCTCGGTCGTTATCCCTGAACCGGCGTCCGCCGCGCCATTGGGATCTGCTGGATGACAACGGCAAGCTTGATTTCGGCAAGGCGGTCTCGCAATGGACGGAATTGCTGGCGGGGCGCGCAAAAGGCGGCGACTCGCCATCTGGGCAGATTTGGAACTACAATCCAGATGGAAAAATCAAACGGCGTAGTCGGCGTAAAACCCGGAAGTAGGGCGTTTTGGGATCAATTCGGGTGATACAGATCGGAGACGGCCTGAAAG
>CAYYHV010000341.1:0-8695 GCA_964471695.1 uncultured Pirellulaceae bacterium
TCCATATCGGGGCCAGCCGGAGCCACACTAGCAACGTGTGCTACCTGTGCGGTCGGCGATTGGGAAGGAATAGCTGGGGCGTTGGCCGGGGCTTTTGTTTTTGATGTGGCTTTGACTTTGGCTTTCGCCTTTACCTTGGCTACTGCTGGGGTTGGCTTGGCTGCTCCAGTCGACTTGGCCGGAGTCGCAGGCTTTCCACTCGGCGCATCCTCAGCCGGAACAGCCTCGACAGCCTCAGCCACATTGACATCTTCATCCGGCAACTTTGCATCCGGAGCCTTTGTCGCCGAAACTTGATCCGTTCTTGGCCGTGGTCGAGGTTTTGGGCGAGGCTTCGGTTTGGGTTTGCGCGGCTTGTCAGCAGACATCGTTTCGCTCGCAATCGACAATCAGAATTTCGGCTCGGATCGCAGGACACGCTGGGAAATGCGTAATTTTTTGACAATTCCTACTATCACCATGGTAGACCACCCTCCCAAATCCCGCCAACCACTCGGCTTGGTGGCACGCTTCCTAACGGCTGCCCAAGCAGGATCCAGCGACTCGATCGTCACGATTTGCGGGTTATTCCCAAGATCCGAGCCTTCATCTGACGTGGGCCACGTTTTGGGGCTCGGTACGCCCTAGCGGATTCACCGTACTTTCCCGTACAATGCGAGGCCACGATCAACCGGATATTAGTAGCGGGCGAGTGTACACGTGGACCGCCCTAGAGGGAGCCATCATGGCAAAGAAAAGCGGCAAATCCAAAAAGAAGCGTGAGACCATCTTCCTCGTTTGCGAAGAAACAGGTGACTATAACTACGCCCTCCGGCGACGTTCTGGTGGCGAAAAGTTGAAGCTGATGAAGTACTCACCGCGACTTCGGAAGCACACCGTTCACAACGAGAAAAAGAAGTAGCGCGCTCAGATCGGCAACCAACTGATCAAGCGATTCAAAGAAGCCGATGTTTCCCTCACGGATACGTCGGCTCTTTTTGTGCGAAAACTTATTCGATAGACTCAACACTAGCAGTTCAGTCGCAAGCACGATCGTCGTGCCATTCGCCCGAAAGGAGTCACATGGGCAAACGTTGGCGAATCCGCCCATACGATTCCGGAAGCATATCCGAATTCACAAAAGTCGCGAACGTCCCGCGAGTCGTCGCACAGCTTCTGTTGCTGCGCGGAATCAACCAACCGCGACAAGTCGATGACTTTCTCGAAGCACGATTTACCGACTTGCGCGATCCCAGCCTTTTACCAGGCCTGACTCCCGCAGCCGACCACATCTATGCGGCCATTAAGGCTGGCAAGCGTATCACCATCTATGGAGATTACGACGCGGATGGCATGACATCAACGGCGATTCTCGTCCGTTGCCTCAGACTCCTTGGTGCCAACTATGATTACTATATTCCCAATCGGCTGAATGAAGGGTATGGGCTGAACGACGAAGCGATCAAGTCACTCGCCGAAAAGGGCACCCAACTCATCATTACCGTGGACAATGGAATTGCCAGTGTTCGTCAAGCCAAGACAGCTCGCGCGCTCAACGTCGAACTGATCATAACCGATCACCATGAGATGGCCGACGAGCTTCCCGACGCCACGGGCATCATCCACCCGCGACTGCCTGGCCACAATTATCCGTTCGGCGATCTCTGCGGAGCCGGTGTAGCGCTCAAGCTGGCTTGGGGATTGTGTCAACGAGCGAGCGAAGCCACCAAGGTCGCGCCCAAGTACAAGAATTACCTTTTGCAAGCCATCGGAGTCGCTGCGATCGGTACCGTTGCCGATGTTGTTCCGCTCATCGACGAGAACCGGTTGATTGTCCGTCATGGGCTGAACAGCCTCAAAGCGCATCCATTACCGGGCATCAAGTCGTTGATGGCCGTCGGAAAATTGCTCGACAAACCTAGATTAACGAGCGAAGACATCGCCTTCTCGATGGCGCCACGCTTGAATGCCGCCGGGCGTCTGGGGCAAGCCGATCTTGGCGTCGAGTTGATGACGACCGACGAAGAATCACGCGGTCGTGGACTGGCCGAATACCTCCATGAACTCAACGTAAATCGCGACACAATCGAACGCGGCATTTTGTCGGCTGCCAACAAGCAGCTCAAAGAGACGTTCAACGAAGACCGCGACGCAGCACTCGTACTGGCTGGCCGAGGCTGGCATGCTGGAGTCATTGGCATAGTTGCCGGGCGATTGGCAGAAAAATACTGCCGCCCCACAATCCTGATCGCATTGGACGAGCTAGGCAAATCTATCGGAACGGGATCGGCACGCTCCGCTTCTGGATTGAACCTGCATCAAACACTTACCGAGTGCTCAGAACATCTGATCACTTTCGGTGGTCACGCCGCCGCAGCCGGTTTACGCATCGACGAAGCAGAGATCGACAAATTTCGCAGTCACTTTAATCGCCGTGTCGCCGATCGGATTCCTGTCGAAGACCGAGTCGCCGAAGTCGTCATTGACGCGGAAGCCTCTCTTCCACAGCTTACACTCAAGACGGTAAAGCAAATCGAGATGCTCGCTCCTTTCGGTGAGCGCAACCCACGCCCAGTCCTCTGTGCTACGGGCGTCGAAGCGGTGCCGCCGTTTCGCAAGATCGGTGCGGGCGAACGTCACCTACTTTTCTCTGTCAAGCATGGCGAAGTCAAACTCCGCGCGTTGGCCTTTGGCCAAGCCGAGTGGGTCGAGGACCTCGAATCCGTAGATGGTAACATCGACATTGCTTACCGGCCCGTCATCAACGAGTTCCGCGGCCAACGTTCTGTCGAACTACAACTCGTCGACTGGCGCCCCACCGGCAAGAATCTCTAAACATCTCGGGCTGAGCAAGCAGCCCGCGGCCAATGCCTCTGTGCCCGAGCCACCGCCATGAACTTTCGGATTTGAATGATCTCCTCGCAGATGCGATGGGGCGCAATGCCTGCACCAAGTCGCGTATCTCAAATCACTTCCCCTTCAACCACCCACCATACTCTGGCCTCTCTCTCCACCCCTCAAGAAACGCCCGATAACCTTCCACCGACTTCCACGGTCTCGGCGCCGGATCACCACCCAACAATCGCCCTTCCGCATAGTCCTGGCCCTCATAGCTCGCTTCAATCGACCGCTTCAATACACTCATCTGCGACTTCATCCGCGCAGCCACCTTGGGCCTTGCTTCCATCAGATTTTTTGACTCACTCGGATCCGACGCCAAATCATAAAGCTCATATCGCTTTTCCCGTTTCCCTTTCCCGACATGCAACAACTTCATGTCATTATCCAGCAACACGGTATTTCCAAAGCATTGAAACGGAATCAGTTTTTCTCGCACGCCGACTTCCTTCTCAAACAATCTCGCCAAACTCATCCCGTCCGATTTCAGCATCGCCGATTTATCCAACCCGACAATCTCCGCAACCGTCGGAAAGATATCCATCACAACGGCGGGAAACCGAGTCACACGGGGTTTGATTTTGGCGGGCCATTCCACAATGCACGGCACCCGCAAACCACCTTCGTAGACTTGCCCCTTATTGCCGCGCAGCCCACCAACCGTATCCGGTGAAATCCTGGGCAACCCACCATTATCACTGCAGAACCAGACGATCGTATTCTCGGCGACTTGGAGGTCCCGCAATCCACGCCGCAGAGTCCCAATGCTACGATCCATCGCCACCAATTCACCATGGTGATGCTGCCAAGTCGATTCCTTCAAATCTGCAAAAGCCGACTTGTCCGCATCGTCAGCTCGAAACGGACTGTGAGGAGTCCCATACCAGACGACCGCAAAAAACGGCTGCTCGTCCTTCACTTTGCGAGCCATAAACTTCAGCGCCTCGTCAACAATGATCTCCGACGAGTCGCCTTGGAACTCTTCGAATTCTCCTTGGCGACTCATGATCGGATCGCGGTCGAAAAAGTTGGTCACAGACAGCCACTGATCGAACCCAAACTTCCCGGGATGGTGCGAGTCATTTTTGAGTACGGGTACGCCGGGCCCGCGCATTCCATTGAGATGCCACTTTCCAAAATGGGCCGTCGCATAACCGGCTTGCTGAAGCGCTTGCGCGATCGTCTTCTCTTGTCGCCGCAAGGCGTACCCATGACTTTCGACACCAGTACGCATATTCGTGCGTCCGGTCAAAACGCTGGCTCGAGTCGGCGAGCAAACCGGGGCCGCTGCATAGAAACGATCCATCCGCAGTCCACGATCAGCCATCGCATTGAGGTGCGGAGTCTTAAGTATGGGATGGTTGTAATACTCGGTTTGCCCCCAGCCTTGATCGTCCGCCATGACCAGCACAATATTCGGCCGCTCGTCCGCGATCGCGACCAAGCCGCCGACCAACGAAAACACCATGCTCACCCACAACAGAAAACGAATTCGTGTACGTAAGATCATCACGGCTATCTCCAGCGAATCGAGGGGTAAGAGCATCGTTGCGATCAACAATCCCACAATCATTGTGAGCATACCGACGACTTTTACACTACCCACCGATGCGATATCATCCCAACTACGGGCTGTGGCTCAGTTTGGTAGAGCGCTGCGTTCGGGACGCAGAGGCCGCTGGTTCAAATCCAGTCAGCCCGACTAAATGCCCCCCAAGTCATCTTATGGCTGGGTTCTTGACACGACTGCGGGGCAAATGCGGTGACGCATCTGCTGTTCCCTATGGCTAACTGGCCATGCTCAAGACGTGACGTATATCACGCAGTCAAATGCAAACGGAACTTTTCCGACTCCAGGTGACATGAACGCATGCGGCGCGGCCAGCCTCCGGTGCACCTGGCATTTTTGTGTTTAATGAAAGCCAGTCGATGCCGTTGGTGAAGACCTGCAAAGTTTTTCATCGGCGATGCGATCGAGGCGACGAGAATGCTGCCAAGCTAAGCCACAGCGTCACCGCCAAGGGCCATTTTTTGTAACGTTGAGAAAGGACGCGCCGTCATAACGAAAAAGACCCTTCACACCGCCAAACCAAAGTCGCCTTTCCCTATCTTCAAAGATGCACATGATTCCAGGCGTGATGAGCCCATCTTTTTCATCGAACTTTGTAAATGATTTTCCATCGTAACAATACACTCCGAAGTGTTTGCCGGAGAACCAGACCTCTCCGGATTGGTCGGCGTGGATGCACCAAATCTCTTTACCAGCGACGATTCCGTCTTCGGTGAAGTTTGTAAACTTCTTTCCGTCAAACCGGCTTATCCCCTTGTGAGTTGTTCCAAACCAAATGTTTCCCGAGTCGTCTTCCAAAATACTACCGACGGCGTTATTGGGTAGGCCGTCCTTCTCTGAAATATTGGACAAAGCCTTTCCGTCGTAGATGTAGGCTCCGCCATTTGTGCCAAACCACACTTGCCCTTTGCGATCCACGGTAATGCAATGCACTATCTTGCTGCTGGTTACGCCTCTTGTATGATCCGGCTCAGCTTCTGGAATGGCGAAGTCGGTAAAAGTTTTTCCGTCGAATCGACAGACGCCCTCAATGGTGCCGATCCATATCGTCCCGTTGGCGTCCGCCGCGATGCTCCAAACGTCGCTGCTGATCAGGCCATCCTTCTCACCAAAACTCGTAAATAATTTCCCATCAATTCGGGTAATGCCACCCGTTGTTCCACACCATATATTGCCATCTTTGTCTTCTATTATTTGCTTGATCGTGACTCCATTACCGAGATCATCCTTGATGTCGTAGCTCGTAAGTACTTTTCCATCATTGCGGAAGAGGTTACCTTCGCCGCCTATCCAAAGGTTTCCAAGTGAATCCTGAAAAACACTCCGCACGACGCTCCCGATTTCATCAGTTGAGTCGACGTCAATTACAAGCGGTTGCCCCGTTGCCAAATCCTGAGATTGAGAGAATGTGGCCGAGTCGTACGTAGATTTTGGGTTGGCAGGCAGTGTTACAGGGGGAGTTGATACAGTTGTTTTTGGGTCTGTAACGCCTTGTCTTGTGCAGCCAGAAACGGCGAGCGTAACAGTGATGATCGAAACGAAGATTAGACGAAGCATCAGTATCTTTCCCAACAGATTGAAGCTAATTCTTGACGAGTTATCTGATACATTGATCGCGATTTAAGTGTTCGACTTTCGCTTCTACCGCCGAAATCCTAGAGGAACGAAAGACCGGCTCCCAAGCCCCCTGCTCTCGCACCCAAGGAAGTCTTGATACCGTTAAGTAATTGTGTTCAGCCAAGTTCGCTGCAAAACGAATGGCAACAATTACTATAACGCGAGGCCGTTACACAGCGAGAAATAGCCACGGTTTGCAAAACGACCGCCTTGCAATTGGATTTCGTTCGGCTCCCAAGTTTCCACGTCCACATTGGACGTTGCCAAACTAGTTCGGCATGAAACTACGAAGTTATGATTTGAGTAGCCAAAGCATTCGGACGATGAAACCGACGCGTAATCGGAAAACGAAGAAATCAAACGTGCTGCAACCAGTCGGCTACGGCTCCGAGTCTCGATTGAATTCGGCTATTGATGAATCGCCGGCTAAGGGTGTCTTGCAATTCTGGGGAAAGGCCACCACTATGCGACTGATTCAACAATTGAAAGTGGTCTACGAGAATGAACAAATCAGAAGAGTTCTGGGACAGATCTGCAGACAACTATGACAAGACCGAGCAACGATTTGAGCATATCCATCGGAAAAGCAGGGAGAACGCCAGGAAGCACCTCAAGGGTAACGATATTGTATTGGATTATGGATGCGGAACAGGGGCTACCACCTGCGAGCTCGCCAGCCAAGTGAAAGAGATTCAAGCGATTGATATCTCATCCAAAATGATTGAGGCAGCAAACGAGAAAGCGGTCGCGAGCAACATCGAAAACGTGAGCTTCGTGCGAACGGATATTTTTGACGAGAAATTCAAAGAAGAGTCGTTTGATGCGATTCTGGCTTTCAATATGTTGCACACAATTCCCAACCCCTGGGATGCCGTCAAGAGAGTTCATGAATTATTGAAACCCGGAGGATTGTTTATTTCTGTAACACCTTGCTTGCGTGGCAAAATGTCGTTCTTGGTCCATCTGCAGATTCAGCTCGTTCGGATACTGTGTGCAGTTGGAATAATTCCCATTCCCATAAGAAGACTCAAAAGCTCTGATTTGGACGAGTTGGTGAAAAGCGGAAATTTTCAAGCAATTGAAACTGAAGAAATATACAAAGGAGCGTCTAGTTACTTTGTTGCAGCAAAGAAGAGGCATTGAAGGTCACTACTTACTGCGTTCACTGCTTCGGATGATGAAACCGAAGCGTCGAAGAGATTCGCCCAATCTGCGTCGGTCTTTTTCACCGAAGCGGACTCGGGACGGTTCTATCTCGCTGAGGCTTGTCAAACCTCTGTCTGGTAGCAAAACGGCGCAAAAGCTCCGAGGTGTCACTCCCCGATGCGAGTTTGGGGTCCAGCGAATCGAACTCAATCACCCTTATCGGACGTTCGCTTTTTTGGGAGGGGTAATCGGTCGCAACAGGGCACCCAAACAAAGACCGCTTGCCGTAACACCATCACTGTGAATCCGCAGCTCCGTCAACGACGTGATGTCTCGCAGGTTACTTAGTCCATCGTCTGTGACAGCACCTGCAATCTGGACTTCGCGAAGCTCTCGCAACCGAGACATCTTTGAGAGGGCCTCATCGGAGGTCACGTTACCAACACTCGTAATCCTTCGACGTCTGAGTGCAAACGTCAGTTTGCCAGACAGACCTGATGTAGAAACCGAGCCATCTTCAAACTTGGCAATAGCCATCAATTGCCGAAGCTCGGTTACGGTTCGCTCACTTTGCCGGGAAACACGAATTCGGTTTGTCCCCCAACCAAGACTAATTGCCAGCACGGTAACGACTGCGAGTACAGTGCGAACATTGAACTGAAATTTCATCTGATGGCTCTTCGACTCATGTCACTGAAGCAGACGCTAAACTATCAGAAACAGCTCCGTCATTGCCAACAAAACACCATCATGAGCGCCACTCTTGCCGTAGATGTAATTCGCGGAATCAGAATTCCATAGAGACCGATGCCGACTCCAAAGCAAGTATTGGTAGGTCTAGAGTCCACTTGAATCTTCCGCAAGGAAGCGAGCCCCGCGGCGACAGCACTGCAATCCCTGCGGTGCTTATGCGTTTGGGGGCAAGAGCTTACATCTATCTTAATGCCATTCCAGTTGTAGGCGTTTTCATCGCCTGTAGATCTCGAACAGAAACCTACGTTAAGCGATTTCCTTCGCGTGTATTTTGGCCCAAGGCTAGCGAAGCCAAAATGAAGTGCCATCTGTGGCCCGTTCCAACCCAACAGTTCTCCGCAAACCTCCCATCCAAACGCATTTGTTATCATCTGCATTTCGCACGGCCCTCGCGAGTTACGGAGGATGGCATGAAGCGGCATTGGAGTGATGTTGAGCTAACGGATCACGACGAGTTTGAGCTGCTAAAGCATCGCACCGCAAAAAGATGATTGGCGTTCGCCGCAATGCTCAAGTTCTTTCAACTGGAAGGCAGATTCCTAACCGACAAGAGGGAAGTTCCGTCGGTTGCCAGGCATTCATTCGACCTGCCAACTTCTCTTTCTCATGCGAAGAGCTGTGAAAAGTGCTCCCAATCCAATCAAGGCGCCAGAGGTAGGCTCGGGGACAATAGTGACGGTGGTGTTGGGGTTGGCGTCGCCGTTGGGATCGATCACCAAGCCCCCGGGCAGG
>CAYYHV010000342.1:0-8679 GCA_964471695.1 uncultured Pirellulaceae bacterium
GTTCTTCTCCAATCCTATGGGTACGTGCAAGTTCGGAGAAGAAGTCGGTTGATTGTTCGGGTCGGTCTTCAGCAGCGCCAAAACGTTTTGGCGAGTCGTAGCGCGAGGGATATGCCATACCGTACGACCGGACATGATCATGTGTCGAGAAGCCGTGCACACCGCGCCCAAAAATGCCCCCATGTGATACGCGCCTTCGATCGTGACACCACGTCTCGCCAATGCATCAATGTTGGGCGTGCTGCATTGCGTATTGCCATAGGCGCCCAGTGAAAATGGTGCTTGGTCGTCTGTCAGAATGAAGAGAATGTTCGGACGCTTCGCGTTCTCGGCCATGCACGGGTTGAGGAATGAAATCACAGTTGCAAAGACTCCAAGCAACCAGAATCGCTGGACGGGCATATCAACTACCTCTAGATGATTCTTCTCTGAGCGGAATGGAATGCAACCAATGGGTGCAGTCTCTCGTAGCGTCAGTTATACATGCCAAGAGAGGCAGATGAAAATCGCGGAAGTCAGCGATTTCGAGTAGAACCGTTAAGCCGCGCGTCGGCCATCAAGCGGAGGATTCTCACGATGGCTCAGAGTTTCCGCCGCTGGCTTGTAGAGAAATTCTCGTTTCAGCATTGAGGGGAGCTGTCGTGGGTATTTGGCAACGGGGAAATTGGTTGCTTCAAATTCCGCAACGTCGTTGATGAGCGAAAGGCCATAGTCGCGTCGTTGCTCGGCGAATATCTCAAGTGCCGCCGCATAAAGCTGCATGTCTTCGCGATTGGCATCCAGAAGTTGCTGTCGACTACGGCGGCTCGACATCAACGCTGATTTTATATCATTGTCGCGGGCGACGTTCTTGGATTGGTAGCGAATGTCGAGATCGGGGGAGCTGTGCCATCTTCGAAACATGACCAGCGACTCGTGGAACCGTTCTGTGACTCCCACGAATCCTATCTTCGATCTTAACGCCTTGATGGCCGTCTCGGCTTTGCCATCCTTTGCCAGTTTACGGACTTGGTGATTTTTCGCGTAAGGATGCTTGATCCAATCATCAAACGAAAGCTGCAAACCGCCACGATAGACGCGAAATTGATAGTCCGAGGCGCATCGTTCAAGCGGTTTTCGAACGAATGTAAAGTAGCGAAGATCGGCACAAACGGATTCGAAGTTCATAAAGGGTACGATTCCGTGACCCGAAACGCTGACCGCCCCCGGATAAAATATGAGCATGCGTTTGAGTTCATCCGGTTCGATAATCGGATCGCGCGTCTGACGATTGCGTCGCACGCGCGCATCGCAATGTCTAGACAGAAAGGACTGTCTCAAAATGGTAGAAATTGTACTACCAGCGGTTTTCCGCATGTGAACAAACGCAAGCATGTGCTGAATAGCCCTTAAGATGAGGCTGGCATACTTGCAGAGACTCCCTCTTATGGCAACATCGAATGTGTGGCGTTCAACCGAAGGCTTGCATCAATCTGTTATTGAGAATTTCAGACCGCGAATTCTTGTAAAAGCAAGCTTAGCGGGCTTCTCGAACCCACCGGGAGAAGGGCCATCCCCATAACGATACCGGTGCATGCATAGGATGCATCTCTTGAGATAGTCGCAGCGCCAGCGAGACAGCGGTGCCATACATCAGTAGCGTGCTGACGACGAGCCCGATAGCGACAGTTCGCTGGAACCACCAGGATTCCACGCTCTGAGACGGCAAGCCGCAATGAAAGTCCCACAGGAAGTGCACCAGGATGACAGCACTGGTGCAACCGATGAGTGTTTTCGTTGCACCCGGCAACCGGAATTTTGCCAACCCAACGCCAAACCCGCACAGCCCACCGGTCAGCGTATGAAACACAAAACGTACGGCTTCGCCACCCATGACGTGAAATCGGATCTGGTCATCGCGAAGCATAAAACTTTGGTAGATCATGAATTCGATCAGCGCAAAGCCTAGGCCCACGAACGAACCATAAATAAGCCCATCCATCGGCTCGCGAAAGTGCTTCACGATTCCCATCGCAAGCAATACAACGCACAGTAACTTGATGCCTTCTTCGAGGAAGGCAGCGAAGGACGCTTGAAGTCCAAATTCAGCCGACGACCTGCATAGCGCGGCAATGATGAAATCCTCGACGTGCCCGATCAGCCACCCTGCTCCGGCTCCCAAGGCGATTGCCAGCATCAATAGGTACCATGGTTCTTTCTCATACTTGTCGTAGCGATACACCATCAGTCCCAAAAGCGCAGCAAACATCAGCACAACGAAATACATCATGGCCCTCCGCGAGTTGTAGCGGATCTTGAGGATTAGGTTCAGCGAAGAGTTCAGCTGGCTGGTTCTTACGCGGCTTGCCTCCGCGTCCTTCGAACCGATATTCGCCGCAAAGCTGAGATTCTTGCGGACAAATTCAGTAATTCGCCATCTTGGATTCGTTTACCGCCTGACACCAGAAGGTGAGGCTTGATGGTTCAGGTTGGCGATTTGTTATCGCTAGCGGCGAATGACGGCATTCTGTCGAAATAGTCGTTGCAATTGAGTTAATCCGAAAGCCAGCGTGAAATCTGTGAGCTACGTTTGCTGCGCTTCGGTCTAACTCCACTCCCACTATCGATGATCGTTTCATGATTGAGATCAACAGTTTCTGCAAAGCTTACGACAATCAAGTCGCCGTAGATAACTTGTCGCTTGAGGTAGCACCGGGGCAAGTTCTCGGGCTGGTGGGCCCGAATGGGGCGGGGAAGACGACAACACTGCGTGCCATCACAGGAATCATTCCCTGCAGCGGCGGGACGGTTCGAGTCGCTGGTTTCGATCTTGCCAAACATCCGCTCCAAGTCAAAAAGAATACGGCCTACGTGCCAGATGACCCGCAGCTATTTCATGATTTGACTGTCGAGCAACATCTGGCTCTGACAGCGAGCATCTACCAAGTTGCGAACGTCGAGGAAAAGATTGAGCGACTTCTTGCGGAATTCAACCTCGAGTTTAAACGCCACGCACCCGCGGCGGACTTGTCTCGTGGTATGCGGCAAAAGCTGGCCATATGTTGTGCGTACTTGTACGATCCGGCGGCTTTGCTCCTGGATGAACCGATGACGGGTCTGGACCCGCCGGGAATTCGCATGTTGAAACAGTCCATCGTTGAGCGAGCCGAACAGGGTACCGCGGTCATCATTAGTTCACATCTTTTGGCGATGGTCGAAGATATCTGTACGCACGTATTAGTTTTGAATTCCGGTCGGAAACGGTTTTTCGGTTCGATTGAAGAGTTGCGTTATGAGTTTGGCAATGACACTGCGTCGTTGGAAGATATCTTCTTCCGGGCTTTGGAGCCGGAAGACGAACCGAATGCGATTGACCCTTCTCTCGTTTCCGTTTCATGAGGAAGCCTTCCATGTCAGCACTGACAATCAATCCATCGCTTTGGAGGCTCCATCGTACGCTGGCTAGCGCCAAGTTGCGGATGAGTATTCGACGTTTCCGCACGCCTCGACGGATGTTGCTGTCGGCGTTGGCCCTGATTCTCACGTTAGTGTGGCTCAGCCAAGCCGTCCTTGGCATCCTTTATCGCCCGCCTGCCAATCCAGCCGACTTGCAAGTTTGGATTCCGGTCGGTTTGCTGGCCTACGGACTGTGGCACTTCCTCAAATCATCGACTCGTACTCCGATTGAGCCATTTGAGTGGACGGATACGGAACGGGAGTTCCTGATCGCAGCCCCGGTGACTCGGAACGATCTGGTGAGCTATCGCCTGATGAGTATCGTGACGGCTGCCGCTCTAAAGTCTTTGTGCTTCGGTTTGGTTATGATCCCAGACTTGGCAATGTGGCCGTTTGGCTTTCTGGGAATGTTTCTGGCTCTTACGTTTCTAGATCTCATACGCATGACAACAGAAGTCGTTACTTGGGGAGTCACGAAGGCGACTTTTTACAAGATTCGCACCGCAGTGTTGGCGATTGCGGCCGCAGTCGTCATCAGTGGTGCCACCATGTCGCTGGCGAATGGACCGACTGAGAACAGTTCACTGGCAATCGGTTTGATTTTCCGATTCTTCATGTCAATCATCGAACTTCGGCACACTTGGCCGGGGCAAATCGCCGTCGCACCATTCACCATCTTCAGTCAGATCATTCTGGCCGACACAATTTCATGGGGACTGATCGTCAGGCTCATTGGTGCCGCGACCTTCGTGACTGGATTGGCGTGGCTGTTGATTCGTTGGGATCGACGATTCGGCCAATTGCGTCATCAACGCGAAATTGCGGACTTTCCAAAGCATGTCGCCAGCCACAAAGAACAGTTGGCCATCGGCAGCAAAGCCCGATCGGTAACCAGAGTACCCACAGCCGGAATGGGTATTGCAGCGTTGATGTGGCGTCAATTTCGCGGCATGATGCACTATCGAAGTTCCATTTTAATCTCAATGGTACTGCCGGGGTTCCTGTCCCTGCTACCGCTGTTGACTCCGAGTTCTTCCAACACCGTGCTGTTGATTCAAGTCGTCGGTTCGCTGGTATTTTATTCGTTCCTGTTGATGCCAGCTGCGTTGCGTTTTGATTTTCGAAGAGATGTGGATCGGTTCGCCGTTTTGAAATCGTTCCCGATCAGCCCACTGCGGCTCACCATCGGCCAGCTCACCGCGCCGATTCTTGTATGTACGCTGTTTCAATTCGTCGTCATGTTGATTTGCATGGCGTTGCGACCGTTCCCAATCGGCTGGTTAGTTGGGTGTTCGCTGTTGCTGCTGACCGTGAATCTCTTGATCTTCGGTTTGGAGAATCTCATCTTTCTCTTGTATCCCTACCGACCAAACCAAGAAGGTGTTGGGGTCTTCATGCGCTCGATTCTGACCTTCACCGCCAAGGGAATTCTCTTTCTGCTTGGCGTCGTCGGAATGGTGGCTTGGATTTCCGTTTGTGGATACTTTTCCAAGTCGATGGGGTTGACCGGGTTTGCCAATGTTTTCGTCTTCGCTGGCGGCATGGCAGCCATGCTAACCAGCATCGGCGTTGCTCTCGTTTGGCTGGTCGCCCGCGTCTACGACCGGTTTGATCCAAGCCAGGATGCGCCAGCTTTAGCCTAGAATGCTAGGGCACAGAGTGGGAGTTGGTTTTTCCGTGGGCTTTGTATCGTCGTTTTGTTGTGGAATGGTATTCGTTCGCAATTCGGCACACGCGTTCAGCCGGGTTGCGCCGTTCGCCGTTAGCGATTTTCTACGAAGACTTGGAGTTTTTTGATTTCACCGGCGTCCAACCAGGTGCCGTGTTCAGCACAACGGTCAACGAGGACCGGACAATCGTCGTCAAATGCGGACTCGCTCATCTCGGATTTGCACTCGGGGCAGGAAAGCCCATGCCTTGTATCGGGCGCGTCGTCAATCCAGGTGGCGAAGACGGTTTCCCGCTCGTCACGACTGAATCCATAATTTTGCGTGGATAAGATCTTGGCCAGAGATTTGTGACTGAGCCAATGTCCCCAGCAGGTATCACAAAACATGATCGTGGTGCCCTCGTAGTTTTGAGGTTGCATCGAGAGTTTGCACTTCGGGCAATCAGGCATGTCGCATACTCCAAAGGAGCGAGTCCAGGTTGGGGGATATTGTCAGACGGTCGGCGGCTGGTGGCGGGTTGTAACAACGACGCGGAAGCTAAGGCCGTAAATTCGTAACCTATATCAATTTCGTGGTCTTGCGTAGGCACGTTACCGATACGCAATTGTATGTTTATGCCGTTCAAGTTTACAAAATCGAAGGTGCCGGGAATGGATAGGCTTTTCCTGCTGTTGGCAATTGGTTCCGAGGTCATCGCGACTTCTCTCTTGCCTGCCACAAAGTCGATGACTCGCCCGGTGCCCACCTGCATCATGCTCGTGGGGTATCTCTGTTCGTTCTATTGCCTGGCCCGAGCCATACAAACGATTCCGATTGGTGTTGCGTACGCGATCTGGTCGGGGCTCGGAATCGTACTCGTGACGATTGCCGGCTATTTGCTGTATAAGCAGGAGCTCAACCCGCTTGGCATGATGGGGATTGCGACCATCCTGCTTGGCGCAATCATGCTTCACCTCGCTACGACTTGATCGTTTTCGCAGGCGTAGTAGGAACGTGCAACAAAAAAAGAGCCGCGATATTTCGCGGCTCTCTTCGTTAAGCGTTCATCTTCGACGGATCAGCCGTCGATCAACTCTTGAACTTCTTCTGGCATGTCGAATTCCGAGTCTTCGATTTCTTTGTTGTATTCAACTTTTTGAATCTCAATGACACGCTTGCCACCCAACTGCGGCGGCACGTCTACCACGATTTTTGTGGGCGACAGAAACTCACCACGCTTCTTGTAGTCAAGCATGTTGAGCGTGAGTGCAATTTCGCCCAAGGGAGTCGCCTGTTTTTGCTCTTGCTTGACGAGAAGCTTCGTCTTCACATCGTAGAAGTTGGTTTCGACCTTGTCCTTGAGAGTCGTCAGTTCGACTTTCCAAGCTTCCTTGCCATCCAGATCGACTTTTTCGACGCATTCAATCTTTTTGAAGTATTTCTTGCGATTCAGGTCCGAATGGAAGTCGGCTTCTCGCAAGAAGGCAGCCAATTCATCGCCTTCGAGCAAGCGTGCGCCCTGTGTGGGATCAATTGCCCAGGCCTTACCCTTGTTCGTGGCCTGAACGATTTCTCCGATGCCTTCAATATCAATACGTGTAATGAACTTGTCAGGAGTCTTCTGAAGAACTGTCATCGGTGCGGTCAAACCGAGCGCCGGAATCTTCATCGTACCTGTGGATCGAACCGACTTGACGGCTCGCATGGCTTTTCGGCCACCTGTGGCTTCAATAAAGTCGTCCAATATCTGCTCGCCCTTTGGCAATTTGGTTTCGACGGCTGTGGCATCAGGAGCCACAGCAACTCCGGCATCTTGTGCATAGGCGACGGGCACAGCGAGAGCCACCAATGCCAAGCAGGCACGACGACTGAGCTGCGGGAAGCTTCCCCCAAATAGGGTTGTTAATGACGTGCTCATTTTTATTCTCCGATTGGTTTTGTTCTGCTGAACGGTGCTTGTATTCTATGGCGTTGTTCGCGTTTGAGCATCGACAAGAGTCGTTTGGCTGAATTTGCGAACCCTGTTTCTGCTTAGTCTTGTTGTTTGATCCATTCGATCGCGGATTCAAGGATCAGGTCTTTACCGGCAAGCAAGTCGGCGCGCTTGCGAGGGAGCTCAACATCGGGTCCTACGCCGACGCCTTCGATGTTCCTGCCCTTGGCGTCGACGTATGCAGAGAATGCGAACTGGAACCGGTCGCCATTGGGAAGTATTTCAATGGCAGAAGGCAAGGCTGCACCGGCAGTGCGAATTCCAAATACACGGGCTCGTCCAATGGCCTGCAGCCCGCCGGCCAAAATCTCGGACGCCGAAGCCGAACACTCGTCGACCAACAATGCGACAGGCGCCTTGTAAGGTTTGGGTCGCGGGATGAGAGTGAACTTCAAGTCGCCGGAGCCGTTACCGCTTGATTTGAGCGTTCCAAGGTAGCTGGTCTTGTCGGATACCAGTGGGTGCCCAATTCCCATGCACATGCCGACCAGTCCGCCGCCGTTGCCACGCAAGTCAATAATCAACCCGTTGTGTTCCGCATCGGGATTGCTGCCGAGCTTCATGGCTTGGCGAGCGTCTTTGCGAACTTTCGCGGGTGAGAAAAACCCGCTGAAGTAGTGATATCCGATGCCAGGTGCGACTTCGGCAACCTTTCTTCGAATCGTCATTGTGGGCAGATTCAGCGCCGTGACGATATCGCCTTCCAGCTTGGAGAGTTTTACGGCAACACTTTTGGGTTGATCTTCGTTGTCGATAAACTCGATGGTCATCTCTTCACCGACTTCGCCTCGCAATCGACCGTCGATGGCATAGGCGACGGTCATTCCAAGATTTTTCGTACCATGGTCGCCGAGCGATTCCTTGATCAGGTCAACAAACTCATTGACGCTCTTGTCGTTGAACTTGACCAGTCGCCAACCGGGTTGAATGCCCTGTTTCGCCGCATCTGTATTCTCGATGGTGTCGATGACGGTAACGTGGCCTTCTACCATGCGTACATGAAAGCCAACATGGCCGCCCGAGTCTTTCGAGCCACTGAAGCGTGTATAAAGTTCCTCGGGGAGAATGCCAAAGTGGCTCTTTTGCAACCATCCAAGCATACCAGTGAGTTTCTTGCGAACTTCTTTGCGAGTCGAATTGATGGTGATTGTCGGACGAATCTCATCGTGCATCGACTGCCATTCTTCGAGGTCAAAATCAGGATCAAAGTTGAAGTCCTTGATTTTGTTCCAGACGATGTCGAACGACTTAAGATTCTTTTCCAGCAGCAATTCCGCTTCCGATTTTTCGACAGTCGGCGGAACGCTGGCGACGGCGGCATCCTGGGCGCTGGCGGAGTATCCCGCACAGATCGCCAATGCAAATCCCGCGATCACTCGCAATCGTTGAGCATAACGGTAAATCGACTCGGACTGTGTGAGTCGTTGTATGGCTGGAATCATCCCCGCTCCCCTTTGGTATTTATTTGTGCGTATGGCAGTCTAAGCGATCTGGCGGCACTTGCGACGCCAAATTGCTCGTGCCGAGCCGTCCAACCGGGCTTGCATCGCAACTATTCGGCAAAAACTGCGTCTTCGACGGGAAGGAAACGAGCGCTGAAGT
>CAYYHV010000343.1:0-8666 GCA_964471695.1 uncultured Pirellulaceae bacterium
CCTTGAAGCAGTGCGAGTCATTCGAGAACAGCGAGGGTTAGTCGTCGAGTCATCGACAAGTCCACCGTTGGCTGAGACAAACTCTTAGTAGCGTCGCACTCGAGTAAGTTAGAAGCAAAGCCAGCCGTCAGTCTCATCTTCTAGCTGTTAGTTACCCGCTTTTGTCTTCAAAGGCTTCATTGAAAGAAGGGCAGGGGAGTCCGATGCGAGCTTGCGTTCAACGTGTTACCCGCGGCTCGGTCACCGTCGATGGTGAAATTATCGGCGCGATTGAGCAGGGGTTAGTCGTGCTGCTCGGGGTCGGTCCAGACGACTCGGAAACGGATATCACCTATCTGGCCGACAAACTGACTCAGCTGCGCATCTTTGAGGATGCCGAGGGCAAAATGAACAAGTCGTTAATTGACATTGGTGGAGGCATGCTTGTCGTCAGCCAATTCACGTTGATGGGGGATTGTCGCAAAGGCCGCCGACCTTCCTTTATCGCGGCTGCTCCGCCGGAAATGGCGGAGTCGCTTTACGAACAGTTCGTAGCGGCTGTTGCGGAACGCGGCGTCGTTGTAGCGACTGGAAAATTCCGAGCCATGATGCAGGTAGAGTTGGTTAACGACGGTCCCGTCACCATGCTGGTCGACAGCAAGAAGCTGTTTTAGTCTCAGCTGTTTTTTGTCTCCAATGTTCGCCGACTAGCGGCGAAGCCCACCATTGTCATCACCATTCGTATCGCGGAGTCGTCGAGCGCGGTTGTTGCGTCGGTGGTACGTATTCGGATGGACCATAGCCGGGACCATAGTAGGGGACGGACGGGCCGTTGGGGTGAGTAGGGTAGGGTTGTTGGGCTGGGTAGGAGTCAGTCCTCGGTGTTCCGTAGCCGAATTCTGAACCGCCGGACGTCGGTGGGACTCCGCTTGAACCCGAGGGGACCGGCGTCATTTGTGTTTGTGGCGTGTAACCGGGAAAGCCGTAATTGGGGTCGGGATGTTGTCCGCCCTCTGCGTATTGTCCTGACCCGAAGGGATGATCGTGACTATGATTCTGAGCCGGTTGGTACCACATTAACAATGCGATCATTCCGGCTAAGTTCGTGTAAGCCCAGACGTTGGCCATTGGGTTCGAGCCAAAGAATTTGAATGCGGTTCCGAAGGAGCGTTTGATTCGGACTCCGCGACTTCCCGATTCCACGGCATAAATCTCGTCAAGGATCAGATGCCAAAGAAAGCCAACGACGATCGAAGCGGTCTTGAGCATCCGAATGTGCCAGTCGGGGCATGCACATAACAAGTAAATAACAGAGCCAACGATTAACGCTGTGGGAACACTATGCCACATCCCCCGATGCACGGTGACGCGTCGAATGATCTCGCCCACGCCGAATCGAATCATGATGTACAGCAAACCGGAGGCGACGACGATCGATTCCTGCGGCCATCCCAGACTGCGAAAATGATCGAGCAGCAGGAAAGGAATGACCGCCGAAACGAAGGCGATCAACTCACGAAGGATAACGGCGTTGTCGCTGTCGACATCGGGAAGCACTCCGCCGATCGTGAACAAGCCGGCTGAGAGCAGGCAACTTGGCAAAGGCATCCCGTATACGACATGGGCTGTCGTGCCATAGGCGGCACCGAGGACTGCGCTGGTCGAAATATGTGTGGGGAAATTCGCCATGGATCACCGATTCGGCAATGGATATGCAATTGGATACGACACCATCAATTGGTATCGGTCATTCTTGCTTCCAAGATTGCCTCGGCCATAGCGAATCCCTGAAAGGCTGCGCCGGCATCATCGAGTCGGACTGAAGTCGTTGCTAGCGAATTTCGTTGATGTAATGCTTGGGTCACCGAACGACTGTTATTACAGACGCTGTGAGCAAAGGCACTTTGGAGAGCAACCCTTATTGCCCTTTGGACGTATTGATGGTGCGTTTACTATTCGCCCAGATGCACCGGGGCCGTGCTAGCGTTGCAGCGGAAGGAAATGAAGCCATGGAAATATATGACACGATTGTTTTGCTGTTGGTACTCGGCGGAGCATTTCTCGGTTGGCGTAAGGGAATGGCGACTCAGGTGGCTTCGATTGTCTCAATTGGCGTCAGTTACTTTGTGGCGGTAAATTTTCGAAGCGTGGTGGCTGAGCATATTGACGCCGCACCCCCTTGGAATACCTTCGCAGCAATGTTGGTTCTCTACATTGGAACTTCGCTTGTCATCTGGCTGATCTTTCGTCAGATACGCAGCACGATTGAAGCGATGAAGCTAAAAGAGTTTGACTATCAAATGGGTGCGCTGTTTGGCGCCGCCAAAGGATTTATCATTGCGTGTATTGCGACACTATTCGCCATTACATTGCTTCATGAAACCCAGCGGCAAACGATCATTCATTCGCGATCTGGGAATTTAATCGCGCATTTTCTGCATCGTGCGACTCCGATCATGCCACTTGAGGTCCAGAACTTTCTTGGGCCTTACATTGAGCGGCTCGACCAGGAACTGCAACTGAAGCGGGCACAGCAGTATGCCGGCGAGGGAAACTACACACCGACTCCCGTCCCGCCCGTGAGCGGCAACCCGCTACCTGGCACCAACAACTCGTTTCCTAATCCCAACTATCAACCGGGTTACCAGCCGGGCTATCAGACTCAGCCTGGCCAGTACGGCGGTAATGGAGGCAGTGTGCCCCCGGCTTACGGAGGCAATCCCACGTATAATCCCAATCAGTATGGGCAGACGGCTGGCAATCCACCGCCTTATCAGGGTGGAAGTGCCAATCCTGTTCCAACTCCCGGGTACAACGGGACTCAGCCGACTTATGGCGGTGGTGGCACCGGCGCTACGTCGTCTGGATATGTGCCCCCCTCTCGCAATCCTTGGCCACCGCAACCGACGGGTACGCCACAACCCGGAAGCAATTCTGATTGGCGAGCCAACACGCCATCGACGAATGGACGCTTCTAACTTGCTTGGCGCTTCTGACTTGTACGGTTGGCTCTTGATTCACCATTAAAGTTGGTAACGGCGACTTTCTAGCAGCATCTTTCCAAGATACGCTGTGCAGCATCGAACTACCGGTTGTCATGCGGCACCTTTGTCTAGGAGTAAATAGGATGAAGCGTAATTTAGGTAAATGCACGGCTGCGAGTTTCGTGTTATTCATCGGACTTTGCTCTTTGACAGGGTGCCACATGGCATTCAAGAGCTCTGGAATCACGGGATCCGGAATTAGCAAGACGGAGACTCGAGAAGTCGAATCGTTCGATAAGATCGACGTCAGTGGTGTGGGGAAAGTCGTCGTTCGGTTTGGACCCGAGCAATCGCTCAAGGTTACAGCTGATGACGACTTGTTGGAGTATATCAGTACCAACGTCAACAATGGCAAGTTGCGAATTCGGCTGACCGAATCGTTGAATGTCGTCTCCAAGATTCAGTATGACATCGTGGTCAACAATTTGACTTCGTTGGGACTGAGTGGAGCGACGAGCTTCGACATCGAAGGTCTGGATGGCGATGAATTCACGCTGGATCTGAGCGGAGCTACTTCCGGGTCTGCAAGCGGAACGGTTCAGCATCTCAAGGTTGGGATCAGCGGAGCTGGGTCTGCCAATTTGTCTGAGCTTCAGTCAGCCACGGCGGATGTTAATCTCAGTGGAGCCTCGTCAGCTGAGGTATTTGCCAGCGAATCGTTTAATGGTTCCGTCTCGGGCGTCGGGAAGATTGATGTTTACGGGAGTCCAGACGACGTTAGAGAGAGTACCAGTGGGGTCGGGAAAATCAACGTTCATTAAGAGACGTTGGTGCCCAATTCAATCCACTCTGCGGCAAGTCGTGATCATCGCGATTTGCCGCTTTACTTTTGCGTCACACGTTCGCCAGAAGTTTCTGGTAGCCGGAAAATTCGTTCTTCCAATCTCCGTAGCAACCCGTGAGACCACATTGGGGACATCGGCAGCCGATGTACATCCAGCGGACATCTTCTGAGCCTTCGCTCAGCGCGACGCCAACGGTGACTTCAAAGACTTGACTGTCGCACAAGCACTCACACATCCACGGGTCCGTATCATCGTTGACGTATTCGTCGGAATCGCCGATGCCATGTTCGCCGTCGCAGGATGGGCATAGACGTGCAGCCACGCCAGCATTGTCGTCAATGATCAGCTCTAACTCGGTGGCTCCGCATTCACATTTGGCATCTGCAAAATGCTCGGCGACGTACCCGTTAAGCTTACTATAGCGAATCAGTTCTTCACGAATGTCGTGTTGATTATCACCAAAGGACTGGTCGTCTTCGCGCCGGAGTGCCATCTTGATCTTTCTGTGGTTATGGATGACCCGTCTCAAAAACCGTCTGAGTTTTGAAGTTGGCCGATGGCCGATTGTAGGAATACGGGTGATGGAGAAATAGAGGTGTCATTTCAGGGCATCGCTGACGAGCTAAGACTTTCCGCAGAATCACTACATGCGGAACAGGTCTTCGGCTTGTTTCGTCGGGAATCCCCTAAAGTGAGCTATTTGAGAGCTACCTTTTCACTGATTTGGCGACAGAGAACTGTCGGCTATACAGGCTTGAACATTTGATTGAAAAGGGTTGTCATGATTTACGCGTCGGTAATCGGAGGTTGTCTCGCAATAGCCGCATTGTTCCTGGTATCGCAGGGCGTTGGCATTTTCAATCGACTTGTTAGCCTCGACAACAATTGTGACAACGGCTTCTCTCAGGTTCAGATTCAGCTGAAGCGACGCTACGACTTGATTCCAAACCTTGTTGAGGCAGTGCGCGGATACCTCGTTCACGAGCAAGAGACGCTCGAGAAGGTCATCGCGGCTCGCAATCAAGCGTCGGCCGGCCTAAAAGCCGTCTCAGAATCTGGAACCGGCAATGCCGCCGCGATGAGTCAATGGATGGGCGCGGAAAGCTCCATGATGGGAGCCCTTGGGCGGATGAACTTTGTCATTGAGTCGTATCCTGATTTGAAGGCAAATCAAAACGTTGCAGTGCTGATGGAAGAACTCCTCTCCACGGAAAACAAGATTTCATTTGCGCGACAATCTTTCAATGATTGGTGCACAACGTTCAATGTCTACCGCCAGAGCTTCCCGGCTGTTGCCGTCTCCAGCGCCTTTGGGTATGGGACGAACAAGCAATTGATCGACTTCGAAGCGGAAGCCGAAATCAACGAGGCACCCAAAGTCGAACTTGCTACCGTCTAAGAGGTCGAAGCACGATACTCCGTAAAGTCCTGAGATATGCGCAAGTTCTACGAACATCAAGCGAATGCGTTTGAGGCGACAACGCAGCTTGTGATGGCGATCGTCGCTTTGCTGGCAGCAACGGTTCTTCTAAGCGGAATCGTGGTCACCTACCTGTTGTTGATCTGGTACCTGTTCAACGATGGTCATCCGTTCGACCACATGGGGGAACTGATCGTCTGCTTCGGATTTACGACGACCATTTGTTTGAGCATTGTGATTTGCGGATCGACCTTCAAGTTGATGCAACTCAGAGACGGTGGCCGCGTCATCGCTCGCGACCTTCGTGGCACGTTAATCGAGCAGGCAGGGCAAGACCTCGACTTACTCAAGCTGCTCAACATTGTCGACGAAATGTCGATTTCTTCGGGAATCGCGCCGCCGCCTGTCTATGTGCTCGAACATGACCGCGGCATTAATGCCTTTGCCGCCGGATATGAACTAAATGATGCCGTCATCGGAGTGACTCGCGGAGCCATTGAGAACCTCACTCGTGACCAGCTCCAAGGTGTTATTGCGCATGAGTTCAGCCACATTCTGAATGGCGACATGCGATTAAATTTGCGCATGATCGGTTTGCTCCACGGAATCCTTTGTGTTTCGACGCTTGCCGAGGCGCTGATTGAATCCGCCAATGCTGCATTTCACGTGCGCACGGAAGGCGAAGTGTTGTCGGCTCTTCTTGGAATCGTTAGTTATGTGCTCGCATTTGTCCTGTGGCCCATCGGTGTTGTAGGAGCCATGATGAGCCTGTTCGTCAAATCGGCGACCAGTCGACATCGTGAGTATCTTGCGGATGCTTTCGCCGTGCAGTTTACCCGCAATCCGGAAGGCCTTGCGGGAGCGCTCAAACGTATTGCCGGCCACAACTCGGGCAGTCGTGTTCGCAGCCCAAAAGCGATGGAAGCGAGCCACATGTTTTTCGCGAATGGTTGTCGATTGCTTCCGCGGCTGTTTGCTTCGCATCCGCCAATTGAGAAGCGCATACGACGACTGGACCCAAACTGGGATGGCGTTGCCTTATTTTGTGAAGATGCTGTGTTGTCAACTTACGAAGGCGTACATGCTGGCAGCATGGGATTAGTGGCCTCAAATCAATCGCGCGAGAGCATCTCTGTGGTCGATGACGAGCTTTGCTTGAGTGAAAGCGTCGTCGATAGCGAGGCGAATCGAACGCGTGAGTACAACCTGGTGTCGGACGTCAAAGCCGATGAATTTGCGGAGTCTGCAATGGAGTCCCTGCCAGAGCCACTCCTGAAGATCGTCGCGGCACCCGGCGGGTCCGCGATGATTCTCTATGGCTTGTGGGCGCTCCATTCGAAGGATCCAGCCAGGGCTTTGCGGCTGTTACCCTCTGACCACCAGACCTACGTCGGACAACTCCTGGGAGTAATGGAGACGTTTCACGAGTCGCAGCACATTCTGTTGTTGGATACGGCTCTGGAACACACCCAAAGCTTGCGAGGTGCAGAACTTTCAGTTCTGAGAGAATCGGCGGCTCGGTTGATTGAGAATACAGAAACAGAAAACATGTTCCAGTGGATGTGGGGGACGATTGTTGGGCCGCGTTTGGGGATCTGTGATCGAGAACGCAAGTCGCGGTATGGTCAGTTGAAGGAAGTTGCTGGAGCCTGCGAAATCCTGCTCTCGCGAATCTGTCATGCAGGCACCGAATCGTTGTCGATGGCAACTTTTTCGTTTGGTCGTGGGTGTTCGGTTCTTGGAATGAACAATATCGAATTGCGGTCGGCCAGTGAATGCACTTGGCAAAAGTTTCAACTCGCTGTCGAAGTCGTTTCACAGCTTTCCGCCGGGCCAAGGCGTATGGCGTTGTTAGCTTGCTCATCAGCCATGACTTCGGATCATGAGATCTCGTGTGACGAGTCCTATATGATTCGCGGTATATGCCAACGATTGGGCTACGCCGTTCCGCGCGTACTCCCCGGCCAACCCGTTGCACCGGGTGCTTAATTCTTCCGCATTTTTCTTTAAATGTGACGATTCGATTGCCCTTAATTGGGCAATTTGTTTCGTGGGGCCCCTTGCAGATTACCGATCGTAGGGTCGACCCTATGAGGTGCCGTGGCCCAGGGTGACTTGGGGCTGGCGTTGACGGGCCTGGGAGAAAAAAGAAAAACCCGCTCCGGGTCGTCTGACTGGGAGCGGGTTGATAATATTCCGTGTGAACACATTGAGGCCCGGTCGGCACGAACGGACATCGCCGAGTTAGGCGTCGATCAAACGTACATTTTCTGCACGTGGTCCCTTCGGCCCTTCACCAGACTGATACTCGACAACTTGGCCTTCCTTCAGATCTTCAAACGCAACACCCTCAACGGCGGAGTGATGGAAGAACATGTCCTTTGGCTGACTTTCAATGAAACCAAAACCTTTGTCGACGACGATTTTCTTAATTGCACCCTGCGGCACGGTCCGACTCCTCGAAAAGAACTCTAAAACTACTCGTTGCCGTAAGTGTTGTATAAACTTCCACAAGACTTAAAGACAACAAAACGCAGCGGAGTGAAGAAAACAACCGTCCCAAGAGGTAGCTGCAGTTGACAAGAGTAGGGAAGATTACGTGTGCCTTGCCATCTCCAACTTCGCTGACAAAAGTATATCCGCTGTAAATCTGTCAAGGAATAAGGGTGAGTAACTAATCTTCCATTCACACGCGGTTAAAAAGCTCTATTTTCCACTTGAAAGGCAGACACCGGTTGCAGTCAAAGCACTTGCGTGTTTCCTATGCATTTTGAAAACCTGAAAAATCTCTTTAAGAAGACAAGATCAATCGAATGAGCAAGCAATACATATTCACAATGACCAACCTCACCAAGAAGCATGGTCAACGCGAAGTATTAAAGGATATATGGCTATCGTTCTATCCTGGCGCAAAGATAGGCGTGTTGGGAAGAAATGGCGCTGGTAAGTCGACTCTGCTTCGGATTATGGCTGGGCAAGACAAAGAGTATGACGGCGAAGCGAGGCTGACTCAGGGATTCACCGTTGGTTATCTTCCGCAGGAGCCTCAGCTTAACCCTGAAAAGGATGTCCGCGGTAATGTCGAGGAAGCCATTGCGCCTCGTCGTGCAATTCTCGATCGTTATAACGAAATCAACATGAAGTTGGGCGAGCCGCTGGAGCCTGATGAAATGGAGAAACTTTGCGACGAGCTCGCAAAGACACAAGATCAAATTGATGCAGGTAACCTGTGGGACCTTGATCGACAGATTGAAATCGCAATGGATGCAATCAATCTGCCACCTGCTGACGCGGACGTAACTAAATTGTCCGGTGGTGAACGTCGTCGAGTCGCGTTGTGCAAAATTCTCTTGGAACGCCCCGACTTACTGCTGCTCGACGAACCGACCAACCACCTCGATGCGGATGCCGTTGCATGGTTGGAGCGTCACCTTGGCG
>CAYYHV010000344.1:0-2286 GCA_964471695.1 uncultured Pirellulaceae bacterium
CCATTCAAGCGTTCGTGCTCAACAAGTTGCGAGTCGACGCGGGGCGGCAGATTGGGGCTTTCAACAAGGCAGTCATCACCGTGCCCGCCTATTTCGACGAGGTGCGTCGCAAAGCCACCGAGGACGCCGGCTACATCGCGGCGCTGGATGTTCTTGACATTATCAATGAACCCACCGCCGCTGCCGTTGCTTTTGGGTTTCAACAAAGCGTCTCGCCCGCAGGGACTCCGCGCGGCGTTCAGCGAATTTTGGTTTACGATCTCGGCGGCGGAACCTTTGATGTTACCGTCCTTGAAATTGAAGGGTCAGAGTTTACGGCATTGGCGACCGACGGCGATGTTCAACTTGGCGGGCACGATTGGGACAACCGCTTGATCGACTTGATGGCCGAGAAATTTCAGCAACAGCATAAACTGGACCCTCGTACCGATCCCAATACACTCGGCCGATTGTGGCGAGAATGCGAAGACGCCAAGCGAACGCTTTCCGCTCGCGATCGGGCATCCATTGCCTGTGACTTTCAGGGGCAGGCCATTCGTATCGAAGTCAGCCGCGATGAGTTCCAGTCGCGGACTTCGGATTTAATCGAACGTACGCGATTCACAACGCGTCAAACTCTCGACGCCAGTGGGCTGGATTGGGACGAGATCGACAAGGTACTGCTCGTGGGTGGATCGACGCGGATGCCGGCCGTGCGAGATATGCTGACTCAGATGTCGGGCAAGGAACCGGATTCGTCCGTGTCGCCTGACGAAGCCGTGGCGCATGGTGCGGCGTTACGAGCCAGCTATTTGTTGGCTAAGCAGCGTGGTGAGAAGTCGCGGTTTCGCATCAATAACGTGAATTCGCACAGTCTCGGTGTGGTCGGGACGGACCCGCAGACGAAGCGGGAGCGAGTCGCCGTATTGATTCCTCGGAACACACCGATTCCGGTGACTGCGAAACGAGTCTTCAAGACGAAGACGTCGAATCAAAAGTCGATTCTGGTTCGAGTCGTCGAAGGCGAAAGCTTGTCGCCCAGCGATTGCGTTCCCTTGGGCGATTGTGTGGTCGACAAGTTGCCGCCTAACCTGCCGGCTCAGACTCGCATTGAAGTCCGATTTGGATATGAGGAGAACGGGCGTTTGACCGTCGAAGTGGATGTGGAAGGCGTCGATGGGCGGCAGCGGTTGGAGTTGAAACGAGAAAACTCGCTCAGCTTGGAACAGCTCAATGAATGGCGAAAGCACATTTCGAAAGTGCCACCGCCGGATGAAATGTCGGATAGCGGGATTGAGATTTAGTGCTGTGTTACGTTTCGATTTGGTCACAGTTGCTTTGGCGTCAACCGTGGCCAGCGCCAAAACGACGCCAACCGTGGCTAGCGCCAAACGGCTGATCATTGCGGACCAACTCAAGGAGTCATCGTTTGCTACGAAAGTACCTGCTGTTTTTCGCTGGCGTCTATCTGGCGACGCTTCCGTTTGGCGAACCGCTCATGGCGAAGCCGCCTAACGTTGTGGTCTTGCTGATTGACGATCTTGGGTACACTGACTTGGGATGCTACGGATCCGAATTCCATCAAACACCCAGAATAGATACTTTGGCTTCGCAAAGTCTTCGATTCACCGACTTTTATTCGGCGCATCCTGTCTGCTCGCCGACTCGCGCAGCGCTGATGACTGGCAAAGCGCCGCAACGCGTCGGCATTACGCAGTGGATTGCGCACGGGACTGGCGTTGTTCTGCCACTTGAGGAAGTGACGATGGGTGAAGCTTTTGCAGATGCTGGGTACGCAACAGGCTATATCGGCAAGTGGCATCTTGGTGAAGCCGACGCATACCGGGCTGACCGACAAGGGTTTAGTTGGACCAAGGGCGTGAATGGGGCAGGGGCGCCGCCGTCGTATTTTTTTCCCTACAAATCAAAACGCAAAGACGCACGTGCCCAATACCGTGACGTACCGGATCTTGAGGATGGCAAAGAGGGCGACTATTTGACGGACAAGCTGACCGATCATGCCCTGACATTCATCGAGGAGAATCGCGAGCGTCCTTTCTTTCTTTGTTTTGGGCACTACGCGGTTCACACGCCGATCCAGGCACCAGAACGACTGGTCGAACTCAATAAGCAGCGCCGCAAGGAAAAGTTTGAAGACTCGGAGACTCCCACTTTCGCAGAAGGGGATCGAGCCCGTACGCGTGGTCGGCAGGACAATCCAACCTACGCGGGGATGATGGCGAACTTGGATGTTAACGTTGGCCGAGTCATCGACCAGCTCGATCGACTAGGGCTACGCGAGAACAC
>CAYYHV010000344.1:2296-4035 GCA_964471695.1 uncultured Pirellulaceae bacterium
ACGGTGGACTGAGCACGCTGCAAAACAAAAGGATCGGCCCGACAAGTGTACGGCCACTACGCGCCGGAAAGGGATGGACGTACGAAGGCGGTGTGCGTATCCCTACGTTTGTGAATTGGCCGGAGAAGATCAAACCGGGCAAGTCGTCGACTCCTGGAATTACGATGGATTTCTATCCGACCTTGCTGGAACTTTGTGGGTTAGAGCTTCGCCCCAGTCAGCATATAGATGGACATTCGCTTGTGTCGGCGCTACGGGGCCAACCGAATCAGACACTCAAGGAGCGTTTTCTCGCTTGGCATTATCCGCACAATCACGGATCGGGTCACGAACCGTCAAATGGCATGCGCATGGGCAAGTGGAAGCTGATTCATCGCATTCCTGCGAACCAATATGAGCTCTACGATCTTAGTTCTGATGTGGGCGAGTCGAAGGAGATTGGAGACCAGCATCCGGATCAGGTGACGCGGATGAAGTCGGCGATGAAGAGTTGGTTGGAAGAGACCGTACGCGAACCGAGTCTGGCACAATGACGGTTGGCGGAGTCGAAGACGGTGCGACGCAAGGAGCCATCATTTTATGCGGCGGTGTCAGTTCCCGCATGGGGATGCCAAAGGCTGAGTTGCCGATTGGTGACGAGTCCATGTTGGCTCGGATCGTCAGAATCGTCGGCCAAGCTGCTTCAGATGTTGTCGTCGTGGCCGCTCCAGGGCAATTGCTCCCAACGCTTCCGCCTGCAGTTACCGTGGTTCGTGACCGCCAATCGGGGCGAGGTCCGCTCGAAGGATTGTACGTTGGCCTAACGACATTGCCTTCGAGTATTGACGTTGCATTTGTTGTAAGTTGTGATTCACCGCTGATTGAATCGGCCTTTGTCGAACGTCTGCTTGCGTTGTGCTTGTCGAGTGAGGACTCGGATGTGGTCGTTCCTCGCGATGAGCACCGACATTGGCTGTGCGCGATGTATCGTCGACGTATTTTGTCAGACGTTGAATCGTTACTAGCAGCTGGCGAGCGAAAGATGGGGGCGCTTAACCAGGTTCTGTCGGTCAAAGAAGTGGCCGTGGAAACGCTACGCAGTGCGGACCCAAAGTTGCTTTCTTTACGAAACGTCAACCATCCCAAGGACTATCTTGGTGTACTCGAGACTCTTGGGTTGACAGTCGATCAAGAAATCTTGCGACGACTTCAGGCGGCCCAGTCGCAACAGTGATTCATTGGGTGTTTTTATACACAATGAATTTGAGTTGTTCGACTTGAAACGTTGTGATGACATGGGGTAACGATTACGTTATTCGTATCTACGGTGCTCCATGGAAAGTTAGTCAATGCAATATGCGAATCGACTGCTGTTGGTGATTGTCGCAACAGCTCAACTTATCGTCGCTACAGCGAACGCGCAAACGACAGCCAGTGAAACGGGGCTCGTCGATTTTAATCGGGAGATTCGACCCATACTGGCGGATCATTGTTTTCAATGTCACGGGCCAGATAGCGCATCTCGGGAAGCCGGTCTACGATTGGATAATCAGTCGGACGCATGGGCTGAACTCGATTCAGGTAGTTCGGCGATCGTTCCGGGCAAGAGTTCCGAGAGCGAGTTGATACGCCGCGTGCTGCACGAAGATGATGATCTACGTATGCCGCCGTTGGAACTGAACAAGCCCGTTTCGGCTGCGGACGTGGAGTTGCTTCGCCGTTGGATCAACGAAGGTGGACGTTATGAAAACCTCTGGGCC
>CAYYHV010000344.1:4045-8654 GCA_964471695.1 uncultured Pirellulaceae bacterium
TCAACGGTGGAGCCGAATATGCGAAGCATTGGGCCTTTGTGGCTCCCACGAAATCAGGTCGATATCAGGCTGAGCGCCGACGCGGGGAGCATCCGATTGACTATTTCGTTCGATTGCGACATCAATCGGAAGGAGTCAAGCCGACGGGGATCGCGAGTCGTGAGACATTGATTCGTCGACTCAGTCTCGACTTGCGGGGTTTGCCGCCGTCGCCAGAGGAAGTCGACGAGTTTCTCAAGCAAACCAGCGCCAAAGCCTACGAAAGTTTGGTCGAGCAGATGTTGGAATCGCCCAGTTATGGAGAGCGCATGGCGGTCATGTGGTTGGACGCGGCTCGCTTCGCCGATACCAATGGATACCAGAACGATTTTAATCGCTCAATGTGGCCCTATCGAGATTGGGTGATCGACGCATTCAATGCCAACAAGCCTTACGATGAGTTTACTGTTGAACAGATTGCCGGCGATCTGTTACCCGGGGCGTCGATGGATCAAAAGATTGCCTCAGGGTTTAACCGCAATAATCGAACCGTGACCGAAGGGGGTTCGATTGAAGAAGAATGGTTGGTGGAGAATGTCGTTGATCGAGTCGAAACGACGGGTGCGACCTTCCTTGGTCTGACGATTGGCTGTGCACGCTGTCACGATCACAAGTTTGACCCCATATCGCAGCGGGAGTTTTATGAGTTTTTCGACTTCTTTCATCACGTTGACGAGAAGGGGTACTATGCGGAAACCCGTGGTAATGTTGAACCCAAGATTTCGATCGTACCGTTAACTCAGCGAAACGAATTGGAATCATGGAATCGTGAAATCCGATCACTTGATCAAGAGATGAAGGAGTTGGATAAACGCGTGGGAGTCGCCTTCAACGCGTGGGTCAACGACATTACAGTGCTTGCGACGGCCAAGCCCGCCTTGCACTTTCCGCTTGACGGTTCGAAGCAGTTTATGCGTTCAACCGGCGAGTCGGGGGAGTTATCGAGTGAGTCGCAACCGATACGAGTCGAATCGGAACTGGGAACAGCGAGTGAGTTTGCTGGAGACGAGTGGTTCGACGCAGGCCAGGTTTTCAATCCCGAGTGCGAGAAACCGTTCTCCATTTCTGCGTGGGTACGATCCGACGACTCGGGCGCTATTATCGCGAAGATGGAAAAACCTGCGGGGCTCCGAGGATTTGACGTCCTTCCTTTCGCAAGCAAGTTCGTCTCTGTTCATCTGATTTCTCAATGGCCGGGCGATGCGATCAAAGTTTATACAACGCAACAGATGATCGAAGACGCGATGAATCATGTTGTCGTAACCTACGATGGTTCATCGAAGGCCGAGGGGGTGAAGATATACGTGAACGGTCAACGAATGAAGTTGACGGTGGAGAAGGACAACCTCAAGGGCAGCATTCAGAGTTCGGCTCCGCTTCAGATTGGACGCCGATCGGCAGGCAATCACTACGATGGCTTGATTCAAGATGTGCGGTGCTACCAGCATGAGCTATCGTTCACGGAAGTCTGCATGTTGGCGGTCGAGAAAATCGGTCCTCGATTTGATAAGAAATCGCCCAAACATTTTCGCACAACGCTTCGCAATGCCTATGAGGGATTGGAACTGGACGACGCGAGTCGAGAGATGGCGAAGCTGCGAGCAAAGCGTTCGTCGCTCGCACAGAAACGTGATGCGCTACAGAAAGACTTGCCATCAGCCATGGTAATGCGCGAACGCGAGGAGCCTCGTGATACTTATGTCTTGATGCGGGGGCAATACAATACCCCTGACAAGTCGCAGAAAGTGACTGCCGACGTTCCCGACTGTTTGCCGGCGATGGAAGCGGATTGGCCAAAGAACCGACTGGGGTTGGCTCGGTGGTTGGTTTCCGAAGCCAACCCACTCACGGCTCGCGTCTTCGTAAATCGTATCTGGGAGCAGTTGTTTGGGGTTGGATTAGTAAAGTCGTCTGAGAATTTCGGCTTCCGCGCCGATCTGCCTGAGCATCCCGAGTTGCTGGACTATTTGGCTGTCGAATTTGTTCAGTCCGGATGGGATATCAAAAAGCTACTGACACTGATTGTTACCAGCGAAACTTATCGGCGCACATCCGCGGCTGGGCCTGATGCTTTCACGCGGGACCCTGAGAATCGACTGCTTGCGCGTGGTCCGCGATTTCGATTGTCGGCGGAATTAGTGCGAGACAATGCCCTGGCGATAAGCGGCTTGCTTTCAAGCAAGATCGGTGGTCCATCAGTCAAGCCTTACCAGCCTGATGGGTTGTGGGATGAGTTGGCAGGTGGGGCGAATGGAGGCCCCTACAAGGTCGCAGAAGGGGAAGACCTCTATCGCCGTGGGTTGTACACCTTTCGGAAGCGCACGGTGCCCCATCCAACGCTTTCCACGTTTGACGCACCCAGTTGGGAGTTCTGCCAGGTAAAACGAGCCATCACGAATACGCCGTTACAAGCGCTGGCATTGATGAATGACACAACGTATGTGGAAGCCGCACGGAAGTTTGCGGAGCGTATCCTGACGGAAGGTGGCGAATCGAAAGAGGATAGATTGGTTTATGCGTTTCGCATATGCACAAGCCGCAAACCGCGCCCAGGCGAGTTGGCAAAGCTAGTTCTGGGACTGGAAAGTTATGGGAAGCACTTTTCAGAAAATGGCGACGAAGTCGCCGAGCAGTTTGTTGAGCATGGACGTTCAAGTCGTAGAGATGAGTTCGACAAGGCGGAATTGGCGGCTTACACGGCACTGGCGAGTGCCCTGCTGAATCTTGACGAGACGATCACCAAGGAATGATGCCGTGAACAAAGATGAACAACTTCAATTGGCTCAACAGCTGAATCGGCGACACTTTCTCAATCAAAGCGGTCGATTGTCGTTGGGTGCGATGGCACTTAAGCTGTTGGGGAGCCATCAGGCTTGCGCAGAGCCGTCGAATGGCTTGGAGCGTTTGCTGCCAAAAGCGAAACGCGTTATCTATCTGCACCAATCTGGGGCTCCGTCACAGTTCGAATCATTTGACTACAAGCCGGGGCTGAAGAAGCTGCAGGGGACTGAACTTCCCGAATCCATTCGTCAGGGGCAGAGGCTGACGGGGATGACGTCGGGGCAGAAGAAGTTTCCTGTTGCCTCGTCAATGTTTGACTTTCAGCAACATGGAGAGAGCGGAGCCTGGGTAAGCGAGTTGTTGCCCCACACGGCGAAAATCGCTGACGATTGCTGTTTTATCCGATCCATGAAGACGGAAGCAATCAACCACGATCCGGCGATTACGTTCTTTCAAACGGGCTCACAATTGGCTGGGCGGCCAAGCATGGGGGCTTGGGTGTCATACGGTTTGGGGTCGATGAACGATGACCTTCCCTCGTTCGTTGTAATGACTTCGCGCGGTACCGGACGGTTAGCAACACAGCCTCTATATGATCGGCTGTGGGGCAGTGGGTTTCTTCCTTCCAAGTTTCAGGGTGTGAAGCTTCGAGCAGCCAGTGACCCTGTCCTATATCTGGCGAATCCCGCGGGCTGCGATCGTCGACTGCGGCGAACGATGCTGGATCAAGTCGCAGATTTGAATCAGATGAAACTGGAAGCCGTTGGGGATCCGGAAATTGCCACGCGAATCACCCAGTACGAAATGGCCTTTCGCATGCAATCTTCAGTGCCGGAGCTCACGGATGTTTCGGACGAACCCGAACACATTCTGGACCTGTACGGACCCGATGTACGCAAGCCCGGAACGTACGCGAGGAATTGCTTGTTGGCTCGTCGTTTGATTGAGCGAGACGTCCGATTTGTCCAACTTTACCATATGGGATGGGATCACCATAACGACTTGCCAGATCACATGACGAAACAGTGTCGCGATACCGATCAGCCATCAGCCGCATTGGTGACGGACCTCAAGCAGCGTGGGTTGCTCGATGATACCTTGGTCATTTGGGGTGGTGAATTTGGACGCACCGTTTATTGCCAGGGCAAATTGCAGCCGAATCAATATGGCCGCGATCACCATCCGCGTTGTTTCTCCATCTGGATGGCTGGCGGCGGGATAAAAGGCGGTATGACTTGGGGCGAGACAGATGACTTCTCATACAACATCGTTCGCGACCCAGTCGAAGTCTTCGATCTCAATGCAACGGCGCTGCATTTGCTGGGAATAGACCACACGCGTTTGACTTATCGATTCCAAGGGCGCGATTTTCGATTGACCGATGTCCACGGTCGCGTTGTTAACGAGATCCTCTCCTAGCATGGGGGCTGCTAACATGAGCCGCTATCAGGTTTCGCTGCGTGGTTATTTGATCGGCACATTACTGCTGGGGGTTCTTGTTTCGGGGTTAGGGATCTATTGGCGAAACGAACGTCGTTTGAACGAGGTGTCACGATTGGCGGACCCGATCATCCAGCGATTCGACTCGCTCGTGCATGTCCACCGCGGCTGGGTGATATGTCTCAACGCAGCCCAATCGTCATCGTACATGGATTTCTTGTCGATTCCCGAACTGCAACGGCTGACGCATTTTGAAACCGGCTGGCTGGGGAGCAATCAGGGTGCAAGTTTCAATGACGCTGCACTTGGAAAAATTGTCGTCGAACATCCTCGCATTACGTTGCTGGAT
>CAYYHV010000345.1:0-8631 GCA_964471695.1 uncultured Pirellulaceae bacterium
CTTCTTCGCGTGGCCCACGGGATTTCAAGATTTCCCTCGGTCAGCGGCTGCGACACTTACTTAAGTCGCAGAAGGAATCTCGAACAAGTCGTCTTCCGGGAAGAGGGCAGCGAAGATGCTGCCGTCATCGTCTTCCGAATCGCTGCCACTGAGTTCGCTCAGTCCGTCGGCTTCGTAGATAAACGACGCGCCGAATTCTGTCATCACGGTGGATAAGCCACCGGCCGATTCGACTTTCGTCGAGTCAAGGACGCCGAACACGATGGCTCGATCTCGAGCACTGATATTGGTAAAGCTGACTTCGATGCTCTCAAACTGAGTCGCAACTCGAGTGTAGTAACCGGGGCCATAGATGCGTGTGTTGGAACGGCTGGACTTTACCGTATCGGCTCGATCCGTATCGAACAAAAATGCCGAATCGTTGCCGCCCGAGTTGCCATAAATGTACGCTCGGGAGAACCCGTGGCTGATATTGTCAAACCCTTCGCCGTACATGCGGATTTCCCGCTCCAAGGCAATGAGCGTATCGTCGCCAACCGAGTCGTGGAAATAGGCTCGGTCCGATCCGCCATTTGACGAATAAGCATCGACTTGGTCAAAGTCGTTCACGCTGACGTAGTAGCGACTGTTGTAAAGCCGCGTATTGTCGGGCGTTGCAATCAACCGATCGTTCAATTTCGAATCGTAGAGATACGCAACGTCGTTACCGCCAGTGGCATACGCATAAATTCGTTCAAACTTCTCCGCCTGGATTTCATAACCATCTCCTTTCAACCCGCTCTCGCGCGGCGTACTTACGAGAACCTCGTCGCCAGCCGTGTCACGCAGATAAACCCGATCGTTGGCTCCTCCCTGATCCGCGATCCCAACCATGACTTCGAAACCAGTCGCTGCGTTGTAGAATCGGCCTTCGTTGTACATTCGAGCAAATCCCTCACGCGCCTCGAAGCGGTCGTTCCCAAACTTCGAATCCCACAGCCGCGCATGGTCCGTTCCTCCGTTTTCCGCGTAGGCATAGACGCGATCGAAATCGAGGACAGCGTTGTCAAACTTGCGATTGAACATCCGCGCCTGGTCGGCTCGCATCTTCACCGTATCGTCTTTCTTAGAATCGTACATATACGCACGATCGTTCTTCCCTCCACCGCTGTAAGCCTTCCCTCGGTGAAACCCAACGGCTTTGTTCATGAAGCCATCACCTTGCATGCGCAAGTAGCTCTCCGTCGACTTGACGTTTTCATCTCCCTTTGTGCCGTAGAGATAGGCAAGGTCATAGCCGCCGCCACCGTTCACGGTGACGACTTCGCCGCTGTACGCCGTCATGCGCCAGTTTTCGCTATGGAATCGAGTCCGATCGGACCACATACGTGTCTCTTCGACTCCGTCGGTACCCGTCATTGTGATTATGTCGTTGCCATCGAGCGAATCCAGATGAAAATCAACGACTTGATCCGCCGCGAAAACCTGCTCAAGCCCATTGATGGTGATCGAATGCTCAGACTCGCCAAACACGATGTCGATGATGTCATCGCCGTCGGTCCCTTCCAACTCTATCGTCGACTCAAATCGTCGCGCCAGTTCCAGATCCAAACGCTCGTCGATATCCAAGTCGCGAACATTCTCGCCGGATTGGACTTGGATGTCGCTGTGAACGTTGACTCGTCCTTCATTCAGCCCCTTCGGCTGTGCGACTTGACGGATCGTGTATGTGCCGGGGAGCAAGTCGTCAAAAGCGTAGTCCCCGTAAGCATCGGTAGTTTCGATCTGCTCGATCAAGCTGCCGTCGAAAGCGACTCCCGTCAGTCGAACCTGGTTACCTTCAATTCCCGTGTCGCCTTCATCAAAGACTCGGTCGATATCAGCGTCCAGAAAAACGGACCCGGAAACGCCGCCTTTCTCCAGCTCTCCGAAGGAGTAGTTTTGACCGTCCACACCAGCGCCAAGTTGAATACCGGTCAGGCGATTCGAGCTTGCCAGACCGCCTTCGGTACCCACAATCTCGCTAAAGCTGGCTAGCACATCCGGTTGGCTTTGAGCGATGGAATATTCGCCCGGGCGAAGAAACCCAAACTCGTAGTAACCGAATGAATTTGACAACGTCTCCTGAGAAACACGCTGGCCCAACTCGTCGGTACCCTCAAGCCTGAGCGACACCCCCTCTACGCCTTCTTCCATGACATGGATTTCTCCATCGAGATTCGCATCCACGAAAACAAAACCAGAAAGGGAAGACTGAGCATACTCCACAAACTCGAATCCGGAATAGCGTCCAGATTCCCCCATCGGATTCACAATGTCTCAAATGGTGTTGCTCGATCGGACTCGTCCAAGCTCTGCCGTCGCGGCAAAACCATCGTTGACATCTTCCGGTTGAACCTGATCCAGCTGATAATTACCAGGCAGCAGTCCTTCAAACAGGAACCGCCCATCCATATCAGTCGTCGCCACTTTCGAGACGGAATTGCCAAGTCGATCGTACCCACTCAAGAGAATTTCGTTATTGAAAACGTATCCCGCCCAGGCGCCATAGTCGCTGGTGTCCAAAATCTGAACTTGGCCCGCGATTTGCGAATGGCCACTTAGCTGGAAGTCGACTCGTCCCACAACCGTGTGCTCACCATCGGTGACCGAATACGTAAAGTCGCCGGGGTCCGCAGTCCCATCGTAGGATACTGGTGCGTCATAGACGAGCGCCGCAAGGCGTTCGACCGAAATCAAATCGCCGACTTGCACGGGCGTCTTAGCTGATCGGACAACCCCTAGCGTCGGCAGCTCGGCGATTCTGATCGTCAATGTGTCGCCTTCCAGATCACTCGGTTGTGTAATATCGAGCGACACATTCTCGGCTCCCTGAATAGTCGACACGAAACTATCTCGCACGACTGGAGGCAAATTGACCGAAACATTGGTGGGTGCCGCACCATCGTTGGAAGAAGCCACGGGCGTCTTGCCAGCAAACGCGGCTTCGCCAGTCTTCACGTCAATCTCATAGAGCCCGCCTTTGTTATTCGCCGCGAAGATTCGGCCATTCGCGTCCGAGAATACGGCTCCATAAGTCCCGCCCGGTGCCAATGTTGAACTGATCACGGTGACTTTGCCTAGGCTGGCACCCTCGCGCAGATCAACGGAGATGAAGTCGGCCGTTTTATTGGTTCCCGATTGACGTCGAACCGCGTAGTACAATTCCGTTTCCGGGTTGTAAGCGATGTCGGCAATTCCAGAAACTCCGGGAGCATTTACGGTGCGTTCCACAGCCACCTTGTCCACGTTGATGCCAAACATCGTGTTGTTATGCCTAACGTAGAGCAGGCCGTCGTGACCAAAATCGCCGGTGTAATAGCTGCCGGGTGGCAAGCCATCTATTGCACCAAGCCGTTCGTATGATCCGCCGGCTCCGATACGGATCAGGTGGTCATTGCTCATCTCCATGCCATAGATGAAGTTGTCTGAGGTACGATAACCGATACCGTTAATCGAAAATCCGGCATTCGATCCGACATCCACAAAAGCCCCTGATGCAACATCTATTTCCGACAGTTGCCCTTGATTGCCGCTGGTTCCGCGAATTTGATACAAGACTGAGTCGCCGGCGAATGGCACCAACCCATCGGCAGATAGCATCTGCCGATGTTCAAGCGATTCGATTGCAAGCTGTCGTTGGCCTGATTTCCGTTTTGGTCTTTGTGGCATATTGATTTCATTCCCAAGTGGTGATGCGAGCGCAGAATCTGGAGAGGAGATCGTGCCTAGTGGCGATGTCATCCCCAAAGCATGCCCCGTGCCGATAGCTGGGGATCATCGTGGCTCGTTCGATCAAATCGGAAGTTTCCCCTGAAAAACCAGCTATTTCAGGTCGGTAAACTATCCGATGGTTTAACTATTCCGTCAGTTGGAATGATTCAGATAGCGGAAACATTTACTGGGTCGCAGTCCGCGTGACCCGGAAATCATTACCGACTTGGCGGAAAGAAACTCGCCGGGGCAGGGTGCTGTGAGCGCGCCCGAGCCAGTGCGATCACGCATCAACCGACTTATCGCGAGCTTGCCTGAAGAAGTGCCGATTCGTGGAGCTCTGGCAGCCAAGGCGACTTGAGAATGTGTCCCGTGGGGTTAAGAACCCTGTTGACCAACCAATTGGGTGTCGGACCTTCGAGCCCTTCGACTTGGATAATTGCCGGCCGACCTTCCAACGCCAACAATATGGTTCTCGCGTCGACGGGACGAAGCTCCGTATCACTTAGCTTGATCGCATGTTTGGACACAGCATTCGAAGCCACTGAAAGCGAGCAAACAGGGTAGAGGGTATCGCAAGGCTTTCCAGGTCGCGTAACAACCTGTCGCATTCTCTGTTGAATTCGAGCCGCAGCTTCCGGAGGAAGTTGCCCGTCGCCCGAGATAGCAGAACACAAAGCGAGAACATAGGTGATCGCAATCTGTTCTGTTTCGGAAACGAAGGAATCGTCCACACCCGTCACGATCTGGTACTGTGAGAATGAAGAGTAAATATCTCGGGCTTCGTCGAGCGTATAGCTACGCTGGGATTTGGCGGCGTTAGCAATAGTCCGGAATTCTGCCTGTTTTCTTTTATCAAATTCCCACGAACTCTCTTCCGAGTTACTTCGAAGTGCGTTGGTCACCTTCAGGGCAGGCAAGAAGTAGAAACGGTCAAAGCGATGATCGTATGCCAGGTGCATTGTGGCGGGTTCACGAGACCCGGTGAACCGATGCTGTCCGGCAAGCTGAGCCATCTGGCGGTCGTAGAAAGCCTTTTGTTCGGCAAGTTTCGCCTCGCTCGATTCCAAGTTGGCTTGCGCCTCTTTGATCCTGACTTTCTGTTCGCCCAACTCCTGCATCAGACTGGCAATCTCGTCGTTGGTCATAGCGTCGATTTCTTCGGCAGCCAAAGCGCCTTCGGAAAGATAACGATGCTTGTGACTGACTTCGACAGCCAGCGCAAGAACGAACAGGACCAATACAACGAGTGTGCAGAAAACAAGGTCCGTAAAAGTCTCGTGGCTATTGCCATGCGAGCTAATGTAGTTGTCGCTAAGCGACTTCATCATCGGCCCCTAATCGAAAATCCTGCTTCAGCCGCGGAATGATCGAGACTTCAGCCGTCGAAGCCACATACGATACGAGATGGTCAACGTTTGTCGTGTACACGCTGTTGAGAATTCGTACGGCGACACTCCCCAGGATGGCTCCCACCAGTGTCGTGTTAAACGCGGTTCCCAGCCCCGCCATCGAACTTCGCATGCCGGTAAGCAATCCAGTCGTATCGCTGTCCTGTCCGAGTGAGGCCAACGCGTCCGACAAGCCGCCGGTCATGTCGATCAACCCGACGATCGTTCCAATTAACCCCAGAGATACGAGGACACCAGCAAGTACTTCCACGACTTTGGATTCCGCCATCATGCGACTGTAGATCAGCGTAACCAGACTATCTTGCGAAAAATCATCACCGGCTTTGGACATCTGCTGCAAGTCCATTACGTGCCGATGAAAAACGCCGACCGGCCGATTCTCGGACAATCGTGACATCCCATGTTCCGCCGCTAGGACTCGCATACAGGACGCAGCCCAAACATATTCGTATCGTAGCCGAAACATGCCTCGCATATTGATCAAGAAGGCTAGCCCGAACAGGGCATAGATTACGGCACAGAAATAACTTTTATCGGTGACCAGAGCCTGAGACATATATTCCCCGGCTGCAAAAATCAGAAACAGCCCGATGACTCCGACATAAAATAACCACTCGCGAACTGGATCACGATCCAGCTGGAGCTTCTTATTGATGATCGCCTGTTGATCTTCGTCGTCGAGAATTGGTCGAGCCGCAGCGGCTTCTCGAGCCAGCTTGCGTTCGCGTTCGTCGTCCATTTGTTGACGGGATTCTTCTTTAAGCTCATCGACTCCTGGAGCCAACAATTTGCGTTTACAATTTGGGCACTCGTCGATCTTGCCAGCATCGTCAAGTGGCGAGAGCAGAAGTGTATCGCAGATAGGACAACCATAAAGGCACGAAACCCCGTCGCCGTCGCGACGGACTTCGTACTTTTCGACTGCATGATATTTCTGCGGAGCAGTTTGTGGCGCCATCGGTCGCAAACAGTGTGGTCAATGTGGTCGTGTTCAGCGATGCAAACCCAAATGGTCGCATCTACTGATTCCCGTAAACATAGGTTGTGAAAGATGCGCCGATGAGTTTGCGACAATCAAGTTGGCACGGCAGTCGTCCAAACGGAACGAATCTGTCGTTTGTAAGGTTTTTGCACGTCGAAAAGCCGCGATTTCCTCAATCCGACCGGACCTTCGCCTTTCGCCACGCATCGGTTGGATTGGAGCACACCGTGCCTGCCGTTTTTGATACTCCGATCATTTTTCTATCGCGCCGATCGAACCGTCTCGAACATCCTGATCCACTTTCGCCGATTCCCAGGGGAATTTGAATAGACTCGTTCCCCAGACACCCGTTTGAGATTTCGGGGCGGGCGTAGCGGCCTGCTAAGATAACGATTACTCACCTCATGAATTCCATTTCCCAAGTAGCAACATGGTTTTTGGTCACGCGAACATTCAGACTACGCAGCTCTATAAGCACAATACGGGTGAAGAGGCGAAGAGAGCGGCTCGACACGTAAAGATTCGGTAATGTCACTTGGATCGGCGGCTGCTTCCTTAGTTGGTGTACTTGAACCAAGTGGCGTAAACGCGAAGATAAGACGTGGAATTGGCAGGCGGCCCCTTTTTTGGGCCGCCGTTTCTTTTTGTTGTGGAGCGAAGCTTTCGGCGTTTCACAATCTCGTGCGTGTTGAACCCTCGGCATTCCCAGCAAATATTGCCCGATTATCGGACGTTCGTGACGCCTCGGAGTTTTGGCTGGTGAAGTCGATTTCGTTTGGCAAACAATAGCAAGCCGCTTAAAAACAAGACAGTTGTAGAAGGCTCTGGTACTTCAACAACATCAGAAAGAAAAAGCCCTGAAGATCCATCACTGAATTTGGCGCTGAATAAGACCTCCCCCCGATCATTGATTCCACCAATCCTGAAAGATTCGACTCTTCGGAGATCGGAGATCGTCGGGTCGTCGCTCACGTCAAGTACGTCGCCATCGCGTGCTATAAGATGGACGCTTCCCTGTCTATCTTCCGCCCAAATGCCGCGATCGTTGTCTTCGTTGACGTAAAAGCCATCGAGAAAACCCTCAACCCAATCGGGTCTTCGCTGATCCACCTGCCTACCGCTGGGTCGTACCAACGGTTCAGATTCGTTAGCCCTAAGCGTTTTCGCACTCGTAAAGGCACAACCCTATGGCAGCTCTGAGACTCAGAACACCAAGTGGCACTTCGATGGCAACGACCGGAATTTTTGCGTTGGTAAACCCCTTTTTCAGATGTGCGCGCGGATGCGCGAGGCGAGTCGTCGGAGACGGCGAGCATCCAGTTATTGTAACGACTATGAGCGGAAACGTGTTCGAGCCGAGTCATGTTGGCAATGCGGGCTGGCGATTCAGGCGCTCCGGACATCGGTCGCTGAAAATTCTTTCACGTCACAACGCGGAAGAGTGATTCACCATTTGACCATTTGCAGCGCGTTTCCCGTTGCGAACTCCCTTCCTTGGCCTCCGCTTGTCGTTACCAACCGGCCGTCGGTGCCATCCATGGCACCCCACGGCCATCAAGCGGCACCGTCCATGGATGCCGCGTTTTTCTTGCTCTTGAGAACCAAGGTCTCGATCTCTCGTGGGGCAGAGTTTTTTGGCTCATGCACCAACTGCCAACAGGTTACGCCGCGACGTCATACCGGGCTCGCGAAGATACGTCACTCGTCGCGGCGTTTTCATTCTGAAAATTTAGAATGTCCCCTTTGTTTTTTCTGGCATTGATACTCGATTTGTTTCCCTCCAGGGCTTTGGCAAAAACTTCCGCTGCTCGTTTTTGTTTTGGATCATTCAGCTCAAAGTCGGGAGGCACCTTCGGGTAGATGGAGGCTCGCATTTGGGGGCAAGCTATCGCATCACTGGCGCGATAGCGGGCTTATGTTCTTATTGTTGCTAGGCTCGCGACTTGTTAATGCCATTCAAGTCTGACCCCGCGAAGCTTTTCTAGCCTTCGGGTTCCGGTGACTTCCTTAGTTCTTGGTAATCCAGCACGCGTTCCATGACGGTACGATAGACGTAAACAGGCACGTTGAACTTAAGCGAAATGGCAATTGCATCTGAAGGGCGCGCGTAAACAGTAAGCGGACCTTCTTCGAAATCAATTTGCACCTTTGCTCGGAATCTGTGAATTTGTTCGTCTACGTCATAGAGCAATACTCGAGACAGTGTTGCACCAACGGCAGAGAGCAGGTCAAAGAAAAGTGTATGCGGAACCTCGCTACGGGTCTCACCTACAGACATGCGCGATATGCAAGCAGCCGCCAAGGGTCCTGTCTGCATTACGATACGCCGGTCAACCTGGTAACAATAGAGGGCAATAGTGCACTCACCGGTGCTATGATTTTCGAAGAGAAACTCGAGGGTTGACGGTGTATACTCCGGCAAAGGTTTGCTCATTCGACCAATAGGGCGGCGCATCGTCCGGCCCCTGTGTTGCGCGCAGTAGAAATCCATGCGCCATCCAGAGT
>CAYYHV010000346.1:0-1623 GCA_964471695.1 uncultured Pirellulaceae bacterium
GAGTACCGATGACTGTGGTCATCAGGCTGTGGAGCGGCGAGCGGAAGATCGCGGGCATCCATTCGGCATTGGCAAAACTCATCCAGAAAATAACCAGGACGCCAATCGCAACGCTCAACATGGCTGTCAAGTTTGTTGCCCGACGACTGATGATTCCCAGCAGGAACAAACCCAGCATGGCACCAGCAAAAACACCCGAGAGGTCCCACCAAATCTTGAGGATATTGCGTGAGTCGTAGCTCAGCAACAATGCTACCGTCGTTCCGATGACTCCCCAAAATACCGTCGCCCAACGCAGTACGCGCATTTGAGCCCGTTCGTCGCCCGAGTCGCCGGTACGTTTGAAAATGTCTCTCAGCGTGATCGTGGCCGAGCTATTGAGGCTGGTATCGATCGTGCTCATGGCTGCGGCGAACAACGCGGCCACCAGCAAGCCGCCGAGTCCTGCCGGAAGATGGTTCGCCATGAAGTGTGGCAAGGCAAAATCACCCGTCGCTCCGGCTTTACCAGCCGCTGAAGCCATATCCGCAATCGCCTGTTGTTCAGCCGGATGGGCTGTGTAATATCCGAAAAGCAGCGTGCCGATAAGAAAAAACATGGCGGACACCGGGATGTAAGCGATGGCGCCCAACCATAAGGATTGACGAGCCGCCCGGTCCGAATTGGCGGCGTGGTAACGCTGCACATAGTTTTGGTCGATGCCAAAGTTCGTCAAGTTGATAAAGATGCCAAAGACCAGGATGACCCAGAACGTTGGCTGGGTGAAATCCAAGGCAAAGCTTCCCAACGAGAATTTTTCGTTCGTGTGAGCACTATTCAATAACGACGTGTAACCCGGATCGCCAAAGCACAGTGATGCAATCACTACCAACGCCCCAAGGCTGAGGACGAGGCTTTGGACGACGTCCGTCCAGATGACGGCTTCGATTCCGCCCACGAGTGTATAAGCGGTGACGAGCATACCAGTCACCATGATGATCACGCGGATGTCCCAACCGGTCACGGCGTACATGCCAATCGAAACGCCGAGTAAAATGGTTCCCGATCGAGAGACCTGAGTCAATAAATAGCAAACGACGGTGTAGGTGCGAGCCCACGGGCCGAATCGCGATTCAAGGTGGTGATAAGCGGATATCTCGCCACTGTTTCGATAAAAAGGGACGAACCATTTTGACGCCGCCCATGCGCCGATGGGAATCGTCAGCGTGAATACGAAGAAGTTCCAGTTGCTGTCGTAAGCCTTGCCGGGGTTGCCAATAAATGTGTTGCTGGAAAGATACGTGCCAAAGAGCGACAAGCCGACTGCCCATCCTGGAAGTCGCCCGCCGGCTACCATGAATTCTCGAGTCGTCTGGCTGCGGCGGGCGAATAGGCATCCAAACGCGACTACGCCAGCCAGGTAGGCGAACAACACAATGCTATCGACAGTGGAGTGCATCGGCTCACCACGCTTCGCGACTGAGTACGTCACCGGATTGGATTTTTGCTGGATCAACTACCACGTGCTTGATCCGCTGTCGCTTCCACGTGTACGACATGTGCACCAATCCATCGGTCGTCTGGATAATGGCTGGGTAGCTGAACTGTTTGCCTTTTTCGCGTTCAAGCACGCCAACCTTGCGC
>CAYYHV010000346.1:1633-5065 GCA_964471695.1 uncultured Pirellulaceae bacterium
AGTCGTTGCTTCGAGCTTCGACCATGTTTTTCCCGAGGCATGCGAGAAGCTGGTGGCGATCACGCTTTGTTTGGTTCTGCAGAGAATCTGCAGTCGACCCTTCGGATGTTGAAGGAAGGTCGGTTGGATGGCCGCGAATTCTTTGCCATCGTTGATGGGGCCGATGCGTTCCCAATCGCCTGTCGGCAGTCCCTTACCCAAGGCTACGCGCTCAAAGTGGACTCGCCAGCCATCGTATTCGGTCGACGAACCGCAGAGCAATGTTTTCCTGTCGTCAATCAGGATAGGTTTGCAACGCACAGGACCGTCAAACGTCTTCGGCAATCGAACTTGATCGGTAAACGTGCGACCCTGATCACGGCTGACCATCATCTCGCCCCACCAGCGACTGGGGCTGGGCCCAACCTTGAAGAATAGAAGAGTAGGGCCGCCGGTCGGTGTTTGGAAGAGGACGGGATTCCAGCATGGATGACGCAGTTGATCGTTTTGGACTCCGTTGGCCCATTCTTTGGGTAGTGACCAGGAGTTCGTTTCGGAGTCATGGTGGCTGACCCAGATTCCCACGTCCTTGTTCTTTTCTTCTGTGCCGCCGAACCAGGCGACAACGATTCCGCGAGGTGTTTCGCAGATCGTTGACGCGTGACATTCCGGAAACTCGGCTTTGGTAAAAACAAAGTCCTCGGAAACGAACCCCGGAAAACGCTCTTGTGCGAAAGAGGGATTCGCCAGGATGAAGAAGGTTGTCCAAAGTATGAGTCGGACGTCAATTTGAAGTTTCAAAAACATCGCTACGCTCCGTGAAGAAAAGTGAGCGGAATGGCGTTTGCCAAAAGATCAGCAGATCAAAGGATCAGGTTGTATCGTTGTTCTACGGATGGTGTTGGGGTAAGTAGCCCGTTGTTTGAAACGCCTCGATCCACTGCGTAACTTTTTGGCGTTCCGGTTCGAGGAACGCATCAAAGGGAGCGGCCAGTCGTCCGTCGCAGATGCCAAACATCTCAAGCGTGCACTTCAGGCCTTTGACGACTGACGAACCGTACTTGCCATACTTGTAGAGCTCTTGTAGCTGAACGACGATCGCTTGCAGGCGTTCTACTTCAGCCGCGTTTTGTTGGGTCGCCGCATCAAAAAGTTCCACGAATAACCGCGGAGCCAGGTTGGCTCCACCAGCGACACCGCCCGCGCCGCCGGTTTTGACGGTATCAGCCAGCAAATGTTCCGGGCCGACGAGGATCGGCCAGTCGGGACGCTCGTTTCTCCCGAGCTCAATAGCTTTGGACAGATAGTCCCAATCGCCGGAGCTATCTTTCATGCCGACGACTTTGTCGTGATGGATAAGCGACAGCATCGTATCGTGAGAGATGTCGATCTTGGTACAGCCCGGCATGTTGTACAGGATGAGTGGCAAGGGCAAGTCGTCCAGCAACTGGGCGTACCAGTGGCGAAGTTCAGTCTGGCCGGCTGGGAAGTAAAACGGAGCGGCAGCCACAACGGCTGCGGCGCCATGGTCGGCACTAGCGGCGGCGAGATGCAAGGCTTCGACGAGCGAGGTGTCGGTGATACCCACAAACAAAGGGACTCGGCCGTTGATGATTCGCGCCGTGTGGCGGATCAGATCGCGACGGACTTTGTAGCTGAGACTGGGGCCCTCGCCCGTCGTGCCCAGCACAAACACACCGTGGACTCCGCCCGCCAGTACATGTTCGAGCAATCGTTCCAAGCCTTTCACATCAAGCGTGTCTCGATCGGCGAGCGGAGTAAGTAGCGGAGGGATGACGCCGGAAATATGCATAAGTCAGACTCGAGCTGTAGGTGTTTATTGCTTCTTACTGCGTGGCCCTTGCTTAAGTGACTTCGAGGGCGGGTAATCCCAGGACGTCGAAGCGAGGCTTGATGCCAAGTCCCGGTTCCATTGAGGCTCGCATCCGTCCATGGTCACGCTGCGGTGCGCCTTCCGCAGTGCTGACGGTGACGTAGCTGTTAAAATCTGTGGATGTGAAGAGCAGGCTGGTCGGCGTACTGTGCGCAAGTGCAGCGATGGCGGCGGTGGTAATGTCGCCGCCCCAACTGTCTTCGATGGTCATGGCGATGCCCAGTTGAGCGCAGAGATCGCGAGCTAACCGAGCACGGGTCAAACCGCCGAACTTGCTAATCTTGATGTTCACAACATCCATGGCTTGTTCTGAATAACCACGCATCAGCACACTCATGCCGTCAATGTTCTCGTCCAGCACGAAAGGGTGCGACGTGCGGCGACGGATTGCAAGATTTTCTTCATAAGTCAGGCACGGCTGTTCAATGTAGACGTCAATGTCCTCGACGGCTCGCACGACTCGCGCGGCTTCGTGTTGTTGCCAGCCCGTGTTCGCGTCGGCGATCAACTTGTCCGACGGCTCGAGCAGTTGGGAAACGGCACGGATGCGTTCGATATCTTCATTGGGATCACCGCCGACCTTGAGTTGAAAACGACGGTATCCTTCCTCGCGGTATCCGGCAACCTTCTCAGCCATCTCGTCGGGCGATTGTTGCGAGATGGCTCGATACAGCACAAAATCGTCGCCATAATGACCACCTAACAATGTGCATACCGATTGTCCGCTGACTTTACCGAGGATATCCCAGCAAGCGATGTCGATGCCGGATTTTACGTAAGCATGTCCCTTGAGTGCCGCATCCATGCGCTCGTTAAGACTGGATAACTTCAACGGGTCCCATCCGATCAAATGAGGTCCCAACTCTTTGATGCCAGCCCTGACGCCTTCCGCGTAAGCAGGTAAATAAAACGGACCGAGCGGACAAACCTCACCGTGGCCAATGATTCCCGTGTCTGTTTCGACTTCGACGATCGTGCTGTCAAAAACGGAGACTGATTTACCGCCAGACCATTTATAGGTGCCTTCATGGAGCGGAAGGTCGACCTGATAACAGGCGATACGTTTGATTTTCATGGCCGAGTCCTGGTGTTTCAGCGCGTGAGCATTCGCGACAAACTTTGTAAGGCCGCTACGATACCACGGTCCATGGTGCAGCTAAAGGAACCTAAGAAGGCTGATTCTCATTCCAACCGATTTGCGGAGCAATTATCTGTGCGAAGCGCAAATCGGCGGCTGCTTGTTCTAGCGTTCTCCTTCCATTCCTGGTTGAGCAGAATGCGCTAGATCCGAAACGCAAGTCGATATGCTGTCGGGGTCTGACCGGTGACTCGTTGGAAATGGAATCGCATCAACTGAGCCGATCCGAATCCGCAGCGTTTGGCCAGTCGCTCGACTTGAAGTTCCGTGGATTCGAGGAGCTGTTGCGCCAGTTTGACACGTTCGTGAGCCAACCAGCGAGCCGGAGTTGTGCCGGTTTGCTGTTTGAAGCGACGGGCGAAAGTCCGCGGGCTCATGAAAGTTCGCTTCGCCATCGATTGGATAGTGTGTTCCTTGGCAA
>CAYYHV010000346.1:5075-8585 GCA_964471695.1 uncultured Pirellulaceae bacterium
TAGCAGCTTCGCGAGGTTGTCGTCTTCACATTCAATGACGGGACGATGAATAAACTGGGACTGCCCGCCTTCGCGATGCGGGGGGACGACCAATCGCCGCGCGACAATATTCGCCGTTGCGGCTCCAAAATCACGACGCACAAGATGAAGACAAAGGTCCAAGCCGGCGGCGCTGCCTGCAGCCGTCAACACGTTGCCGGAATCGACATAGAGTACGTTCGGGTCGACGCGGACATCTGGGTACATCTCCGATAGCTGCTCGGCGTAGCGCCAGTGCGTGGTCGCATCGCGATGATCAAGCAGTCCTGCGGCGGCTAGCACAAAGGCACCAGAGCAGAATGACACCAATCGGGCTCCTCGCTTGTGCGCGCGTTGTAATGCCTTGAGAAGTTTCTCTGGCGGAGTTTCGTTCACATCGCGCCAGCCCGGAATGACAATCGTTCCTGCGGTGCGCAGCGCACCCAATCCTTTGCGTCCTAAGTTGACGCTCATGCCACCGATCGTTCGGAGGGGGCCTGGCTCCGGAGAGCATACTGAGAACTGGTACCAAGGATTCACTTCGGGTCGGGGCAATCCAAAGACCTCGACGGCAATCCCCATTTCGAAAAAAGTGAGCCGATCGAAGGCAACGGCGACGACGTTCTTGTTCTTTAATGGCATGGCAGTATTTTAATGCACAATGTCATTCATGCCACTCGTAAAATTGGGCCGCATCGCAAAGAATAGGAACGTCACATTCCTAAAGGAGAGAATCATGCAAGCCAAATCGCAAGTTACCGCGTTTCCCCCAGCCAGTTCGGATGATGCGTTAAGGCATTTTGAATCCCGGTTGGGATTTGAAACGGACTGTTGGGACGTTCATCATTCCATAGAAAATGACGTTGCAAACTTTGTGCTGATCGACGTACGTTCTCCGGAGTTGTATCGAAAAGGTCATGTACCAACGGCGATCAATTTGCCGACGCTGAAGATCAAACTCGATTCACTGCCTCGACTGAACGAAGGTGGGTTGTATGTCGTTTACTGCGCAGGCCCGCATTGCAACGGCGCCAACAAAGCGGCTATTCGAATCGCCCGCTTGGGGTTGCCGGTCAAGGAGATGATTGGTGGCGCCATCGGTTGGGTTGACGAGGGGTATTCACTTGTCAACGACTGATCCAATTCTCGTCAGGCCCTTACGAAAAAGCGATCTGCCGGAACTGGAATTGCTGTGTAAACGGCATGCGTTGTTGGAAAAAGCCGATTGGACGAGTGACGAGGATCGAATCCTACGCTGGGAGAAGCAGTTTTTCGACGATCCGCCAGTCGTTTGGGCGTGGGTTTCGTTGGCGTGTGGACGGATGAACGGCTACGTCACCGTAACGCTTGAGTATTCAACGTGGGGTGCGTGTTACTATGCCCATGTCGATTGTCTCTACGTATGCGAACACCACCGTGGTATGGGGATTGGTCGGCAGTTGATGGCTGAGGTCATGCAATTCGCCAAGACCCGGCGTGTGAGTCGAGTTGAGTGGCAGTCACCGGTTTGGAATGAACTTGCCACGAAGTTTTACGAGTCATTGGATGCAACTTGGAAGCTGAAGCGGCGATTTGCCGTCTTAATGGAAAGTGAAGATGAAAATGAAGAAGCAGGTTGATCTACGAACGCTGGAAATCTCCAGCCTCTGTGTGACGGGCAGCCATGATGCGACGGATGGAATCGTGTTACCGATTCATACGTCGAGTGCCTTTTACTATCTGGACGAGGGGCCACAACCTTATCCGCGTTATTTCAATACACCTAATCAGGAGGCGCTGGCGAAGAGGATTGCGTCGCTGGAGCATGCTGAGGACGGATTGGTATTCAGCTCGGGCATGTCGGCGATTAGCACTTCCATTTTGTCGCTGATTAAACCGGGCGATCATGTACTGCTGCTCAAGGGACTGTACGGAGGCAGTCACGCGTTTGTGACGCACGAGTTCACCAAGTGGGGAATCGAGTTCGATTTTGTCGACTGCAGTGTGGAAGAGTTTCGGGCGAAGCGTCGAGAGAACACGGTGCTGGCCTACGTCGAGTCGCCTACGAATCCATGCATGGGTATTCTCGATTTGCGCGAGCTGGGCAATGTTGCTCGTGAACTTGGGTTCCTTACCATTGTCGACAACACCTTTGCGACTCCGATTAATCAGAACCCGATTGACCTTGGTATGAATCTGGTTGTTCACAGTGCCACAAAGTACCTTGGCGGACACAGCGATCTCAGTGCGGGCGTTGTGGTCGGTGACATTGAATTGATCGACAAGGTGCGGGTGCATGCGCGGCGGTACGGTGGGAACCTGAACGCTCAATCTTGCCATTTGCTGGAACGCAGCATTAAAACGTTGGATGTGCGGGTACAGCGACAGAACGAAAACGCGATGGCGGTTGCGCGGTTTCTGGACCGTCACCCATCCGTGCAACGAGTCCTTTATCCGGGACTAGAGTCGCATCCTGGCCACGAAGCCGCTGGGCGTCAAATGCGTGGTTTTGGTGGAATGATGTCTTTTGAGCTGAAAGGCGACATTCCCGTTCGTGATTTCCTAACGCGGCTGAAGTTGATTACTCCAGCGATGAGTCTCGGTGGCGTTGAATCAACAGTGACCGTTCCGGTTTATACTTCGCACAAAGCCATGAGTGCCGAGGGGCAACGTGAAGCTGGCGTGACACCGGGGCTGATTCGGTTCTCGATTGGAATCGAAGCCGCAGCCGATTTGGTGAGCGACCTTGAGCAAGCGATTGGAAGTTTTGGTACGGCGTAGTCGAAACGGTGCGCTGGTTCTCGCTGAGGAAATCAACTGCGCGAATTCAACTGCGCCCTTTCATCTCGGAGGCACTCTGCAAACTCAACCGCTAATTGGTCCACGAATGGATGGACCATCATGCCTGCGGGATACACGGGCAGACGGTGCACTTCGGGTTTCTGCGTCGCTGGGAAGGCCTTGTCTTTGTACGCGATGTAATCCTGTTGGGCGCGGAAGTGAATAATTTTTCCGTCGTAAGTTTGTGGTTGATAGAGTTCGGCGATCTCGTCGTGACGCTCCCAAATTTCTGAGGCAGAACGTTGAGCACCGTTGTCAACATCGTGGGAACGTTTCGTGATGCGGCTGATCCAGATATCTTTGCGTCGGCTGAACACCCTTATCTTTTCGCGGAGGAAAGCGATTTTATCACTGAAGCCAAGTTTCCAGAAGTTTCGAAAATGAAAGTCGACTTTTTGGAGGTAGTAGACAAGTTTGACTCCGAATCGCTTGTTCGCAGCCTGGGACGTGCACCAGTTGTATGTCTCGATGCAAATGAGTATGACCTGTTCGCCATCAGACTTTAATTGTTGTGCGACTTCCAGTGCCAAGGTTCCACCCATGCAATAGCCGGTTAACAGGTAGGGTCCATGAGGTTGTTTTTGCCGGATGTCGTGAACGTACCGCGCAGCGAGCTCCTCGATGCTTTCGGTTTCCTCCCCGAATAGTGCAGGAGACTGAAGTCCATAGACG
>CAYYHV010000347.1:0-743 GCA_964471695.1 uncultured Pirellulaceae bacterium
CTTTACCATTGGCTCTCCACGTGATCGAGTCGGAATAATTCCGATTCGGCGGCTGTTCGAGCTTGTTTTGAAGCGATGTCTACGAATTGCCGATAGCTAGGAACATCGTTAGACTAGGTGGCTGAGCGAATCACCATTCGGTCTCCGCCTAATCGACTTGATGGCGCGGTTCCCAATTAAGCGAGGAGATAGTCGTCGATGCCCAACGTTGCCAACGCTGCGGATAAACAAGCCATGGATGTAGCTAAGCTGAAGATTGCCGGAAAAGATATTGATATACCTGTGACCGTTGGCACGGAGGGAGAATGTGGGCTGGACATCGGCGCGCTGCGCAAATCGACTGGCTACATCACCCTCGATCCCGGCTATGTGAACACAGGATCGACAGAGAGTGGGATCACTTTCCTGAACGGGGAAAAGGGCGTTCTTCGCTATCGTGGCTATCCCATTGAGCAACTCGCTGCCAACTGCGATTTTGTGGAAGTTTGCTATCTCCTGATATACGGTGCCCTACCAACGACAGCGGAGCTGGATGAGTTCCGTACTTCGATTCGTACGCACACGATGTTGCATGAGGACATTCGATCGTTTTACAACGGTTTTCCTCGGGATGCTCATCCGATGGCAATTCTGTCGTCTGTGGTCAGTGCACTCTCGACCTTCTATCAGGACTCACTCGATCCACGTGATCCTCAGCAAGTCGAAGTCTCGATTCATCGACTGTTGGCGAAACTGCCGACGAT
>CAYYHV010000347.1:753-8562 GCA_964471695.1 uncultured Pirellulaceae bacterium
GCCTACAGCTACAAGAAATCCATTGGGCAACCGCTGATCTATCCCAAGAACGACCTGGACTACTGCGAGAACTTTCTGCAGATGATGTTTGCGGTTCCATCCGAACCCTATGAGCTTGATCCAGACTTCAGCGCTGCCTTGAACTTGCTGTTGATCGTTCACGCAGATCATGAGCAGAACTGCAGTACATCGACGGTACGAATGGTTGGCTCGGCGGAAGCCAATTTGTTTGCTTCCATTTCGGCTGGGATCAGTGCTCTTTGGGGGCCGCTCCATGGTGGTGCCAATGAGGCCTGTGTTGCCATGCTCGAGCGGATCATTGAGGACGACAAGAACGTTGCCAAGTATGTTGACATGGCAAAAGACAGCAGTGACAGTTTTCGCCTGATGGGCTTTGGTCACCGTGTGTACAAGAACTACGATCCTCGGGCTCTCATCATCAAAAAGGCGTGTGACAAACTGCTTGCTAAACTTGATGTTGAAGACCCACTTTTCGAAGTCGCTCAGAAACTGGAAGAAGTCGCGGTTAACGATCCGTACTTTGTGGAGCGTAAGCTATATCCCAACGTCGACTTTTACTCGGGCGTGATTTATCGAGCCATCGGCATTCCGGTTCAGATGTTTACCGTGCTGTTTGCCATTGGGCGATTGCCGGGTTGGATTGCTCATTGGGTTGAGATGCAGAATTCGAAGAGTCGTCGAATCTGCCGTCCACGTCAGATTTATACCGGACCGCCGGAGCGTGAGTTTGTCGACATCTCCAAACGCTAAATAATGTTCAGAGGGCGACTCGTATACGACGAGTCGTCTGACAATTCACTTTGTACCGTTCCTCTGTAGGTACAAAGTCGACGGCGTGTGTCCTTCAAATTCGACACGATTGCCATAATCATTCGCATTTTCGCTGCATTCATAACGTCTTACCACGAATGCGCATCTGCACGAAAAACTGCCCTGCTCTTCTACCGATACAACTTCCATCGGGCGCACTCATGGACTGGTGCCCGATTTCGTTGAATTCACGGATGAGGGGCTGCAAATGCCGTCGCAAAAGAAGCACACCACCAGTCGATTCCGGCAGGATAGACACACCGTCATCGTCCGACTCAACGGAATCGAGATGATGGAGGGACGTTGTCTCTTGTCGGTAAGTCCACTTGGGACCTCGGACATTTCTGGTGAAGTCTTTCATGACGTCGATAATGATGGCGTCCGATCGGTGACGGAAGCCGGCATCGCAAACGCCCTCATCACGCTTCAGGACCAAAACGAACGACCCGTATCTCTTACTCTGACAGACCACGATGGGATGTTTCAGTTCGAGGGTGTTGCTCCCGGTACCTACACGGTCAAGCAAACACAGCCCGTTGGGTGGCAGGATGGTAAGGAAGCCGCCGCTGATTCGTTGGCTGTTCCCTTGGTTGAACCGACTGGCGATGACGCGTTCCAAATCGAATTGGTAAGTGGAGTCCACGCCGAGAATCTGAGCTTCGGCGAATTCCGTGAAGCGAAGATCGCGGGCTCCGTTCACCAGTCGCATGACGAGGAGAATTGTTTTTCCGCTGACGCCGAAAGCGAAGCTCCCATTGATGGTGCCCTCCTGCAATTGATCAATGAAGACGGGGTGGTTGTCCGGCGAACCACAACCGACGCTCAAGGCGAGTATGTGTTTTCTCAAGTCGAGCCGGGGACTTATTCGATTCTCCAAACGACTGCTGATTCTGCACTCAAGCCGAATGAACTTGAAGAGGTAGTCGTCAAATCCGGTAGTGACCTCAGCGGAAACGACTTTTGTCATGTTCCGTTGCCGGACGTGACGAGTTTTGACACTCCGCCGCCCGTCACGATTCACGGTGAACCAGTTGTTGATCCAAGTGGCCAAGGCCAGCGCGTCGATCCTCACGATACTTTGGCTCCGCCGGCCGTACAAATCGACTCGTTGAGTGCCCTACCACCATTCGAGCCCGTGTTGGCTCCGTTGGCGCCGCGCGTCTTCAGTGAACTCTCCATCGATGTGGGCGTGAACATTTCGACGGTTGACAAGTTTGAGTTTCCCCAAGGTTACTCACCCCAGCCTATTCCCCTAATGGCAACGACCTTTACGCCAAGGACGCAAGAGCTATGGCGTTTGGTGCTCTTGGAAATTGATGCGTCGAATAACAAACCCGTTGAAGACGATGTGAGCCCGTTTCGCAAAGCCTCATTTCAGCGGCAACGAATGCCACAAGTCGACATGGCTCATGCGAGGCGGGTGCCCATTGCGGGGGACTTCGATGGCGATGGAATCGACGAGCTTGGCTTCTTTTCCGACGGGGACTGGTTCATCGACCTGAATCACAACGATCGTCCAGACAGGAATGATCTATGGATTCGCTTGGGGAAAGTCGGTTCGACTCCACTCACCGGAGACTGGGACGGCGATGGAAAATGTGACGTTGGCGTATTTGACGGACAAGAACGCAGTCAAGATTCTTCGCCAGAAGATTCGGCAACGGAAATGGAAACCAAAAATCGGGACGATCTTGCGGAAGTTGCCAAAACATCCCCAATCGGAGCTGCGCGACTGAAGATCGAAGCGATTGATCGCGTGTTTCAGTTTGGCAAAGCTGGGCAGCAACCAGTCGCAGGCGACTGGAATGGCAACGGAACCACAACGATTGGCGTTTTCACCGATGGTGTGTGGCAGCTGGACTTGGATGGGAGCGGCCACTGGAGTTCGTCGGACAAGCAAGCCACATTTGGTGCCGCGGGCGATGTCGCCTACGTGGGTGACTTCAATGGAGACGGATTGGCTGACCTAGCCGTGTTACGCGATGGCGTATTGATCATTGACTCGAACGGAAACCACGAGCTGGATAGCAGCGATCAACGTATCTCAGCCGGCTCAGCCGAAGGGGCTGTGGTTATCGGTGACTTTAACGGCGATGGGCGAGACGAAGTTCGCGTCGCAGAGAGCCATGGGATGCGACAAGCCGGATGACAAGGACTCAGCAGATTCGCCAGCAAAAATGGAACGAAGCCGGAAACCGGTTTCGATTCGCTTCGGTTTGTATTCTTACGTTGGGGATTGCCGGTTGGTTCTTGAGTTTCATGCCATTCGACAATCTGATAGATCGGTCGGGGACTCCACTCGGCGGCGATTACGTCATGCTCTACGTGGCTGGTCAGACGATGGCCCAAGGTCAATCCGATACGCTCTATGACGATGCAATGAATCAGTCGCGATCGAGCACACTGTTTCCGTCCATGGAGCCCACACTTAGCTGGCCGTTTCGGTATCCGCCCACCGTCGCGACGGTGATGTCTCCGCTAAGTCGTTTGCCGTTTTCCTTGTCATTTGCGTGTTTCTTCGCCATGCAAATCTGGTTGTTAGGGCTGTCGGTGCAGCTGCTTCGGAGCAGTTCGAGTATCCTGCGTCAGCATCCGATTTGGGTTTGGCCAATGATCGGGGCGCCACTGATCGTCGAAACCTCGATTGGTGGGCAGTCGTCAATGCTGGGGCTTTGTTGCGTGTCGTCGTACATTGTGCTTGCAAAGCAAAATAGAAACGTGGCTGCCGGCATTGCGCTGGCTGTGGCTTTATACAAACCCAACGTGCTGCTCTTGTTTATCATTGGGGCTCTCTTGATGCGGCCCAAAACGCTACTCGGATTTGTACCCACGGTGTTCGTTGGAGTCGCTGTTGCCCTGTTATCCACGGGGCCCGACGTATTGGTGGAGTACCTGACGTTGGGATCGCGACTTGCGTCATCAACGTGGAGTCTTGAGACGCCGTTTTGGAAAGTCCACGGTTTGGCGCCGTATTTTCAGTCGATCTTTCCTGAGCACGGCAAGCTGCTCACGTTCGCGCTTGGAATCGTCATGATCCTGATGGTGTTCCAACGCTACCGAGTCGGTGCCCTGAATCGTTCTGCAGCCCTGTCGCTGTATTTGATGATCAACGCGCTCTTCAATCCCTACGTGCCGGTCTACGACCTTGTGTTGTTGCTGCCGTTGGCAGTCCTCTGGAGTACGGCTGCGTGGGAAGAACGCATCTATGCGCTGCGACCTGGTATGGCTCAAGCGGCACTTGGGTTTCTCTTCCTCGGGCCACACCTGTCGCAAGCGATGGCTCGCGGATTGGGTTTTCAGGCCTTTCCGTTGTGCCTGTGTTTAGCAGCAGCTGCACTGTTGTGGCATGTCTCGAATGTGCGTGACGAAGCAACATTCGAGTTGGGCGAAACGAATCCGACGGTATGAGTTTGTTGAGACCGCCTAAGACGCCTTGAGTTTTTCTATCTGTTCCTTGGCATCGGAAATCTCTTTTTCAAGTCGCTCGACTTCGCCAGGTTCGTCGTCTTGCTGCTTCGCGCCGGCCAATTGCTGATTGAGCTTTTGAATACGTTGACGAAGTACGTCGATCTTCTTCTTGGCTTTTTTGTCCATCAGTTGGTTTCCGAAGCTATTGGGTCAGGATTACCAGGGTCCACACTTGTCGTCGGCGAAATGGCCTTGGGCGTGTGCTCAATGACTTTGAGCATGCTGCCCATGCCAACGACCACCAGGGCCAGCAGCATGGCGATGTTCACCCAATGACCCCATCGTTTTCGCATATTGATTGCCGAATCGCTACGGCCCGACAACTTTGCAGCCAGCCAGAACACAACGAAAGCCAACAGGAATTTGATGCCGAAGATCATATGGTAATAACCGGGGACATCATATTTCTTCACCGTGAGAACCAGATTGACGATCCCGCTGACCAGCAGCAACAGTGTCGACAACATGACGATGCGTGCCCAGAGTTTTCGAAAGGTGCCATAGCGTTCTTCGACGACTTCCGCATCGTCACCCGCGTTTGCTGGAGCCCAAACGCACGCCAAAAAGACCAACCCGCCCGCCAGCATGACTCCGGCGTAAATGTGCATCCAACGCAAAAGCAAATCCACAACGTTCATCGCAATAACCTTTCAACGCGGCTTATTATCTGTCAGCTAACGGGTGATAGTAGGACTGGCTGGCAGCAATGTCCAGATGGCAGGCCCGTTAGGCACGCACGTCCGCGGCGTGTCATGGCTGGCTTAGTCGTCGTTCCGCTGGGACATGATCTGATCGACGACCCGCCACGCTTCATCCGCAGTGCCGATCTCACCGACAAGTTGGGCATCCCGTATGGTCGTGAGTAGTTCCTTGTAGATCCGACCGCTTGGAATCCCTCGTGATTTCAAATCGTTACCATCCAGCAAAGCCGGCGGGTCCCAGACTTCACGAGGCAACCGGTGTTTGGCTTTGCAGAATTCTACACCAGCCTGTGCACTTGCCTCTCGGGCTGTTGCTGCAGCAAATGCCAGCAGGTCGCGGGCCAGATCGTCAATCAATATGCGTTGCATGCGTGGCCAAGCAATGGATTGGGCACGATGAACGTGGGGCTCGTTGGACAGCAAGAATTCGATCAACTTCGAGTCCAGATTGCTCAACTTGATGCGCTCGGCGACTTGGCTTACCAACTTGCGAACGACTTTGACGGCGGCTCCATCGAGCAGGGCAGGCTGGAGGATTACCGATAAAGCGACCGCCATACCAGGCTGGTCCAGTCGCTCAAGCGACTGTCGGATTTCCGCGACAGGGAAGGAACCGGATTCAAGTTGCGGAATGATTTTCGCCAACAGCCCCGTGGACGATAATAATTCCGCGGCGAGTCCCCTTCCCGAATGTTCCAACATCCGGCGAAATTCCATCCCGATTCGTTCGCCACTAACCAAGTCGATATCGCCGGGACGATCCTTGATCGTGGCAAGCGTATCGGCGGCAATCGCAAAATCGAAGGTGGCTGCGAACCGAACCGCGCGGAGCATGCGAAGTTTATCTTCGTTGAATCGTTCGACAGGATTGCCGATGGCGCGAACGACTCCTCGTTTCAAATCTGCTGCGCCACCCACAAAATCGAGGTGCTTATTGGCAATCGGATCGAAGAACATCCCGTTGATCGTAAAGTCACGTCGTTGAGCGTCCTCCTCCGCGGACGTAAACTCGACTCGATCAGGCCGGCGGCCATCTGAATAGCCAACGTCCCTTCGAAACGTCGCGATTTCGATCTCACCAGCGCTTTGAGGGCCTCGAAGCAAGATAACGCCAAAAGCTTCCCCAACCGGAAAGGTTCGTTTGTTGCCGAACAATTCGCGGACTTGCTCAGGTGTAGCATTCGTTGCAACGTCATAATCCTTGGGGATCCGCCCGAGCATTTCATCTCGCACGCAACCTCCCGCCCATAAGGCCTGAAAGCCGTCTGATTGGAGTTTTTCCACCACTTGATGGGCAAAGACCCTCGGTTTGAGCATAAGATTCTGACTCATCGTCCCGATAGCTGTGAATTATTCTGGTCGGCTTGCCGTCACACTGGCCCGCTGGCTCACCCCCAGAGTGGTGTGAATGGCCCTCAGGGAGCATGAAATAAGTGATTTCTGGGTATTTGCGATGAACCGGGAAAACACGGTAGTAGTTGACTTTGGCATCTTCACTGTGTCAAATAACGTAGCGGCAAGAAACGGACGATTCAGTATTGTATTGGATCGCTCCAAATTTGAACGGAGTGCTATGCGATGTCCGCCGCGGCGTCGTTCCTCATTTTTATTTTATTGTTATTGGAGGATGTTATGGCTCGAGGTCTTAAGAGGCGAGGTTTTACCCTCGTCGAACTGTTGGTGGTTATTGCCATCATCGGTATCTTGGTAGCGCTATTGCTACCTGCCGTTCAGCAGGCACGTGAAGCTGCCCGCCGAAACGGATGTATCAACAATCAAAAGCAATTGGCACTGGCCGCGTTGAATTTTGAATCGGCTCACAAGCGATTCCCAGTTGCAAGTGATTTTCACTTCCGCGCTGGTCCTACGCGAACGGGTGTTGCATTCCAGGGTGGAAACATCCTTCAACAGCAACCAGGTGCTGCTACAGCGACAACTGCTGACCAAATGGGTTCAGGTGGTTTCAGCTGGCTCGTTTCTCTTCTTCCAATGATGGAAGAGCAGGCTCTGTACGACAGCATCAAAGCGGGAACTCTGCAGTTCAAGACTGGTGCTTTCAATCCTGCTGCTACGATCACGACGACGTCGGCTGCAACGCCTAAGCACGTTGCTTCGGCTAAGATCGCTCCTTTGTTGTGCCCAAGTTTCGCAGGCGACGAAGTCGCAGGCGAAGACTACGGTATCGACGCCGGTGCAGGTACCTACGTTGCGATGATCGGTACTCACCAGAGCAGCTCCAATGCTGTTGAAATGAACGGTGCTTTCCAGGCCGCTACCAGCTCGAATCGCGGCAAAGGCCGTCGAATTGCTGACATGGCAGACGGAACATCGAAGACGTTCTTCGCAACGGAATCGAAGGAAGAAAATTTCAACTCTTGGTATGACGGAGCAACAGCCTGGGTTGTTGCTCTTCCTATCCTTGGCACTGCGATGAGCCCACGTGACACCGACGGTGATCGCGTTTGGGACACGCCTGCTGATATCGTTTCGGCTCTCGGTTACGGCCCAGACCCAACGAATCCTTCGACCGCTTCTTTGCAGTACAACACTGTATTGAATCGCGATTGGGGTCCAAGTTCGGAGCACTCTGGAATCGTAATTCACTGCTACGGTGACGGTCACGTTGACTCGATCTCGGTTGGTGTTGATTGGGGTGTTTACTGTGCAACAACGACAGCACAGGGTGGTGAATCAGCGTCGGCTGCTGACGATCGATAAACCGCTTGTGTGACCTGATCACACTCCTATAAAACAGAACGCTGCCTGGCTTGGTCAGGCAGCGTTTTTTGTTGATTGAAGAGGATTGGAT
>CAYYHV010000348.1:0-8536 GCA_964471695.1 uncultured Pirellulaceae bacterium
ACGCTCGTGGGTGTCAACTTTCACGACCAAGTCGAGAACCTCTCCACGCCGTTTTATCAACCCGACCCTAATCGTGTAGACTCCGTACGCTTACCCAATACGCAAGACACCGGGGCCGATAATCTGATGTCGTGTCGCGAACCCGTTTATGCGAAAAGCAAAACCATGCCTTGCCAGCGCCGGCGTTCTTTGTACGCCGCCACGCGCAGCCAACATGCCGGCGGCGTCAATGTGGCGCTGCTTGACGGTAGTGTTGCTTTCATGTCCGATGATGTCGATCCTTTTGTGTACGCTTTTCTCGTATCCATCAATGATGGTCGCGTCATCAATGTGCAGGATGCAGTCAATTAAGCCACGGAGTACGGCGACAAGATGCGAATCACGACATGGAATGTGAACGGGCTGCGTGCAGCCATCAAGAAAGGCTTCGGAGATCACGTCGCGCAAGTCGCTCCCGATGTCTTGATGCTCCAGGAAATCCGCAGCCTTCCGGAGCAACTTCCCGAACTTTGGCAGAATCCGGTTGGGTGGCACGTACATTGGAATCCGGCTGAAAAAAAAGGCTATGCGGGAACGGCGATCCTCTCGCGATTGCCTATGGAATTCATCGGAACGGGAATCGACAAACAACCCGATACCGAGGGGCGCATCGTCCACGCTCGCATAGCGGGAATCCAGTTCGTCAGCGCCTACCTGCCTTCTGGCTCCTCTGGCGAAGACCGACAAGTCGCGAAGGAAGCCTGGATGGCCGAGTTCCAACCGTGGCTAAAGCGGCTTAGCAGATCGAAGCAACCGGTTATCGTCGGCGGCGACTTGAACATCGCACACACCGAGAATGACATCTTTTACGTTTCAGGAAACCGCAAGACATCTGGCTTTCTACCGCATGAGCGGGAATGGTTTGGCAAGACGCTCGAACAGGGCTGGACCGATTTCGTTCGAGAACAATTTGGGGACGTCAAAGGCCCTTATTCGTGGTGGTCCAACCGCGGCAAGGCACGTGAAACCGATCGTGGGTGGCGGATTGATTACCTGCTCGGCAATGTCGCGGCCACTAAGCGATTCCAAGACGCGTCGATCTATCGCTCAGGCGGCATGACCGTTTCCGATCATGCCCCAGTGACGATCAATCTTGATGATTGACGCGAATTTTCACAAGCGACGGACACTCGTGTCCATCGCCAAGAACGAGTGAGACTGGTGCAGTCGACCTACCCTCGGGACGTCAGACCTTGATTAAGTCTTTTACCGTACCGCCACTGGGAATCATCGGCAGCACATGCGCTTGGTACGGAACTTCGACGTCCAGCACATACGGGCCTTCATAGGCAAGCATCTCTTTGAGGGCATCGTTGAGGTCCGACTTTTTCTTAACAGTCGACGCACCACATCCGTAGCCCTTTGCGATCTGAACAAAGTTTGGATAGCGTTCGACGGCATATTCAGAATCGCCTTTGCCCGTCGCCTCGGCGTGGTCGATTGGCCCCAGATAGGTGTGGGCTCGGTTACCATCCATAAAGCGATCTTCCCACTGCACCACCATTCCCAGATGCTGATTGTTCAGCAACAAGACTTTGACGGGCAGTCGCTCACAGTAACAAGTCGCCAGTTCCTGAATGTTCATCTGGAAACTTCCGTCTCCGTCGATGTCAATTACTAGCCGATCCGGGCAAGCCGTCTGGGCTCCCATCGCGGCCGGCAAACCAAATCCCATGGTTCCAAGCCCGCTGCTCGATTGCCAACGTCGTGGATCTTCGAACGGATAGAACTGAGCGGCCCACATCTGATGTTGCCCAACACCTACGGTGATGATCGGGTCTTGATCGTGCGTTAGCTTCCAGAGTTCGGAAATTGCGTGCTGTTGATATATCCCATCAAACGACTTGTCATACGTAAATGGGTCAGCCGCTTTCCAATCCTTACATTGCTGTTGCCACCCCGAAAGGTCTTCTGTTGGAGCCTCAACTATCTTATTCAATTCCTGCAGGAAGTAATTGACGTCGCTGCAAACCGGAATGTGTGCCAACTTATTTTTGTTCAACTCGGACGCGTCGATGTCGACATGAACAATCTTCGCATGCTTGGCAAACTCGGAGAGTTTCCCGGTAACACGGTCATCAAACCGGACACCAAGAGCCAAAATAAAATCGGCTTCGTTGATTGCAACATTGCTATACACGCTGCCGTGCATACCAACCATGTCCATGCACAACGGGTCGCTGGCCGGAAACGCCCCCAACCCCATCACCGTCATGGTCACCGGAAAGCCAGTAATCTTTTGAAGCTTGCGAAGATACTCGCTGGCTTCTGACGAAACGATTCCACCGCCACTGTAGATGATCGGTCGCTTTGCCAATTTGATCGCGGCAGCAACTTGCTTGATCTGCTCAGGTTGTGCCTTGGGTAAGACGCCAAGATAACCCGGCAAGTCGAGCTCCTCTTCCCAATCGGGAATGATGTGCGCTTCTTGAACATCCTTTGGCATGTCAATCAATACCGGCCCTGGCCGCCCAGTCGTTGCAACATGAAACGCCTCGCGCATGATCCGTGGTAGATCATTGACGTCGGTTACAAGATAGTGATGTTTTGTTATGCCACGGCAGACTTCGACGATCGGCGTCTCTTGAAAAGCATCCGATCCAATTACGTGGGTTTTGACTTGCCCGGTGATCGCAATAATCGGAACGCTGTCGAGCTTTGCATCGGCAATCGCGGTTACGAGATTCGTCGCACCGGGTCCACTTGTCGCCATGCAAACGCCGACTTTGCCCGTTGCTCGGGCGTACCCTTGAGCTGCGAAGCTTCCGCCTTGCTCATGACGAGGCAGGATGGTTCGCAGTTTGTCCTTCGCACGCGTCAACGCCTGATGCAAAGGCATGCTGGCTCCGCCCGGGTAAGCGAAGATGACGTCCACGCCATGATCCACGAGCGATTTGACAAGAATGTCCGCCCCGTTCATTAGCTTGGATTCACTACCCGTCGCCTTTTTCCCATCTGTAGCCACAACGATTCTCCACTTTCAAAAACTTGTTTCTTTGGCATTCTGCGCACCACTGCTGTTATGCGCATACCGAACTCCTTAACATACGTAAGCTGCGGTACGTTTTCAACGCGTAAACACAGCTGAGCAGTGAGTCTTTCGTCCATTTAGCTGGACTCATTACACTTCTTTTGATTCGAGTCGTTTTTTCCCGATAACGGAGCCCCCATCATGGTGCGAGTTGGAATTGTTGGCGTTGGCTTTATGGGAATGGTTCATTACCTGACTTACCAGAAAGTCGCGAACGCGTCGGTCGGAGCTATTTGCGACAGCGTGCCAGCGAGATTGGCTGGCGACTGGACAGAAATCAAAGGGAATTTTGGCCCTGCCGGCACTCAAATGGACCTGGCAGGCGTCGAAACCTACAGCGACGTCGATGAAATGATTGCCAACCCGAATATCGATGTCATCGATATTTGCCTACCGCCATCCGCGCATGCGGACGTTGCGGTTAAGGCACTCAATGCAGGCAAGCACGTCTTTAGCGAAAAACCGATGGCGCTAACGATCGAGGATACGGAACGGATGGTTGCCGCCAGCCATGCTTCGGGGAAACTGTTAATGGTTGGCCATGTGCTTCCAACATTCCCCGAATTTGATTTTGCGATTCGAACCGCGCGGAGTGGTGATTATGGAAAACTTTTGGGTGGACACTTTCGCCGTGTCATCTCCGATCCGGCTTGGCTACCTCATTTTTATGACCCCAACCGAGTCGGCGGTCCGATGCTCGACCTCCACATTCATGACGCACACTTCATTCGATATCTATTTGGCAAACCCACGGCGGTAACCAGCCAAGGCCGTATGCGAGGCGAAGTCGTCGAGTACTTCAATTCCCAGTTTCAGTTTACAGAAGACTTCACGGTGAGTGCCACGAGCGGCGTCATCCGACAACCTTCTCGCGCATTTCTCCATGGATACGAGATTCACCTTGAACAAGCCACGCTGGCGTTTGAATTCGCAGTGATCGACGACGAACCCGTCGTCGCAATGCCCTGCACGCTGATGCCATCCGAAGGCAAGGCTTTCCAGCCAGAGCTAGGCTCCGGAGACCCCATGGATGCGTTTGAAATCGAACTGAACGAAGTTGTCAAAGGTATCGAATCTGGCACTCCTGCAGAGTTCCTGACAGCAGAACTTGCCCAAGACGCAATACGGCTCTGCCAGAAACAGACGGAATCTGTCAGAACGAGAAAACCCGTAGCGATCAGTTAAGTTCTACCAGTCGCCACGATTTCAAGTAATTCGTACGCCCGAAGTGATATCACTCTGGAACGCTTTTTGTGAACCAGACAGTTTCCCGTTGCGTAAACTAAATCAGAAGCTGATGCGGCTCTTCTAATGAATGTTCTCTCGCGCAAGATGCGCGGCTCCATCAGGTCCCAGGCCATGATCAATCGTTGCGATTGAATCAACCGGCCAGGCAAGTTCTTGTCCTGCGGTTTGTGCATAATTTGCAGCCGCAATTTCCTCGGTAGTTTTTTGACCACCCGCGATTCGTGTCCTATATTTGCGAGGCCCACGTTACGTAATGGAAGCGTCAGCCATAAGCTAGCTGGTAGCGTGAAGAAGGCAACCCACAACGTCTGAATGGATTTCAGCAAGGTTGTCCCCACCTTCAAATCCCCTCGAATTGCAACAAACAACCGCACGGGTTGTGAAAGCAGAATATTCATGCAATCTCGCTTCCAAGCGCGCCGCTCCCCCTACGTTCTGATCCTTGCGATCGCTACGCTTTCCATCTCGGCGGCTCGATTGTCCGCCCAGACGGACCTGCGAATCCCAGGCAAGTCTGTTGCTTCAGACAACACGAGTGCCATCGAGTCCATCTTGGAAGATGGACGAAAGCTGGAACTGGAAGAACGGTGGGCCGACGCATTTACCCACTTCGATGATGCGACTCATGAGTACCCTGACTCGCAGAAACTAAAGCTCCGCCGAACACTGGCTCACATCCATGTTGATCTGGCACGACGAGCCGCCGACTCGTCCTTCGTCAACTTCCAAGACACCGCGACTCGCCAGGAAGCACTCGGCACGTTCCAAGAAATTTGCCTCAAAGTTCAGTCGCACTACGTAACGGAACCCGACTGGCAAAGACTCACATGGCGCGGCACCGCAAGCTTGGACGTTGCGATTACCAAGCCGGATTTTCGCAAGCGTTTCGTCCCGCAAATCACCGACGCGCAGATTACAAGCTTCCGCCACTTGCTCCGCAACTCCGTCAACAAGCGAACAATCGGCTCTCGCAACGAGGCACGTGATCTCGTCGCCCAAACGGCTCGATTAGCTAAGCAACATCTGGGTGTGCCGGAGAACGTTTCGATTGGCGAGTACTGTGCGGGAGCCGTGGCTTCGCTTGATCAGTACTCGACGTACCTTACTCCCGATCAACTCGACGACGTCTACAACCAGATCGAAGGCAGCTTCGTGGGACTGGGCATCGAGCTCAAAGCCACAAACGATCATCTGCTGAACATGAAGGTGATCCCCAATGGTCCCGCAGATCGAGCCGGCGTCATGGCCGGTGATCATATCACTGCAGTAAATGGCAAACCGACCAAAGACGTCTCCACTGACAAAGCCGCCGACATGCTCAAGGGCGAGCAGGGCACTTATGTTGACGTGACAATCCTTCGTGGCGACTCGCTACGATCACTGCAAGTTCGACGAGAGCGAGTCGACGTTCCCGGTGTAGAAGACATTGGAATCATTGACCAGGAAAACAAGATCGGATATTTCCGACTAACAAGTTTTCAGAAAACGACCAGCCGTGATGTCGATCGTGCCCTTTGGCAGCTGCACCGCGAAGGCATGCAGAGCCTTATCATTGATGTTCGCGGCAATCCCGGCGGGCTGTTGCCGGCCTCCGTCGAAGTCGCTGACAAGTTTGTGCAAGAGGGAACGATCGTTTCCACACGAGGCCGAAGTCCTCGAGAAGACTTTGACTACAAGGCACATCGCGTTGGAACATGGCGAGTCCCACTTATCGTGTTGATTGATCGCGACACCGCGAGTGCCAGTGAAATTTTCGCTGGTGCCATTCATGACCACGCTCGTGGCACAGTCGTCGGGGAACGAAGCTACGGCAAAGGTTCCGTGCAAGGCATCTTCCCCCTCAGCATCTCTCGATCCGGAGTCCGACTGACGACCGCGAAATTCTATTCACCCAGTGGGCGAGCGATCAGTGACAATGGGGTAAAACCTCATCGCACGGTCCACGTCATGGCAAAACCGACAGGCGAGCAAGTCATGCCTGGTGGAATCCCGACTGAAGAGAAGGATCCCGTGGTTGCAGCCGCTTGCCAGGTGGCTCGACAACTCGTCGTCGCCGCCAATCGTTAGGCAACGGTAGCTTGATAGCTCAGCAATCTCTTCTACTCTCCCGAAATTTTTCTCGGGAGAGCTAGCATTTCAGCGGCTTTGCACGACTTCCACATGCTTTGAGCCCGTATAGCCGATAAGAGTGTTCATGTGGGATGGGTTGGAAAGCTGGGCGGGTAACGGTAACATCGATAGCTTGTAGGCGGCCCTCTTAATGGCGTGACTGGCTCCGACCGAAGTCATTTGGTCGTCGCAGCTTTGTTATCTCAACTCCTGGTTTGAAACTGGCGAATAAGTAAGCAATGTTTTCACGATTGGGCAAGATCGTATCCCGACACTGGTTGTTGGTGATTCTCGCGTGGATCGTGATTCTTTTCACGCTTCGCACTACGGCTCCGAAGTGGGATGATATCACCCACGACGGGGATATTTCCTATCTGCCGATCGACCGCCCCAGTCGCCAAGGCGAGCTGCTGCTTGAGGAAGCCTTTCCTGACAACCGGGCTCGCTCGCAAATCTGCATTGTCATTGCTCGCGAAGATGGCAAATTATCTGAAGCCGATTATGCCGTTGCTGATCGTCTGGCCCTGCCTTTCCACAATCGTCGCGGCGCCTTCGCCTTGGAAAAAGCCGTCAAACTGCGTGAGCGATTCGCGGAGCTGACCGAAGCCGGAAAGATGATTGAGGCCCGGCGGCTGGAAAAACTCGCGCAAGAAGAACTGGAATCGGCCCAGCGATCACTCGATGAAGCCATCTCGCTGAACCAGGATTTCGCTGAGGCTTACCACAATCGCGCCTTGGTTCGAGAACGGCTGGGGCAGAAGGAAGAAGCCGGCTACGATCGTGAGCACGCGATTGAGATGAATCCGGAACTGGCCAACGCCGGCTCGGAAGTCGCACCGGATGGCGCCGCCGACTTGCCGCTGCTGGATCTCTGGACGCGACGCAACAAAGTCGTCGGCGACAAGCTCATCAGCAAGACGCAGCAATCGCATCTTATCGTTCTGCAGCTCTCCAACGAATTCCTCGCGGTGGATAACATCCGCGTCTTGAAAGCCGTTGAGTCAGAAGTCGCCCGAGTCCGCAGCGAGATTGCCGCTGAAGGCCACGAAGGACTGGAGATTGCCGTCTCGGGGTCCGCGGCCGTAGGTGGTGACATCCTGCGCGCGTCAAAGGCGAGCATCAAAAATACCGAGATGTTCACCATCATTCTCGTAATCAGCATCCTGGCAATTGTTTATCGAGCCCCATTGCTTGTCGCGATACCTCTGACAACGATCGCCGTCTCGCTCATCGCTGCCACGAGCGTCGTCGCTGCGCTGACGCAACTTAATTTGCTTCCTGGCATGGGCTGGTGGAATTTCAAGGTTTTCACCACAACCAAGATCTTTATCACCGTCATTTTATTCGGAGCCGGCACGGACTTCTGCCTGTTCCTGATCTCCCGCTATCGCGAAGAACTGGCGGCTGGTCATCCCAAAGAATCCGCGATTGAACGTGCGCTCGAAGGCGTTGGCGAGGCCCTTGTCGCGAGTGCAATGACAACGATCGTCGGTTTGGGAATGATGTTCTTTGCTGACTTTGGCAAGTTCCGCAACAGCGGCCCGGCCATCGGGATCTGCCTGTTCGTCACACTAATTGCCTGTATCACCTTGGCGCCCGCTATGCTTCGTGGTTTGGGTGAATTCGTATTCTGGCCGTTCGGAAAATCCGCCCTCAAACCCGAAGATGATTCGGCGATCGACAAGGGCGTCTGGGCAAGCATTGCCCGCTGGATCACCGCTTATCCGGGACGCATCCTCATTTGCAGCTTTCTCATTTTGCTCCCTCTTGCTTGGTACGGTGGTGGACTTTCGCCCGTACAGTTTGCATGGGGTGATGGCCACCAAGAGGAACCATTTCAATTCCCACCGAGGGCTTGGTATGACTTGCGAGAAGATCGGGAACGAGTCAGCTACGACTTGCTTTCTGACCTGCAAAATACGTCGACCAGCAAACACGGAACCAACGTGCTGACTCGTCATTTCGAAGTCGGCGAAAGTGGTCCGTTGATTGTGCTTGCACGCAAAGAAGACGGCCATTTCGATGGGACCGAAGGCATGGCCGAAATCGAAAAGCTAACGAAGCGCCTTTACGAAGTCGAAGGCGTCACCGCGGTCCGAAGTATCGCAG
>CAYYHV010000349.1:0-3839 GCA_964471695.1 uncultured Pirellulaceae bacterium
GTACATCGCAGTATTCATGACGTTGCCTCCTGCGATTCCGCTTGTCGTGACTTGAGGCTCTCGCGAGTCGGCAAGGCCTGCGCCGATTCTCCACGACTCATATAGGCCACGAACAATTCTTCCAGCGATGGAGTATGCGTCTCCACCGCTGAAACATTCGACCGGCTCTGTAAGTCATCCAGCCGTGATTCGTCCCATCCAGAAACGATAAACTGGCATTGCCGCCCCATCTGCCGGCGGGACACAACTTCCCAAGGTACATCTGCGAGTTCCTCGTTGCCACTGAGCGTTACGATGACTTGGCGCGAGTCGATTTTAAAAGCGTCCAGCTTCTTCCGCAGAACAATCTTGCCACCGCGAACCATAGCGACGGAATCAGCGACTCGCTCTACCTCATGAATCTGATGGCTGCATAACAAAACCGTGCGCCCACGCGCAGCCCAATCCACCATGCTCTCAAGAAACTCGCGACGAACCATCGCATCCAAACCCGACGTCGGCTCGTCGAGTATCAGGACGGATGGATCATGAGCAAGAGCCAGGGAAAGCGAGACTTTGGATCGCATCCCCTTGGACAATGATTTTATCTTTGCGTTGGAATTCAGTCCAAACTGTCCTGTAAGTTCGTGATAACGTTCCAGATAACCTTTTGGGTAGTATCCTTCACTAAACCAGCCAATTTCGCCGACCGTCATCCACGGATAAAGCGCAGGCTGCTCAGGCACATATCCAATTTGTCGGCGTATCTCCCGCCCCTGAATCGAACTATCCATGCCAAGTACACTGGCCCGCCCCGTATCGGGAAGTTCCAGCCCCAGCAGAATGCGAATCGCCGTCGTCTTACCGGCTCCATTCTCACCCAAGATGGCAAAAACTCCGCCCGGTTGGATGTCGAGCGATACATCGTCCAGCGCCGTGAGGTCTCCGAAACGTTTGGAAACGTTACTCAATTGAATCGTAGGAGTGCTCATGATTTTGCCTTTCTCTTCAGCTTTTGAAGCTCTTTCTCAACTAGTTCCTCAATCTCATCGGGATTCAGACCGCTAGTGGCGGCTTCGGCGATAACGCTAGAAATCCGCTCCTTAATGAGCTGCCGGCGAGTCGCGCGACAGCGTTTGGCTGCGCCCTCGGTCACTTGCAAACCTGTGCCGCGCACGGATTCCAAGACATCGTCGTCCTGAAGCTTCCGATACGCACGCGCAACCGTATTGGGGTTGATCGCAAGCTGCTTGGATAACTCGCGCACGGATGGCACTAGATCACCTGATTGCCAGACGTCTTCCGCAATTGCGAATTTCACCTGCCGAACAATCTGGTCATATATCGCCAAGCCATTCGAGGCGTCGATTCGGAACATTTAACCCTCCTGTACTAGTGAGCTAGTACAGTAGCGGGACGCGGCTGGCGTGTCAAGAATGACGAAAATCCCGGCGTTTTTGTTGCATCCTTGGACTGGGCGCGCAGAAAAAAACGCCCCGCCAAGATGGCGGGACGTTGGGGAGTTGTTTTTCAATTCGTCGAAATCGACTCTAGCGTTGAGCCCGAAATGACGAGGTCGTACGAGCTGGAACAGGAGTTCCACCGAGTGAGCGTAGCTCCCAACGCTTGCCATTCTGCGACCAGGTTGCGTTTCCACGGAACATGATCGAGCTGACACTTGGCACGTTGATCTTGCATTCACCCCATTCGGTGACGATCTCAACGTGAGGGATGGGAACCTGTCCGGTCAACGAGTCGCCATTCAAAAGTTGCACGGTGGTCTGTTCCGTTCCACCTTGCGCGAATCGAATGCCAGCGACGGAATCGAGGGGGATCGATGCCTCGCCAAACAACCCGTTGATTTTGATTTCAGTCAAATTGACTGGAACACCAGTCAACGTGGTATTGCCACCGCGAAGGTTGACTTTGACAACACCGAGTTTCTTTGCTTGTCCTGCGTCGCCACCGTCCGCTTTGGTCTGAGCTGACACGATGCTACCGCACAACAGGATGGCGGCGCCTGCTACAGCCGCAATAAGTCGTTTACTCATCCAATATGTTTCCTTAGGTTAAGAATGTTCGGGGAATCTTCGACAGTTCTCCTATGCCAATTCGATTCCATTGCGCGCAGCAAACCGCCAAACGGTCAGGAGTTCGACAGCAAATCTGTGTTGATGGGCAGGTTATGCAACATGTGCAACTCGCGCTACACGAAATGCGCCTATCGGTTGAAGATTGTTTCGGCGCGGTTCCCTACGACGGCGATCCGTTACGCTTGGAATGTGGCAAGATGTCAACAACCATGAATCGAAAAAAGGTCACGGTAGGAATACCGTGACCTTATGAATTGCGTCTGTGGCGCTAAGTACCGCAAGGCGACACTGCGACTATCCAGCGGGCGCTGAGTAAAACGGCGTAGAGCTACGAGGCGGTACCGTCATAACGCCGCCAGAGGGAACCATTCTCCAACGAACCCCGTTCTGCGACCAGCGGTAACCCTTCTTCATGACGATCGACTTGATGAACGGAACGTTAACTTTACATTCGCCCCAATCGGTAAGCACTTTGACGGCGTTCATGGGAATGGACCCAGTCAACGAGTCGCCATTTGCCAGCTCAATTGTTGACGTCGAATCTTCGCCTTGTCCGAATCGAATTCCAGCCACGCGATCCAGCGGCAATTTGATCTCACCGAACGTTGTGTTCAAGGTGACTTCCTGTACGTCCACAGGAATACCTTCAATACGTTGGCCTTTGGTAAGCTCAATCGAGATACTCGCAGGCTTCGATTTTTCTGTCATAACCGCCTCAGACGGTTCATCCTTTTCAGGTGCCGATGGCACGCTATCTTGTGCCAATACAACGGACGCAACGAGCGCCATCATGAGAAAAGAGAGTATTCTCATAGTCGAAATTTTCAATGTTTGCATAGGTGTACTCCTCCCCGAGAAACCAACTACGATTCGGCGCGAATGCATGGCCGAGGATCATAAGGAGTAGTTTAAGCTCGCCGGTCCCCACACTCAACTCACGGACGAATTTTGCCGCCGGGATTCCCTCACTTAGGTGGAATCGCCTGATATAGCATTCAAATCGGCTACATCGCGGGACCAAACCGACTGAGCGAGAAGGGGCCAACGTATGCCAACGTCCTTCTCGCACGCTCGGTTCTTGCTGATTCCCAACCACCCGTTAACGGTGGCAATGATGGACATGCCCCGTCTGATGCCATGCGTGATGCGGCGGAATATAGTCATAGTGGCCGCCGTGCCTCACGACTCGACCGGGATAGTAGTCCCAGTGGCTGGTGTCATGATAGACATGACGAGGCGCGCGGTAGTTCGAACGGTAGTAGTTCACAGAGACGCCACGGTACCCAGTACCATAATAGCCGCCGTACCCACCGTGATAGTTATTGAAGCCGCCGCCATATCCAACTCCGACTGATATGCCTCTACCACCATAGCCACATCCTTGAGCGTTCACGTTCGCTGTACAACTTAGTGTCACCATCACAGCGGCAATTCCAAGCGCTCGTTTCACTTTTTGAGATTTCATGAATAACTCCCTGAATAGATTTGAATACAGCCCATACTCCTTGGGCTGATAGTTCAGGGCTAAGGCATCTCTCGCGCCAGCATCTAAAGCTGCGACATCATGCTATCCGTTCTCCAATCCGTCATCACAGCGACGACAATAATTCCCATTGTGGTACGGCGCATACGACTCGATTCATCGTCCACCGCGCCTATGGTTTTTGTCGACTTCGAAAGAATTTTTTCGGCGCATCGGTCAACCTACACGCGACGAACTGAGCCACAAGCGCCATCGAAAATTAATTTCAACGAAACAGTTTCAAC
>CAYYHV010000349.1:3849-8535 GCA_964471695.1 uncultured Pirellulaceae bacterium
AACCATCCCCGTCGATAAAACCAAGCCAACATGCCACCGCCGATCGTCAGCATCCCTAACGTCAAGATCGCGAAGCCGTATCGCCATTGCAGTCCTGGCATATTCGAAAAGTTCATTCCGTAGACTCCAGCCAGAAAGCTCAACGGAATAAAGATCGTTGAGATGATTGTTAGCGTCTTCATCACCTCGTTCGTCTTGTTGTTAACCGCATTAAAATGAAAATCGCGGAGACTGCTACAGGTTTCCAAACAATGCTCAATGCCTTCCGCCAATTGAGTGACATGGTCATAGCAATCTTTGACGAAAATCAATGTCTCTGGTTTGAAGCCAGTTTCGCTGCGAAGGATCTGTCCAATCATTTCGCGATGTGGTCGCAGCCACTTTCGAACATCCACCAACTGTCGGCGAAGCTGATGAATTTCTTGAACGGGAAGCGTTCCGCCGTTGAGAGTGAGTTCGTCGTCGTACTCGCCTAACAGATTGTCGAATTCCTCCAGCACGGGGAAATAGTGGTCAAGCACCGAGTCAATCAATGCATAAACCAGAAAGTCGCTCTTCCGAGTTCGCACTAGTCCAGCGCTATTCTCAATGCGTTGACGCAACGGCTTGAGGCAATCACCGTCTCGCTCCTGGATGGTGATCACCACATTTCCAGCTTGGAAAATACTCAATTGCTCAGAATCGTGTCGCGACGTCAACATACGAAGTACGCAAAAGGCGTAGGATTCGTACGACTCGAACTTGGCTCGCTGGTGAATATTAATAACATCCTCGAGCGAAAGCAGGTGCAACCCGTATCGCTTGGCCAGCTTGAGCAGCAAACCACTATCGCTCGCGCCAATGACATTTAACCAAACGACGTCATACTGATCCTCAACCTCCGCAAGATCAGCCAAAGTCGCCGGGTTGATCGACCGGGCTCGATCCTTGGAATAAGCCAGAATATCTATTTGGGCCGCAGAAACGCCAGTCTTCGGCAGCATCCCCGGCGGGCTACCGGGACGGTTTGCTTTCTTAAACGGACGCTTTCGCTTCTTTGTTCGTGCCATACCGCCGCCTACTCCGTCTAAGCCGATGCGACTCGATCGAACCACTATCAAAAGGGAAAACTATGCTTCTTTTCAAGGCGATCATTGTGTATCGGTTTGTCATCAAGAGATAGACCTGCAACGACGAGATCTTTGACGCCACTTTGACGCCCGCTCCGGAATCAGCCACAATCGTGACTTGGGCAATCGCGCAGATTGGTGCGACCCCACCTGATCCCCACAGAAAGAGCGCAAACAATACATCTGTTTTCGTACATTCGACTCGAATTCAACCTACGGTTTAGATACGGACTTTGTTGCGCAACTCGCGGAGAGAATCGAATGTTAAAGAATGCGATCAGGCGACTAAAAGAGAATGCCGACTTTCAAACAGCATCGGCCACCGCAAATTTGTCCACACTTGACCTTACCGAACTGGAGGGCCGCATCTGCTTCAGCGTGGTCCCGGTGATCAGCGAAGTGGCTGTTCCAATAGGCGACATTGGGAGTGCAGTCGAAGCCCCCGCGCCGTCGAATGTGCAACCTGAAGCCGCCGAAGTCGATATCCCTCTCACCGAAGCCGATGGCCCCTCATTTCCTGTATTAACTGCGGGTGGCCCGGGAGCAGTTAACAACAATATCGGCGGCTTCGTCGGCAATTTCACCGATCCGCCCAGCCCCATCAAGTCGCCGGTCTTGTCGACCATTAACACCAGCCTTGACGGAGGTGGCCAAAGTACAAACCCGACGATTTCACAGCAAGTCGACTCGACGACGACGAACGATGAGCTTCAGGCACCACTCTCTGATTCGGAATCTTCGACTGATCCAACGGACAATAGTGAGGAAGACACCCCCGGATCCGGAATCCCAGAACTTGATCCATTCGAAGACAGCAGCGAAGATCAAACCAAAGAGGACGACACGAACGACGACGGCAATTTTGTGCAACCACCAGAAGTATCATCGAGCGGTGAAAGCAGCCTCATTGTCAGCCGCTTCAATATCACGGATGCCGATAACTTTGGCGCAGAAATCAACCAGCCACTCGAACTACTCGCCGACGACACGCCCGGCACCGAGTCCAATCTGGATAGCCGCGAGCCGACTATCGAATTCGCGGCGTTAGACTCGCAGTCGCAAACGCCCCAACTTTCATCGTCTTCATTGCCCTTCGTCCTAAATGCGACTACCGATTTCGAGGTGATCCCAGAAACGGTGGATGAACAGCTCAGTCAAAGTCAATTGATCATGGGTTACGTCAGCACGCCCTACTCCGCCGTATCCATTTTTGGTGTCTGCTGGGCTCTCAAGCATGGCGTGCTCGGCATTCTGGGTAGCACTCCCGCATGGAAACTCTTGGATACCGAGACGCTCGCGGAACTTCTTGAAAACGAAGACGATCTTCTCGAAGTAGGATCGTAATTCCCTATACTCTCCCAACGTAGAACCATGGGAATGAAGGAATGAGCCGTCATCCCAAGGATGGGATGAATCTACCTTATGGTCTTGGCGAACGACGCGCCCTTCGTGCTAAACTCTCGGGTTGAACAAAGAGTCTTTCAGCTCAATTATTCGAGAGTAAAGCATGAGTATCGCGAACCATATTAGGGCATCGTTTGAGCTTCCCGACATGATAGTGCGAGCATACCTGGAAGACTTGACTGACGACGATCTGTTTGTTCGACCAGCCGAAAACATGAATCACATCGCGTGGCAGCTCGGTCACTTGATCAGCGGAGAGAACTGGCATATCAAACAGGTGTGCCCCGATACGATGCCGTCGCTCCCACCTGAATTCTTGTCGGCACATTCGAAAGAGACGGCTCTGTCAGACGACCGCTCCAATTTCCTTGCAAAGTCCGAATACCTGCGACTGATGGAAGAACAGCGGACACAAACGCTCGATTGCTTGAGTCGGCTGTCTGACGAGGAACTTTCGAGGCCTTCTCCCGAGTCGATTCGCTACTTTGGCCCGACGGTGGGTTCCGTCTTCGCCGGCGAGTCGGCTCATTGGATGATGCACGCGGGGCAATGGTCAGTCATCCGGCGTAAACTTGGACGACCACCTTTGTTTTGATGCCGCGCTACCTCTCTCGACTCTTGCTGCGCTGCGTGACGGGTCCTCTTCGATGCGTTCCTGGATCCTTCGTTCATTCAACGTTGGGTGCTTTTCAGCGACAACTTTTCGTGTTTGACGAAGTTCAGCTTCATTTATTAGTCCACGTGGTGGGAGTGACGATTCAAGTAACCCCTAAATTGCAAAACTGAGGTCAAAGCCGCGAGAGTGCGGCGCATGCCCTCTAGTCTATTTGCCTTAGCGGCCAACACGCCGCAGCCAATTTTCAAATCGCTGTCTGTTTCTTGCATACCAATCGTTGCACAACAAGTAATTGCCAGCAATCAAGCTCGAGTAGTATCGAGCATTTCCCTTGTCGTCGAATCGGCCAGAACTACTCGTCGATTTCACCAACGCGGGGTAACGTAGACCGAAAGTCTCCTTCGAATACTCTTACACAACTTAGCAATTTCATCGTCACTTAGAAGATTGCCTAACAGCATCCTCTCAAACTCGCGTTGTACAACTTTTCCAATTGGAGTTTTTTCAAGCTCAACTTCACCGTCAGAGCTTAAGTCCGACGCGAACTGCTTCGTAGCAGATGCATCGGAAGCTGACAGGGGAGAACGAGTTGCTCGTTCCGAGTTTGGTGCCATGGCCAACAGCTGAACACTTCTCATGAATAGCTCGCTAGTGTCTGCTACCGCGCCAGCGAGGTCAGTTACTGGCGTTACAATCTCGCCGAAAAAGTCAGCATTTGCCACAACCCGGCACTCGGCTGAAACTTCTTCAACTTCGAGAAAAGTGTCGAGCAGTTCCATAGCGTTGTTAATTGCAGTGAACTGTGCGTCGTTGATTTTTGGGGCAGCGAAAATGATTTCTGCTGAGTGATTTGGAAAAAACGTTTCGACAACAAGTACGGTCCTCAGGACTTTCTTCGCAACTCTTGCAGCGGTTTCCTGCTTGCCGCCATAGTTCAAACCAGCCTCGTGAAATGCAACGTCAATCGCAACGATTCGCCGACCGTCTCCATTTTCGCAAAGACCCAATGCATCGATTTCGCCCTGCCTTAAAAGTTGTGCTACAGAGGCATTCTGCTTGAAGATGTCGATGCCTTTTGATTCGAACAACTCTTTGCCAGCCTTGAAAAGAGCTTCCGATCGAGACTGATTGTCGTCCGTCCAAGTATCGGATGGCTTCCAGTTTAGCTGAACGATTCGGCATCCGCGTACATGACGCAACCACGAGAGAAATAGTGATTCTCCAACTTCAATCTTCATTTTGTGTACTCCGATAGTCGGTCAACATGACAACCTTCGCGTCCCCGCCCTTAATCCCATTCCTGCGCTAACGCTTCAGCTTGGCGCATTACAAGTTCGATCGCCGCTCGGGCTTCGTCAGGCGGGTACTTGTATTTCCTGAGGAGTCGACGTATCAGATTCCGCAGCTTGGCACGTACGCTTTCACGTACGTGCCAGTCGACAGTTGTGCTTGCTCGCAGTTTTTCAGTGAGTTCGACAGCGATCTTCTTGAGAATGTCGTCTCCAAGCTCGCGGACGGCGCTTTCGTTGTTGGCCAAAGCATCGTAGAACGCAAGCT
>CAYYHV010000350.1:0-8436 GCA_964471695.1 uncultured Pirellulaceae bacterium
CAGTTGGTAGAGCAACGGACTTTTAATCCGTAGGTCCTGGGTTCGAGCCCCAGCAGCTTCACTTCTTCTTCTCAGCTTGGACCAAGCTGATTTTTGAACATCGTGGTGGGACGCAGTCACGTAAGCGACTTTTCAAGTCACACGGATGCCTTGCCTTGCTTGCTGAAGCCTGCCATCGACTTGAACTGTCGCGGCTTCAATTTTCCGAGGAAAGACCTCCCAATCGGCAGTGATAACCCCCTTTAGCTGAAAGCACGGTGGGCAGCCGTCGGATTAAGCCTTAAAAGCCTGCACTCAAGAACGGCGTTCTCAAGTGCAGGCTTAGCGCTTCAGATTCTACGCAGCCATTTGTAACGTGCTCTCACTCAGTTTCGCTTCGCCGTCTGGTTTTCGTTTTGCAATGCGATTAGCAGTTTCTCTGCTTCGCGCTGTAACGGGAGCTCACTGGCAATTTTGGAGATGCGAGCCAGTGCTGGTTCCGTCATCCGTCCCCAGCTCTGAATGAATTTTGGGATAGGGTATGCCGGAGCGTTTTTGTTGCCAGAGTTGTGCTTCTTGGTGAACGCTTCACGCAGCGCAATGCTATCTCGAACGTGTTGAGCGAGAGTGTTTTCATCGCTGGGCGACATGATCTCCATTCGCCCGACCAGCACTCGCAAACGTTCCTTCGGTGCGGGCGTGATATTCAAGGGGAGTAGTTGCTCTGTTACTTCACCTGGCACCATATACAGCACACGACGTCCCTCTTCGGCGAACCACGAATCCTTCCACGTATTTACCATGGACGATGCTTCCTTTTCGTAGAGCCCCTCGGCCAAGAGGCTTTTTTTCACGAGGTCAGCCAGCTGATCAAGATTCATCGTTTCTGTAACCGCAAAAGGTTGTTCGCCACCGGCTGCGACTTGAGCAATTTTTGTGGCTTTGACTTTACCCTCTCGTGACTCGATCAAAATGACGGAGTTGATGGGACGCACGCCGTGGTTTGCAAAGACCGGGGTGTCGCCTTGAAACGTTACTTCGACCGGAAGTTCAAATGAGCCAACTCCGCGATAGAAGAGGAACTTCTCGAAGTAGTTTTTACGTTGATGGCCTATTGGGATATTCACGCCAGTCATGTGAACCAAAGCGGAATCAGTAGCACGAGCCTGAGCATAGTGTTTCTCATTCGGGCCGTGTGGCAACACCGAATGCATCAGTCTCTCTGCAATACGACTTTGCACTTCGGCATCTTTCATGCTTGGGACGAAAGCCTCCTTGGGAATCAAGTCGATGGTGCCCCAATCGAGACTGGATTTACCGATCGGTTCGCCGTCTCCCAATGCAAGCGTTTCGTTGAGCGGAGGACTGATGGATCGAGTGGGTGGGTAAAACTCAGTCAACAAGCCTTGGGGAAAGTTCACACTAACGTCAACGCTACGAATTCTATCTGTGTAGAAATAGACGACTGGCGTTTCCATGCGTACGCGGCCGCGAAGGCGAGCTTTCAGGAAGCGGCCCACCGTTGAGTAGGAGCACCGATCGAACACGTAGGACGGCAGATCGCTGTGAGCTTGAGCCAGCGGGCGGAAGTCGAGGAACGCTCCGTCGGAACCGGAGAAGGTCGTGAACGTGCCCCATTCATGGACCACGAATTTCCCTTCGACTTCGCCGGATTGAACCGACGATTTATTCTTCGTCGAAGTCGTCAACGCCGTCGGCGTTTCTTCTGCTTGTACGGTGGACAGGAAAAAAACAGTTGCGGCTCCAGCGAAAACCCATGCGGCGACTCGCGACTTGTTCGTTAGCATCGCTTACTCCTCTAGTTCTGAAGGGGGTTGTGGGTAAGATTCGAATGCAAGTAGGTCGCACGAGGCATGAGGATAGGCCGGGAAGAACGGCTTTCTTTTTTATTTCCCATTTTTGCCAGAATGTTCCGGTCTCAATCCAGCCTCAAACGACTTACAAGCGGCGTCGAAGTTCCACTCATCGCGAGCATGTTCCTTTGAGCAATCGGACCGACTTGGAAATCCTTCGAGACGAAAGCAATGACCAGTTGGACATCTCCGTCTGGTATCGACGAGTTTACGCGCTGTGTCAGGCGAAGCTGATATCGCAATCTGACGCTGAAGATGCCGCTCAGGAAACGTTTGTGCGCGGAATTGCTCGATTGCATGAATTGCGTTCGATGGACGCGATGGGAGGCTGGTTGCGTGGCATTGCAAGGAATGTTTGCATCGATGTCATTCGGCGAAACAAAGTCCGGCAATCGTCTCCTGAGCCCGTCGAGACGCTGGCGGCGAGGACTGATTCTTCCCCAGATAGATCGGATCAGCTGATTGCCTACGTAAAGCAATTGCCCGATCCGCTCCGCGAGGTTGTCTTGCTCCATTACTACGAAGAAATGACATACGACCAGATGGCTCGCTGGTTGGGGGTCGCACGGTCAACGGTCAGTGAGCGATTGGGGCGAGCCCGAAAGATATTGAAGCAGAAAATGATCGCGGATAGGAGCATGCCATGATTCCATGCGAGTCCATTCGCAACTTGCTCAGCGAATTTATTGACGGTGAGCTCCATGTTGAGCAAGCGGAGCAGGTTGAATCCCATCTTGGCGATTGCGACGAGTGCAGCATGGAGCTCCAAGCCTTGCGGCTCGTCGACCAGCAACTGAGTGGCGTGTTGGTTATTGATGATTTCGATGGGAAGGTCTTGCAGGCAACCGCTGCAGCTCGTAACGCAACGACGGATATATCCAGAATACGGTCTTTGCGATTCGCCCATTGGTTCGGAGTCTTTCTGGCCATCGCGGCTACACTGCTTTTGGGTTTCTTCTTCTGGCCACCCAGCAATTCGGAAAACGTTGTTCTCAAAGAGGTCGCGGCGCATCTAGTAAGCGCGACGGGACCCGTTGAAATTTGGGCAGCCGACGATGAGGAATGGCGGACAGTGCTTCCGTCCGATGCGATAGCGTTGCAAGATGGAATGAGAGTTCGCACAGCCAACGCCGTCCGTTGTGAAATCCGCACGAAGGAGCAAGGCAAAGTTCGATTGGATCGGGAATGCGAGATTGTCGTCAATGATTCCCAACAATTGGAACTCGTTTCGGGCAAGCTATGGTGCAGTGCTGCCTTGGATCACAAGTTTAACGTCAATGTGCCTTTGCACGGGAGTGAACAGCCTGTTGTGGCAATGTTCACATGCCCAAGCAAGTCGGCTTTTGAGTGCGAGTCGACGCCGGCCAGAGTAAGCTGCTCCACTCCAGCTGGCCCTGCGTCCGATACGCCGCCTGCATTGCATTTGGGGGAAGCCCATTGGCCAGTCCAACCGGGTGAGAAGATTGTTGTCGACAATGCTCAGGCGGTTTCACGGGAACCTCGATCTCAGGCCGCCGATTTATGGCAGTTGCCGTTGTTGGCGCTTTCCGATGACTCGCGTTCCGAACTAAGCGGCTACCTTCAAAAGCTGCTCGCGCCGATCGGTCGCAGCAAGGTGCAACATATGAATGAAACGCAAATCCAGGCGCTTGGCCCGGCTGGGGCGATACCCCTGCTATCGTTTGTGGTGCATGAGCAAGACGCTGAGCGGCACTTGCGTCGAACGGCAATGCGGTTGGCTGCAGAGACGGCAGACGATTCGGCGATCCCACTTTTACGGCAACTGACTGCGGATGGCGATGCAACCATTGCATCCAGCGCGGTCAGGTTGTTGGATAAATTGGCAAAGAGCTAAGTTGCGGTGCTAAGGCGGTACGGCTGACATCAACATCAGGTCGGCGGTGATCGGTCGATGATCCGACAGTGCCGATGCTTCTACGCGATAGTCTGTAAATTGCCAGCTCTTTGTTACGAGGATCCAGTCAATGACGGATCGCGGTTTCTCAGAATGGAATGTTAAACCTGATGAATCGCTGGGAGGTTGTGCTGGTCGACGGTGAAACAACGTGGATGCATCGAGCAAGTCGACTGCATTGCCGAAAACAGCATCAGCTTGGGAGTATGGAAAACCGGTTGGCGTTGAATTCAAATCGCCAGCAATAACGATTGGAGTCGAATCCGACGACACCATCTGATTTAAGCGCCTTGCCGATTGGGCTCGGATAGCTTCACTTCGATGAGAGAGGTGGACACCGATGACTCGAATGCGTTCTCCATCCACGTTGATTGTGCAGTCGACGCCCTTCTTTTTTCCCGCAACCAGCGTTTCCAGGCCCGAGAATTCCGGCAAGTCTACAAGGGTCGCCTCGTCAATGGGAAACTTGGAGAGGATGGCATTGCCGAATCGCCACTTCCACCAAAGGACTCGAAAGTCGAGATTTCGTTGTTCAGCCCAGTGGGAATAGCCACCGCGCTCGGCCAGGTAGCGAGCCTGATTCAGTGAGTTGCTCCAACTACTGTCAAAGTCAACTTCGTTGAGCACAACGATATCGGCATCTATTGAACGAAGGAGACTGGCAATCTCGTTAAGCCGTGCTTGGCGTTGTTCGGATGAACCACCTTCCCTGTTCGACGTGGCGACGCCACGGCCATGGGCGATGTTGTAGCAAGCAATGCGAATATTGTCTCGTGTTGGCTTTTTGGCTGAAGGCGTCGAGGCGGAGTGGAGGGAAACACATCGGAACGAACTGGCAAGTCGACTGAATCCGTACGGTATCACGACAGTGCCAAGAAGTAACAGTAACACCAGGCGGAGTCTTCGAAGCCGTTTCTGCATAGTTGACTCCGGCCCGTGGCCTGTCTCATCGGTTGCTCGATTGATATAGCCAGAATTTTGACTATGCGTTTTCGCTCACAAGTCGCCTTATGCGGTCGAGTATAGCGCGAATGACGCTGATTGGTTTTGGCGGCTTGATTTCATGAGTGTTCACGGATTTGGCGAGGAAGAGAAGTTTACGAGATGAAACTACCTCGCTGCGTGGAACATGACGCATGTATTTCGCGATTCGCGAAACGATCGGACGACCGGGATGGGGACTTGCGATTCGTCGAATTCGCTCATCAGGATCCGTGGATTGCATCGTCGCCAATTCTTGCCAAGCTGACATCCGCTTTAATGCTCGAGCTACTTCTTTCCGCGTGAAAAAATCGGGATGGTTGGCGAACTGTGCTACGACTTGCGTGCCCAGCGTTCCTCGGCACTTTCCTCGCATCCAAATAGCGAGAATTCGCAAGACAGGGTCCTTTGTCGATTGGATCACCAGATTTAGCGTTGCCGACGCGTTCAGAATTCGAATATCACGAATGATGGGACGAGCCGAGAGTGACCATTTGATATCCGACGTTGTACATTGATCATGAAGAAGCTTCAGTTTCTTCAGCGTTTGCCATCCATGCGTTCCGACTCGATACTTGTGTCCGCCAATCTTAAAACGATGCTCGGCGATTGTTGGGAAGTCGTAGAGTTGGGAAAGTCTATCCATCGCGCATCAGTGTGAGTTAAATGGATTCCGACTTGGGATTTGGGTGTTAGGGAGCCGTGGATGTTGATCGGCTTGGTACCGTCTTCATGGTATCACAAATCGAGTTTTTGAGGGATTGTAACCATTCTTGCGGCGAATCGCCCTGCGGTTGGGTCTTACTACGGGCGAGAGTTTGTTATCTTGCGGCTCCGGTTAACGACCGTTGTATACATCTAAATGGAGCTCGATTATGTCGCCGTTTGTTGCAGAAATTTTGGGGACGATGATCCTTATGCTCTTGGGGAATGGCGTCGTGGCGAATGTCGTGCTATCGAAAACGAAGGGGAATGACGCGGGGTGGATTGTCATTACGTTTGGATGGGCGATGGCGGTGTTCGTGGGAGTTCTGGTTGTCGGGCAGTTTAGCGGGGCTCACCTGAATCCAGCGGTGACGGTCGGTCTGGCGGTCGCCGGTAAGTTTGGTTGGGCTAGTGCCGTTCCCTACATTTTGGCTCAGTTTATTGGTTCAGCCATCGGGACCACCCTTGTTTGGGCGATGTATCGGCCCCACTTCGCCGCAACCGAAGACGCCGACGCAAAGCTCAGCGTGTTTTGCAATGCGCCGGCGATTTCGGATACCGTTTCCAATTTGCTCAGCGAGGTGTTGGGGACGATGGTTCTCGTTTTGGCTGTGCTGTACATGGCGAAACCGGAGGTTGGTTTGGGAGCCATTGATGCCTTGCCGGTTGGGCTTGTTGTGTTAGGCGTCGGACTGTGTCTGGGCGGGACTACGGGGTACGCCATCAATCCGGCTCGCGATTTGATTCCGCGAATCATGCATGAAATCTTGCCGATTCCTGGGAAACGCGACGGCAACTGGGGCTATGCCTGGATTCCTGTTGTCGGGCCCTTGCTAGGGGCTGTGTTGGCGGCGGTGATCTTTATGGTTTGTGGGGGAATTGTCAGCGGCTAGTGGTTCGCCATTTGGGCAGCCAATAGAATCGCATGAATGAGGCTGGATGGAGTCGCTTTTCCCTGCCAAGCCAAGTCGCAAGCTGTTCCGTGATCTACCGAAGTCCGCACGATAGGCAGCCCCAGAGTCACATTCACCGCAACATCGAAGGACAGTGTCTTCAAAGGGATCAGTCCCTGATCGTGATACATGCATACATATACGTCGGTAACTTCGCGACGCGATTGTAGGAAAGCCGTGTCAGCGGGGTAGGGGCCCGTGATATCCAAGCCCATTTGTTTTGCCCGCTCGATGGCTGGTTGAATGATTTTTTCTTCTTCCCCGTTGCCGAACAATCCATTTTCGCCAGCGTGAGGGTTCAATCCACAGACGGCAATGCGTGGTTCGTGATCGTGCTGACGACGCATGGCTTGCGCAGCCATTTGGATAACATCTACAATGCGTTCCGTCGAAATCGCCGCGGGGACATCCCTTAATCCAATATGCGTCGTAACGAGGCAACAACTTATCTCAGGAGACGTCAGCATCATGCAGTAGCGATCCGTTTTCGTTCGATCTGCGAGAATCTCGGTATGCCCGGGGTAATCAATTCCGGCTTGATGAAGTGCATCCTTGCTGATGGGAGCCGTCGTAATCGCGTCGACTTGTTTGGCAATCGCGGCATCAATGGCTGCCGTGATGTACGCATAGGAGGCTCGGCCTGTGGTTGCCGAAACGAGTCCCGGTTGGAGGTCGTTCGATTTCAACATTGAAAAGTCGATCAAAGCGGCTGTCTCGCAGTCTTGCCAACGCGGGTCGCTCAACGCGAATCGCTTTTGGGGAATCGGCAAGCCAAGCGGTTTGGCGACGGATTCCAAAATCGTGGCGTCGCCAAAGAGCAGCGGCGTACAGACTTTGAGTACGTTGGGATCGGTCACTGCCATCAGGCAGATTTCGGGGCCAACTCCGGCTGGGTCGCCTGTAGTAATCGCGATGCGTGGGAGCAAAATAAGTTGACTCGTTGTGAGCAGCGGGCAAGCAAGAGGGCCTTCCAAATCGGTATGGCCGCAGTGTAGGTGACCTTAAGGAGCTACGAATTCGAGACCATGCCTGCCTTGATCGTAGGCGACTTGGACTTCTTCGACAATTTCACAAATGGGATGGGCTTCGATTTCCGCTCTCAAGTCCTCGCTGACGTAGATATCGTTGAGATGGAGCGTGTTGGGGACGATCATCCATCGCTCCGAGCCGAACCTTCCCGCGATGGTCTCGAACATTTCTTGGTCTGTCTCCAGAGTCGCCGGGATCTTGGCGCGGCCCATATCACCAGTCGTGAAGGCGTTGATGAAAGTTTTCTTCTCGTCGATGTCATTACGAAGTTTGCGCGTAATAAAATCGGCGAGCCCGACACCGAGTGCGTTCCCCTTGGACCCAGGAGTCAGTGACAGACAACCGATGATCTTGATTTCCGGTTTCGCGAGGTCCTCGTGCCCTTTGACGCCACGGAAACCAATCACGTTGGTGTCCATGCCGGTGCCGCTGTAGGTTTTTCCGATACAGTCGACGATCAGCACATTCAGGTTTTTGATCGGGAGCGAAGGGAAATACTCTTTGTGTTTGTCGAGTAATTCGGGTTCCTTCTGCATAATCTGATCTGCGGGAATGGCGTGCAGCTCTGCGGTTTGATCCAAACCGTCTTCGAGGATGGCGAGCCCAGCCCAGATCTTCCCGCTGTCGAGAAGGAACTGGCCCATCTCCAACAGCATGTCTTTCATCTCATTGGTTGGCGTCGAATGGAAGGTAGTCGCCGATTCGATCTTGCCCATACCAACGACCATCATCTTCACGATGCCGCTCTGCACTGGCCCGGAAAAGCAGGTGTGAAGTTTGACGCGGTTGGCAACCAGCACCCCATCCGATTCAAAACTGTGTTTGTCCATCCAAACGGCGCCGGTCGGGACCTCTCCAACTTTGACGCATTCCATGCTGGACTTGATCGGCATGTCCATTGCTTCTTCGGTACATCCCAACGACTCGATCATTGCTCGTTGCCCCTCAGCGGTCGCCCCGTTGTGCGAACCCATGCTGGGGACGATAAACGGCTTGGCAC
>CAYYHV010000351.1:0-8414 GCA_964471695.1 uncultured Pirellulaceae bacterium
AATGTGCTATTTGAAGCCAACCATAGCATTAGTCGGGGACATCCACACTTCTGCGGTCGCGCAGCGATGAATGACAAAACGTGTTGAACTATGCCGCGGTGCCTAGAGTGGCTTGTGGTTTCTATTGGGAATAGTATCGAATCATTGCCGAGTAGGTGGAGCTCTTATTTTACTCAGATCGAATTTAGGATCAGCTCAACGCCATCTCCTGAATACGCAGAAGCATTTATTGATAATGTTCGTGTGGATGCGGCTTTGGTGCCGGAGCCAACAAGTGTCCTCATGATTGTCATGGCGGTGCTTTTTCCTTCTCTTGCTCCACGCTACCGATAACTCGACCGACTACGGAGGAATCACGATGGCACTTACTTGCCCACAGGAGCCGTCGCTTGGTTCCGATCCAGCTACAAATACCACCGCAATTGGCCAGCCTTCCAGTGTCTTTGCAACTCGCTTCTTGCACATAATATTTTGGAATGATTTCATGAGAACAGTTCTTCTCGTTTCGCTACTAATTCTTGTTAAAGCTGCGAGCGCGATAGAAGTTACAGAGCTCATCGAGAAACACGAGCTGCATCTCCAGCAGCTCGTTGAATTTGAAGCTGATTTGGAGATGTTTGCTAGGGCACCTGGCGACAACTCGCGGATCTTGAGTGCCAATTGGAAGAAGAACGCCCAGTACGAACGTGTAAGACGAATAGGTAACTTGAGACAGGAAAACTACCTGACAGATTGTCTGGTCGGAGACGGTCGTAAGAAGTTCTACCATTTTCCAGACAAAGACGATGAGTTTGACGTAGAGCGACACTCTCAGAAGTCTGGGAGGGCGAGCGATTTCGCCGACGATGGCCAACACGTGGGAAATATGGTCAGTTCTGCTCGAATTCTCCATTTGAAATTCGCAAGTCACATTCATCCAATGAATCTATGCAGCCTTCGGTCGTTTGTCGGGAGTGCTGAGACTTCATCAGTGCGGGGCGATGGTGGGGATTTTGTGCTCGAACTCAGTTTCAAAACACAGGATATGCCGACAAAGGTCTCAATGCGATTTTCACCAAGATATGCATATGCTGTGACTGATTCGGTGCATTATTTTCCTAACACAGAATTTACAAGTGGCGTAACGGGTCTAGAAGTTCACAATAGCCTATCCAACTTCGAAGAGGTGATGTCGGGAATATGGTTCCCTAAGTTGGCGACAACGACTCTGTTCACGGGTGCGGATAGAACAGTAGCATACCGTGATGAATTGGTAGTCGAGCGGTTTTCTTTGGACGCAGGTGATGAGGACAGACTCGGATTCAAATTCCCACCCAACCTTGTCATTGATAAAACCACTGCCAATGGGCGAGCGAAAGTTTACTTCGACGAGAATGGTAGCGAATCTGATGAGTTTGAATCGACTGTAGAAGCAATGGGTATCGGCGTTGCGCCGGAAACGGAACCATCGGGGAATAAGAGTTACGGACACTTTTTGATTTGCGCGTTTGTTGGCGCAATTGCATTCCTTGTTTTCAGAATTGTCTATGTTAGGAAAAAATAGCCAGGGTGCCATGCCTGGTGTCCAACCATAGATTCCGTCCAATCGGTTATAATTCATCCATGCCGGCTCAACACAGAAAAACACGGACAGTTTACGATCGAGATGGCGATGCCCATTTCTTGACTTTCTCTTGTCTTCGCCGAATCCCATTGTTTTCGAAAGCTCGATCGTGCGAATGGATGATTGAAGCAATCGATCTATCGCGGCGGGGACTTGCAAGCTGGGGTTTGGCGGCCCTGGTGGCTCTGGGCAGTGCGACTGCAGTTAGTGCCCAAAGCGGGGAGTTCTTTGATAAAGTGCTTCCTGCGTGGCAGGAAATCGAGAAGGAGTGCACAGAGCTTCAGTGTGTCGTCAAAGGGAGTGATGGTACGACCAGTTTGGTCTACAGTTCCGGGGCGAATCGCCTTGTAAGGACCACAAAAGCTGACGGCACAGAACTCTCTCTAGGAGTCGATCGCGGGGTCCCATGGGGGGCCGCGATCAAGGAAGTCGGCGGTCGTCTTGAGTATCTTCCTAACATTGGTGCAGGAAATGTAAAAAACAACTGGCTCAAGAATTCCGCTCCACTATTTGCCGCTATTCAGTGCGTTGGTCCAAAAACATGGTTTATACCGCTGACGGAGTGGGACTGGAGTGACGTGCAGATGACAGGCAAGAAAATCGTGAAACGCCGTGTCGTTGAAGGCGAAGAACCTACAACCTTAACGGTGTATGTTGATCCAGAGAACAGATATCGTCTGACGAAATGGTCTAACGATGTCGGAAGCCACGGAATCTTTCATGGAACAGTTACCTACGATGGGCCAAGTATCATTCCGGTTCGAGTGGATGGCTTTAATCCGATCAACGATATCGGTAGTGCACATTGGACCGTGACCGACGCTAAGAAGTGCACACTGCCGAAACATGAGTTTGGTCCACAAGCCATCGGAGCTGATAACGCTCCTTTGAATAGGTTTCAGTGGGCTGCTATTGGTGGTGGTTGTGCCATACCCATGGGGCTGGCAGGCTGGGGCCTCCTAAGAAAGAGCGATAAATAGGAAAGCCGAGTGATTTCCAACCCACGAATGGTTATCGTTTTCTTCCTGTTTACTGCCGTCAGTGTCAACGCTAATGAGTTCCGTGAAACGATACAGCAATGCCACCCCTCATACATCAACATGAAATCTGCTCTAGTGTTCTTCTTCAGTGAATTCCGTCTCATCCGTCGACGATGAAGCGCCAGTTGCGACTTCATCTTCAGCAAGTGACCGATTCAAGACGAGAAACTCATTGGATGTCGTGTCAAGAATGAGCGTACTTTCGGTAAGGCTCTTATTGCCAAAGAAGCCACCATCGATGAAACCGCCGAACATACTCTGCAACCCAGCATACGCTTGGACGTAACTGACTCGCTTCAGTGGCACGAGTGTTTCGCCAAAAGTCGCCACCAGGCTGCATGGTTTGTGATGAGCCGGCACGCTGCTTCCAAAACGATTGGCACCGAACTCGATGCCGCTTTCATCTTTATTCGCGTAACGATCAAAGTGGTACTTGGAAGTAAAGAGCCCAAACGAACTGCAACCGGAGTCCCAGAACACCTGCATGTCTTCACCATCGATCGTGGTGGGCAACATGATCCTTCGTGAATTGAACTCGAACGGCGAAAACGAACCAAGCGCTGCGAAGCTTTTCGGCCGTTCGCGAAACAAATGAATGTGTTCAGCCGGAAAGTCGATTGCAATCACGACATTGTCCGCAAAGTCGGCACCGATCGACCCGATTACGTTGACCGGTTTATCCCACTCGATGTGGATATCACGTTGCATCACCCGCGCCGGTTCCAGCACCATACGATTCCCACCCACGCTCAGTTCGAACTTGCGAACGAACGACCTACCTTCCTGCTCAATCAAATCGAAAACGACACCGCGTTCTTGCAGCGACTCCAGGCAACCCGACCGAAAGAACGTACTTGGAGCCCCCGTGTCGAACTGCATATAAAGCGGCTCGGGAATTCCCGGCACCGTCACGGGCAGCAAAATTGCCGAATGCGGCTCGGAATAGTCCTCGCTGAACTTTTGTCCAACCCAGGTAAACTCAAACGGCTGAAGTTCGCCGGCGAGCGTTAGCGAATTTGGCGATGCGGAATAAAACTGATTCTTGAAAAAATGATACGCTCCAAAGACGCCTGTTGTGGAGAGCAACAAGGCCGTCAGAAGCAAGTAGAGAAACTTCTTCCTGTGCTTGCGAAACCAATTCATGAAGCCGGCCTTTTTGCAGGGAGTGGTGTTTCGCAGTCATTCGCCACCCCCTTGCCAATCTTGCCAAGAAATCGCCCACTTCTTCGGAAAAAAACGCGGAAGCCCAAGGTGTTCAACGTTTCCACACAAAACGCCATTGAGTCGAAAAAGGGGACGGGCTCATCGGCGGCGCTAGGGTGCCATGTCTTCGATCTGCGGTCGTAGGCATGCTCCGCTCAAACGCGTTAGGGACAAAGTTTCCGTCCAAACATGGCATTCGGGAATTCCATCGACGGCGAATCCGTACTGAGTCTAGCATGAGTCGACAATGTCACGGGTTTGGACTTGTTGACATAAGCCAAAGCATGCCCACGACCACAGGTCGAGGGCATGGCACCAGAACCCGATTTTCGACCCTGCCCAATTACCATTCGCCGAAAACTGCTTCTAGCAAGTTCTGCTCTTTCGCTTCCCGGTCAGTTTCTCGTACGACGAATCTCGGCGACACGACTGGGCCGCGGATTGAATTACGATCCAGGGTAGCCAGTTCTTGCCGATCAGATTCTTCCGGAGATTCTGAGTCGACCAGAGAACTGGCAACTCGCGGCTCATCTTCTTCCGATGATGCATTTCCGGTCTGAGAGGCAGCGTCGGACGCGGTGAATTTATTGGCATTCCACACGTTAAAGTCACTGATGTCGACCACACCGTCGGTATTGAAGTCGGCCGTACACCATGCCGAATTGGTCGTAAACTTGTTCGCGTTCCAGACGTTGAAGTCGCTGATGTCGACGACTCCATCGAGGTTTGCATCACCATTCAGATAGGCGCCACCCGACGCATTATTCACTGCCCCAGCCTCGGCCAGCCACAGCGTCAAGTCATCACCATCGACCACACCATCTTCACTCAGATCAAACTGAAAGTCGTTGGAACCAAGGACGATTTCCGCGACCAAGGCATCGACGTCTTGACAATCGTAATCACCATCGTCATCAAAGTCGCCGTCGAGTTCCGGAGCAATGATGGGATCGGCTTCGAATGCCCCGATGTCAATTCGATCATTGGTGACTCGATCGAAACTGTCTCCTCGCTGGTCAAACGGCGTGGCGCGCCGAGCAATCTCCTCGGGCGACAAGGCAGCATCGTGAATCGTCAATTCATCGATGGCTCCCTGGAATGGCAATCCTCCGTCGCGGTTGTCACTTCCAATCCAGTGTAGGTTGTTTGAGTCGCTGAATGACATGGGTACGTGAACGTCTGTCGCTTCGCCGACTCCATCAACGAACAGGGTGTAATCGTAATCCAGAGTAGAAAGGGTATCCTGTTTTACCAATGCCACGTGATGCCATTCTCCATCTCGCAGGTCGGTAGTTGCAGCCAAGTCAATTCGAATACCTCCAAGTTGCATAAAGACACGAAGCTTGCCGTCCTCCTGGATTTCGAAGTTGGACTGATAAGATGTTGTTGTAGTACTTCGGTAGTTGCCCAAAATGGCTCCGACGCGGCCCGTTGCATCGGTCGGGACTCGGACCCAAGCTTCGATGGTTAGTTCGGAAAACTCATCCGTGGCGAGCGGCTGATCAAGCAATATGCCGCCACCTGAGAACGTGGCTGCTGTTCCCCTTGGGCTATCCTCGCCAAAAGCGACTCCGCTACCATCGGCTGAGCCCGAAATAGTGCCCTCGGAATCCACAATCGTTGTCGCACCAGTCGACTCATTCAATTGGAACCAATGCGTACGCTCGCTATCGTCTTCCGGATGTCCAGCATCAATCGCCGGGCTGCCGTCGAGCAGTTCGTGGGTCATCGTTGATCCACCATTGTCGGCCAGCGGACCAAGCAGCGGTTGGTCGGTCGTCACATTGCCCGAACCCGAAACGGCCGCCCCACTCGATGATGAACCGACGAGGTTGTAGTCGCCCGAGAAATCCGTCCCCGCCAGGTTGGCACTAATTGCGCCAGCCGTGTTTCCAGCCACGATCGAGTTCAACAGCGCGACCTCAGAATTCGAGTTGGAAATCCCAGCCCCGTCGCCGCCACTGCCCACCGAGTTTTCGGTAATCGTGGAGTTGGTGATCGTGTTTCCGTCTGCTGAAGATGAGCGAATTCCTCCACCGTCGTTATTGGATACGGTGGAGTTTTCTAGGTTCAACGTACCATTCGTCCAGATGGCTCCGCCTGATTCCGCTGAATTGTCGTGCAACGTACTGTTGCGAATGGTCAGCAAGCCTCGGTTGATAATGGCTCCGCCGACATTCGTCTCAGTACCGCTTGAGTCGCTGGCCATGTTGCCTGACAACGTCGAACCGACAATCATTACGTTCGCATCATCGCTTGTACTGATCGCACCGCCATCGTCGACGGCCCGATTGTTCGTCAACAGAACTTGGCCGAGCAAGACGTCACTGTCGTCAATTTGCAGGGCTCCACCATCACCATCGAAGAATCCGCCGGTCAGCGTCAAACCGCTGATGGCGACCTTTCCCGCACCGTCTTGGATATGCATCAGCCGTGATTCCTGTTGGCCATCTATCGTCAACAACTCAAGGCCGGGCCCATTAATAGTCGTCATATCCGCGATAGCAAGCACACCGTGCTGGAGGTCGATTTCCGCGGGTACACTAAAGACTCCATCCGCATCAAAGCCGACTTCGGCGTGGCCGGCGAAAGCATTTCCCAGCCCAATGGCTTCGCGCAGCGACAAATCGCCTTCGCCGAAATGGCCGTCGGTACTGTCGGAAGTCGCCCCCACGACCAGATGGTTGAGCGACTCGACCGCCCCGATGTCTCGGACGCCGATGTTTCGAGGATAAGCGAATCCACGTTGATCAAAGAGAGCCGCTCGCTGCAAGATTTCAGTGTCAGATAAGGCCCGATCATGTATCGCGACTTGGTCAATCATTCCTTCAAAAGCCACACTTGCGAAATTGGTACGATGGTCGCCTCCGATTCGGTGAGCCAAGTCGCCTGCAAAATTCAATGAAGTCCCCGCCGAGTTTGGGTTGTCGATCGATTCCGCGATTCCGTCCACGTAGATGCGAAACTCGTCGTCACTCTTGTCACGGACGACTGCGACGTGGTGCCACGCGTCGTCGCGAATGTCCGATGTTCCCCGCAAGTCGATTGCGTTAAGCCCGCCTTCCTTCCAGTAAACTCGAACTTCACCGGCAGCGGTCACTTCCCAATTGGCCTGATCATTGTTGGAACTGGTACTGACGAAATTGCCCAGGATGATCCCACGTCCAGAACCCGTCGGGATCTTCACCCACGCTTCCATGGTGTGCGACGAATTTCCGATGCTCAACGGTGCACTGATTTCTACATAATCATCGACGCCGTCGAACGCGGCGGCCGTGTCGTCGTACCCGCGAGGCCCGCTGACTCCAAGAGTTGCGCTTACGACATGTCCCGTCGCCGCGCTGGAGTTGTCTGCGATGATCGAGGAACCTGCGGCTTCGCTGAATCGAAACTCATTGACGAGATCGGCACCTGCGGACGCTCCAGCATCAAGTGCAGGGCTGTTCGCGAGCAACGAATGCGTCATCGTTGGCCCGCCATTGTTCGCTAAGTCGTCCAAGCCCGCGTTGAGAGGTGACGTCCGGCTGCCGACTTGGTCACCGATGGCGCCAAAGTCGTTCCCTCCTGTACCAATCAAGTTGTGGCCGAGTGAATTGACAATACCCTCGCTATCAAAATCGTTGGGCACACCATCCCGGAGGTTGCCAGCCACGATGGTGTTTGAAATGTTGATGGTGCCGCTACTGTTATTGTCCACGCCTCCCGTTCTGCCGCCGGACAGTGAAGACGCCGTGTTGGAAGTGATCGTCGAATGGTGGATATTGATGACGCCACTGATGTTCATGATGGCTGCGTTGTCGGCTGAGTTGCCCGAAAATGTCGAATTGAGAATTACGACTTCTCCACTGGGAGTGTTGTTCAACGCGGCGCCTTGGCTGCCGGCGACGTTATTGGTAAAGAGGCTGTTCGTGATCTGGAGACTGCCCGCGTTACTAATGGCTCCTCCGTTGGTCACGGTTTCGTTGCTGTCGAAATGAATCCCAACAACGTGCAGGTCGCCATCATTTCGAATGCCAGTGATTCCATCGAAAAGTGTCATACCGAAAATTTCGACTTGACCAGCCGATGCGTTCACATGGATCAGCCGCGAATCACCGTCGCCGTCGAGCGTTAAGACGTCAGCTCCCGGGCCTTCGATCGAAAGACTGGAAGTGATATCGAGCTCTGAACTTATTGTGATGGTTTGCGACGAGGAGAAAATGGCAGGATCGAATGAGATTGTGTCGTTGGATGGATGTTGATTTGCGAGCTGCACGGCTTCTCGCAATGACAAGTCGTCAGCCGAATAGTCTCCGTCCATTTCATCCGTTGCATTGGTGACAACATATTCGGTTCCAGCGAGCGTGGCTCCTTCGACGATGATCGAGAAGTCCTGGTTCGAAACGGTTCCCGTCGCATCGACGCGGATCGTGTAGTCCCCCGCAATCGGCGCATCGATCAACACTTGTTCTACATTGTCGACGTGATTTGCGGTCGTCCGAACGGCGGGATCTGCGGGCGAAGCGATGTCCAATGTCCAAGGATAGTGATTGCCATCGGGACCGACGACCAACAGATCAAGATCGTTC
>CAYYHV010000352.1:0-3270 GCA_964471695.1 uncultured Pirellulaceae bacterium
CATACGATGTGGGTGCCCAAATGCACGTCGATTGTGGGAGGACAGCGACTAGCGCCGTCAAGTCGACGGGCAACGCGCGCAAAAAAGCGACTAGATGCAGTAATCTAGCCGCTCTTAATTCTCTCTGTTTACGTGAGCAACGCAAAGTCGAACTTGCTACGCGTAGTCGGCTTCTGGAGTCGCATCGGATTTTGGATCAAACCATTCCGGTTTGAATTCGATACGAACTTTCTTGCTCATTGCCAGATTGGCGGTAATTGCCATGATCGCATCGCCCATCGCGACCGTTCCGTTGCAACGAAGCTCGTTCTTACCGTTGCGGATGCAATAACAGAAGTGCTCCATTTCTTCGCGGTAGCCGCGTGATATCTTGTCGCCAAGTTCGCTCTTGGCCGCTGCTGCGGTGGGCGCCGTCGTCTCGTAAGTATCGAGAGCGGGGCCGCCACCGGCGGAGCCTTTGATCACGTGCAAACGCTGGTCCAATCCGCCACCGCTCTTGGCACTGGCTTCTTTGTATAGCAGAGCATCCTTTTCCGTTTTCATGATCATCGTCGCACGCGACCCAAACACGGCTTCGCCATAAGGTTCCCAGCGATTTGTGCTCATCGACGAGTAGGTAACGATACAGACGTCTCGGTCGTTGTTCACTGATACCCCGTCGTCCTTGTAGTACGTCTTACCCGGAAACTCCATCGTGACGAAAATCTGGTCATCGATTTCGCGGTTGTCGGTCCACTTATCTTTAGGACCGACGCCCTCGATGCCATAGAAGTTTTGTCCACCGTATCCCATAACGGATAGCGGGTGAACTTTACCGAGAAAGATGCTGCAGGCGTCCATCTGGTGACTGCCAAGTTCGGCCATCAGGCCGCCGCCTGTTTTCTTGTACAATCGCCAATCGACAAGTTGTTGGGCCGAATCGTAACCAAACTCTTTGACAAGGTCCGGGTTCTTTTCAAGGAACGCGATGTCACGTTTGGTGTACGAATTCGGATAGTCCCATTTTCGCCAAGCGTCGCGTCCCTCGAAGCTGTTGTTGCGGTGCCATTGGGCTCGGATGAACTTGATGTCGCCGAGCAATCCGTCCTGAATCAGGTTGTTGGCGCTTTCGTAAAGGACGCTGTAGTGGCGTTGATGGCCAATTGCCAGCATCAGGTTCTTGTCCTCTGCTGTGTTGATCATCTTCTTGCATTCCGTGATGGTACGGGCCATCAGCTTTTCACCAAGGACGTGCAATCCTGCTTCCATGCACTCGATGGCGATGGGAGCATGCTGGTTGAGCGGAACGGCAATTACGACGGCTTCCAGACCGAGCTTGTCCTTGTCGGCAAGCAAGTCTTTGTGGTTCTCGTAAACCTTTACTTTTGAAGCTTCGTCTTCACCAAGTACAGCGTTCAGCCCGCGACGCGCGACTGGGTGGCTGCCTTTGAAAGTGCGATCTCGGTTGGCGGGTCGCAGGTCGGCAATCGCGACGATATCCATGTAATCGACGGGATGCTCGTTGATGAGCACATTGCCCTCGTCACCGGTTCCGATGAACGCGGTGCGGACTCGGTCCTTGCCTTCCAGCTTCGAGTATCCAAAGTAAGCAGCGCCCAATCCGACACCGCCGGCAATCGCAGCTTTGATTGCGTCTCGGCGTGTTACGTCGGCACCCATCGCCGCATAGAAATTGTCGCGTCCGATGCCTTCTTGTTCAGGTGTGACCAGCATTGTCTTACCTCACTCCACAGGATCAAAAATATTTGTTATCGGCCTTTTCAAGCCGCAGTTGTCATGCCCTAGCGAATCGTTACGCGTTGGCAACTTCCGCATCTTTCTTCATCCCAAAGAAGCCTCGAAGTAAGGCGTCCAGGCCAAACCATTTGCCCGTTGGCAATGAAGCGATTGCCAAAAGGGCGAGAACTTCAATCAGGTTCTTGTTCACAATGAGACTGTGCTCAGGGCCAGGTGCCTCAGGCAAACCAGGCAGTGGTGGCATCGCCAGATAGAATGAGAACACCATGATCGCAGCCATAACGGCTGAGAAGCGGGTGAATACACCGGCAATTAAGCAGAGTCCCAGTAATGTCAAACCAGCGATTGTCAGCGAATCTGCAATTCTGAGTGAAGTCCAAGGTTTGGGAACGGCGCCACTGGCTGCTTGCTTGGTTGTCAGCAGCTCTTCAGCGTCATCTTTCATTGAGTCTTCGAGCGACTTGATAGGTCCAACGAGTGACGACCGTTGTGTTTGGAGGTCAGCCCAAAGTTTTTGAAGATGGTCAAACTCGAAATCCTGATCCGCTTTGGCTGCTGCCACTTCATAATCGGCGAGCATGTCGCGATATTTTTGTAGTTCACCGACCTGCAAGTTCTTCTTGTTGCCAACCCATTCGCTGTCACCAAGTAGCGATGCCCTGAGTTTTTCAACGTAGCTCAATCGAGAGGCGCGAAGATAAACCTTTTCGAGTTGTTTACGAAAAGTAGCTTCCGTTTCGTTGTCCTCGTCGGCTTTCGGGAGATACTTGAGAAATCGGCCGTACTCGGAAGCGTCCATATGCCGCCGGCCATCTACGACCAGGCGTTGGTTCTCGGCGTCGTAGCTAACAATCGGCTTGCGTGTCGGACGTCGGACAATCAATTCTGTGCCAGACGATTTGAAGTCTTTTTCCAAGTCAGCAGTGGTCTCGTATTCTAGAATGTCGTCCTTGCGTAATTCGCCCGAATCTTCTTGAACCACTTTCTTTTTGACGCTCGGAAGTTGTTTGATTGTGATAGTGAGTTTTTCGCTCGTGGGATACGTAAGTTCCCTTCTGTCCAAGTCGATAGATTCGGGAATTGCCTTGACCGATTTTGAGTCGGAGTAGAAGGCTTTGCGGCCGTTCACGATTTGATCAAGCCGAGCTTTCTGCTTGTTGCTAAGCCCGTAGTGCCGAGTGAATCGCTTCTGCCAATCCCGCCATCTCTGAGTGACTTTTTTGGTATCCAGCCAATCCAGCTCGTCCGGATCGCCTGTCATTCGCCGAAAGGTGGCTCGCATCGGTCCCTGAGAATTTTTCAGGTAGCCCGCGGAAGTCCATGGCTTGGGTGAACGGAGCGTCTTCATCTTCCAGACGCCTTCGTAAAAGAGTTGCCATCCGATCGCCATTCGCAGGACGACGATCATTAGCATCGCGATGATTGAGTAGCGACCAACAGTCACGTTGCAGGCTCCATGAGCTGGAATTTAGGTGGGAACTGTGCCACCAATCGTAACGTAGTGGGGTTGCGATTGGAACGAGAGCTTGAAGT
>CAYYHV010000352.1:3280-7593 GCA_964471695.1 uncultured Pirellulaceae bacterium
TGATTGCCGCCAACTGTTACTATAGTCGGAAGCAAGCGGTTTCGACACCTTTTGGCCCAAGCCCAGTTGTTGTTTTTTGGGGCGATTGCGGGTTCTATACGGATTCGGGAGTAATAATCTGAGACTGATCCCAGTAGATTTGACTCGGATCAACGCCAAAAACTTGTGGACTGACACGGCGATCATTTGTCGTTTTGGGAATAATAATCGCGCCATATTCTGGGTGTCGCGAACAGTACTCTTGGGTTCTTTCAATTCCCATAACGTAGAAGGCGGTGGATAGCGCGTCCGCCATTGCGGCTGATGGGGCTAACGCTGTTACAGATAAGACCGTTTCGATTGGCCATCCAGTTCTTGGGTCGAGAATGTGCCCATATCGTCGATCGCCAATACGAAAATGTTGTATATTCGATCCACTGGTGGCGAGCGCCTGGTTCTTGAGCAAGAGGGTGCCAAGCCGCCGATCGGTAAACAGTGGATTGCCAATACCCACCGGCCACCCGCCATCATTGTTCACGCCTCTCGTAATCAAACTGCTGCGGCCTCCGTGAAGTAGAAAGTCATGGTTGCCCAAGTTCTCCAGCTCTTCTGTCATGCGATCCAACGCATAGCCTTTGCCGATGGCGCCGAGATTCAGCGACAGCCGAGGCTGTTTGAACGAAATCTTCCTCGATGGCTCATCGAAGGCGACATGCCGCATGCCGACTTGTTGAAGTCTCGCTTCGATTTCTTGGTCTGTGGGCAATCGCGACTCGTCCCGACACGTTCGCCAGAGTTGAATCAAGGGATCACTGGTTAGATCGAACGCTCCGTCGGTTTCTTCGGAGAGTTCATTTGCCATTTGCAACAGTCGAAAAAGCTCCGGTTCGACTTCGCACGGATTCTCGTATGCAGACTGATTCAAAATCGAAATTTCGCTGTCGGACCGATAGACACTCATCTGCTGCTCGTGCTGCTCCAATGTGTCGAGGCACTTGGAGGCTTCCCAGATTGCTCTGTGTTCTCCAGCGTTCATGATGATGGCAAAATCACAAGCCATCGCACGAGCGGTAAGCCGCAAAGTGTCACGAGCGTCCGGGGCAGGTTTGGTTGTGTTGCCGATGATGGAATCGGCTAATTGGTCACCGAGTCTTTGTGCTTTTTCGCGCAGAGCTTTGCCTGTCAGGAATGCCCGACGATCATTTGACTCGTTGGTGTTCATAGGTTCTCATCATTTTTCTCATGGCCCACATCGTTATTCGTCAGTCACTCGCGACTTGGGCATCGTGTTGAAGAAAAAGTCACTCGCGGCGTCGGCGATGGGAGTGTCGAGTTCGGTACTTCTGCGCGTACCGTCGTATCGGTCGGAGGCACTCTCCAAATAAAGCCGCAGTTTGCCTCTGCCACCTGCTGATTCTATTTGGCTCTGAATTGACCACGCAACGCCGATCTGGAACCGCTGCTGAGGATAAATGGGCACATTCAATGCGTTGAGGGACCACCAATCGGTTCGCAATCGCTGTACGGGAACGTCAAACTCGGGATCATGAAATGCGAGCGGAGTGCAATACGATTTTAATTCCACGGGAAGTGATTCAATCGCCGACTCTTCGATAAACACTTCAACGCGGCTGTTACTCGGTGCATATAGTCCCCACGATGGCCAATGGTCGAATCGCCCCCATGGTTGAAAGACTGGGAGAAGCATTGCGATGAACAAAGCGAATTTTGGAACAATCGCCAGCAACCTCGACCACAGCGCAATACCCAATGATTCGTCCTGATCTTTTTGAAGCCTGGGTTCCCACCAGAAAAGCACGACGTTTTGCCACACGAAATACAGGTTCCAGATCAACACGCAAGGTTTGTGATTCAATCCCAATGGGCTGAGGACCAGCAACAACGATACGTGCATCACGACTGAAATTGCCACCGCGATACGTCGGGTCCGTCGCCAGCAAAGGCCAGCGCCGACCAAGAGCTCGATGATTGGGAACGCGGCGCTCAACCCAATTCGTGTGCTTGCGCCGATGTTGCTTATTTCAATTCCCAAACGATTCGTTATGACGGCGAGGAACTGTTGGCCGAGAGTATGGAGGAATTGATGATCGAGTTTGGTAATCGCTGAGTATACGTAAATGCTGATGGCGAGGGCTCGCAGCCATTTCAGGCTTTGATTGCGATCTGGAATCAGCAATCCGATGGCGACCAGCCAAGCGAGATATGCCCAAGGTTGAAGGCGATGTTGGTTGGTCAGAAACAACCACGACAGCCCCAGGATAAACACGAGTAATGCGACAGGTCGTAATTGCGTTGCGTGCTCGGAAAACGCCAAACGCAGGCTGGCTACCATGCACAAAACAATCGCCGCACACGCCACCCAATCTGTCCAAGCCGCCGTGCCCGTCAACGGTTCGAGGAGGGGCACTTGGGGATAAGACGATAAGCCCGTCCATAGTGAGGTCGAGGCGAGAAAGAGTGCCAGTCCGAATGAAGCCCACCCTAGCATGAGTGATGAAAGCGGGTCCCAGTGCTTGCTTGATATCGTTTCGAGAGTGTTCATCAAGGCTTCATGCGCGTCGCAATGGTAGCAGGCGTTATTCAAAACGAAAAAAGTCGGCGATTACTCGCCGACTTTTTGTCTGGTCTCATCACAGTTGTGATGTTGAGAAGTCACCGCTTAGGCGGGGGTGACGTTCTCTGCACGAGGCCCCTTAGGACCCTGGCCTTCGGTGTAGGTGACTCGCTGTCCAACTTGAAGCTCATCAAAGCTAACGCCTTCCACGTTGGAACAGTGAAAGAACATGTCCTGGTTTGTACCCGTGTCGATGAATCCAAATCCCTTGTCCGTAAGCCGCTTGATCGTGCCTTCTGCCATACCTCAATCCTCAAAAAAAATGATCTGCGGGCGTCCTCGAAAACGCTTGTGTCTGGAATAGAACGCCCGACATCCATGATGGTAACGCATCTGGCCCCAAGATGTAATGACCGGTCGATAAATCGACATATTAAGGTGGCGAAACCCTATGCTGGCAATCCAACCCCGTTGTAAGACGGGCGATTTACTAGCAATATTGAGGGACTTCTACCAATCACGAATTCGGAGACAAATAGAATGTCAGCATGGCCAATCGGTGTTTTTGCAAGTATTGATGCAGGTTTAGGCGTCCATCTAGATGTCGCTCGCGATTTGGGAGTCCCAACGATCCAGCTCCACGCACCTGCGGCGGGTTCGAGATCAAAGGAAAACGCTGAGAGTTTCCTTAACAAACTGATGGAATATGGAATTAACTTGACAGCCGTTTTTGGGGGCTTTGATGGCGAGAGCTACGCAGACATCCCGACTACCCAGCGTACGGTTGGGTTGGTGCCGCTTGAGACTCGACAAGCTCGTACTCAAGAGATGAAAGAAATTGCCGATTTTGCCAAGTTGCTCAAATGTGATGTGGTAGCACTGCACCTTGGTTTTATCCCACATCAATCTGAGGCGGGTGAAGATTACCACTCAATTGTAGAGGTGACCCGCGAAATCTGTGACCATTGCAAAGCGAACGGACAAACTTTACATCTGGAGACGGGACAAGAGACGGCTGACGGATTGCTACAGTTCCTCGCGGATGTCGAACGTGACAATCTGTTCGTCAACTTCGATCCCGCTAACATGATCCTGTATGGAACCGGTGAGCCGATCGAAGCCGTCAAGAAGATAGGTAAGTACGTTCGCAGCATTCACTGCAAGGATGCAACTTGGGCCGACAAGCCTGGAGTCGAATGGGGAGCCGAAGTGCCGCTCGGCAAAGGCAGCGTCGGAATGGAAAACTATCTCCAGGCACTCAAAGAAATCGGATACACCGGCCCCCTGACGATCGAACGAGAGATTCCGTCGGAACCGGAACGGCAAAAAGATGAAATCGGCCATGCCGTACGATTGTTGACGGAGCTGTCCGCCAAAATATTAGCGTAGTGTGGTATCGTGATTTACGGAGCAGTCGATTTTGGATGAAGTAAAGAAAACCGGTGAGATAACCGTTCGTGATCTTGTCGCGTTGGTGATCTGTTTTGCGATCTGCCTTGCTGCCGCAGCAGTGGGACGTATCTTTGCGCCGGATGCTTGGTACCAAGCGCTCAACCAACCTGCCCTGACTCCGCCCAATTGGATTTTTGCTCCGGTTTGGAGCACGCTCTATGCGATGATGGCCGTTTCAGTGTGGCTGGTTTGGCGAGAGCTCCCAAAACCCGGGAGCAAACTGGCCATTGGCGTATTCCTGTTTCAATTGGCCCTGAATGTGTCCTGGTCATGGCAGTTCTTTGGTCGCCACGAGATCGGTCATGCG
>CAYYHV010000352.1:7603-8387 GCA_964471695.1 uncultured Pirellulaceae bacterium
GTTCTGGAGACAGTTTTCCTGTTCGCAAAATACAGTCGCATAGCGGCGATGATGCTGGTGCCATATCTCATGTGGATTAGTTTCGCCAGCTATTTGAATTTCGATTTTTGGCGGCTGAATGGTTAGACCGCCGGGATCGAATTAAGCTGGCCGTTTGGGGCGTAGCAACCAACTCGCAAATAAGGCCGGTACGACCAACAGCGCGGCTGGTGGTCGCCATGCGACGACGACGGCAGTTAGTAGGATGTTCATCCACAACCAGCGAGGGATCTTGCCGAGGTCTGGAATCGCCAACCAGAGTACCGCCAGCAACAAACCGACACGAATGCAGATGGCGGGAATTGCGTTCCCATCAATAAATGTGGGACGAAGGATATAGAGCGCCGCGCCAATAGCGAGCAATAAAAGTGCCGACAGTCCTACAAGCGGTCGGCGGTCCATAGATAAGCTCGATTGTCGCGGTGGGGGGCGTTAGAGGATTTCTCGTGTCACGGCTTCCAGGGGTGCGTCTTCGTGTTTTTCGCCAGGGGCTCTTGCGACAAGAAATGCTAACGCAACTCCGGTAATGCCACCGTAGAAGTGTGCGAGCTCAGAAATCGTGTGACTGATGGGCAACAGACCGGTGAAGAAAGTCCAGCCATACATCACCGCTACGATCACGGAGATAACAATCGGTACTGGGCGTTTTTCCAGGAAACCCGCAGGTACCAGAAAGCCGATCAACCCAAAGACGAGCATGCTGGCTCCCACATACTCTGTTTTGGAGAAGCCGGCGATCCAAAGC
>CAYYHV010000353.1:0-8383 GCA_964471695.1 uncultured Pirellulaceae bacterium
GGGTGAGGTCGTCGGTGTAGGAACCGGTAGCGAAATGTTCCCTCGATTCGGCACAGACAGATCGCTACGCTGCGGTTTTGCGGGTTCCGACTCGACGACAAACTCCCGAGTCTCTGGTGGGACTAGCAGCTTCTTACGCAGCGGAAGGAGGTCCGGCTGATCCAGCACATTTCGACTAAGTTCGAACAGCTCTTTGGCTCGATCTGCCGTCCCGAAGTAGTGGATTGAGATTTTCTCCAACGTATCGCCATCCACAATGCGATGATAGCGTGGCGGCCCGACGGTCTTGAGGACCGTCTTCTTTTCAGGTTCGGGGGTAATGACCTGTTGAGTGGCGATCGAGGCAGCGACATTCGTTGAGAGATCACCGGGTATCGCCGATACGCTTTGGCGTGATTCGGGTGGGGATACGCTTTCCAGTGATGGAACATTTGCCGTCGAAACGGGCGGGACATCAACCAACAAACCCCCGAATGGCGAATCACCATGGGGCGTTTCTGGGGGAAGCGTCGAAATAGACGGGGGTACAAACCCCGCGGTTGCTGTTGGCGTGTCAACTTTGCTGGCTTCTTGAGTCGACGGAAACTCCTGCGCCTTTGCTGCCGACAAAAACCCAGCTTCTTGCGAAGCATCGTTTTGGTCAGGGTTGGCACCAATCGCTGTTATCGACTTGGCGACTTGTGGCGATTCAACAGGCGGCTTTGGCCCTGCAACCGAACGGCGCAGCACCAACGACTGGTCAGAATCACGCGATGGGGCTTCGGCTTGGCGATCCTCCGGGGGCTTGCGAAAAAAGATCACCACCGCGGCTACAATGAGCGCAGTGACAATCAGCAAACCGGTTTTTGCCGTCCCTGGATTCACAACGTGCCCCAATGAGTTGGTCACTTGAAAAGAGATCGGGCGGAAGCGAACGCCCTTTAAGATCATCGGAAGTCGCAACCATCGACAACAGCGATTCAAACGGTGAACGGGTAATTCCGCGGTAATTCTGGCGGGAAATTCAATCTGGTTGGAGTAAACGGACGGCTATCTAACCACCCATTGGTCGGCATTCCGACTCAAACTGAAGCCAAGACTCACCGTTTTTCGTATAGATGTGTAGTCTTCCACGGTTCGCGGAACCACTCAAAATCAATTGCCATTCGTCGAAGTCGCCCGTGACATCTCCAACGGGTTCGTAGGTTCCACGGTCGAATTGGCTGACGGTTCCTCGATTCCCAGAGACTGGACCTTGGTAATCGAGGTACTCGATCCGATGAGCACTGAGTCGCTGAGCAACGACAGGAGCTGCATTCTCCGGCCAGCCCTCAATCGAGAAGGTAACCAGCTCGCCCTGATATTCCAGCATGACGTCAAAATGCGTCGGCTTTTCGGAAGAGTCCGGCATTTCGTGATGTAGGATGACAAATCGGGACATAGCGACATTGTTTCCTAAGTATCGAAGAAAGGACACCCGACAATTTGCGGGTGCCCTTCATAGGGGACGAATCGTTCACGGACAAACGGGCTGCACGTCTCGTTGGTTATCAAACATCGTCCTAAAACGAAGCCCCGTATTTTCTCCGATCAAATACTCTCGAAAACCAGCAAGTCGTCGTATCCTTGCGTCCAAGCGAACTTCTCTTCCGACTCTTCGTCATCGTCGACTTCTGCTAAAGCGAATACGTTGTCGAGTATCCGATCCGTGTTGCGAGATTCGGCCTGAATTAACTCCGCAGGTTTCGGTAACCGCGAATCGCCATCGGACAGTCCGATCGACTGAGCATCAATGCCACCGGTGCTGGGGCTGGTGACAGGCAGGTTAATGTCAAACGCCACGATCTCATGAGGTGCCGGACTGCCACCGAGATTCTTGACAAGTGAAGTTCCCGCAGTGGTCCCATCACTTCGGAACAATTCGACTTCGCCGACAGCCGTTGTTGCGGAGAAGTAATGTGAGTTGCCAACCGCCGTCAAATTTTGAGGATTGGAACTCACTGCACCCGACAAGTCTTTCAATCGCGAAGTCCCAGCATTCGTACCGTCGCTTGTGTAAAGCTCACGTTCACCGTCGGCTCCCAGAGCTGAAAACATCAACTGACTTCCCAGCACAGTCAAATCTTTCGGGTCCGCATTCACAACGCCATGCAGGTCTTTGACAAGCAGCGTGCCTCCTGCCGTACCATTGGTGACGTGCAACTCGGCTCCTCCGGCCGGTGTCCTGGCAACGAAGTACAATTTCCCTCCCAATTGCGTAAATCGACGAGGATTGGAAATCGTACCAGCCCCATAGAGGTCGATCAGTTCATTCGTACCCGCACTCGTACCATCGCTCTTCCACAGCTCGATCTGGCCGCCCGTGTTCCGTGCACGATAATAGAGGTCACCGGCGTATTCCGTCAAAAGAGATGGGTTGCCGTTGACGCCGGGAATGTCTTTGACGAGCCCGGTACCGGCAGGAGCCCCAGTACTGGAATGCAATTCTCGCCCTCCAGCCGGAGTATTCGCCGTAAAGAACAGCGTATTCCCCACGACGGTGAGTTCCTTCGGATCTGCACTCGTGCCGTTACCATAGAGATTGAGGACACGTCGCGTCCCCGGTCCAGTACCATCACTGACATACAGCTCGCGTTGCCCAACCGTATCAAAGGCAGTGAAGTACAGCAGTCCATTCATTACGGTCAAGTCGGCGGGATCGGAGCTTGTCGCACCCGAGAGATCTTTGACTCGTACAGTTCCGGAATTCGTACCGTTCGACACCATCAATTCCGTTTCACCATCGGCTCCCGTGGCAACGAAATACAACCTTCCGTTGTACTCAGTCAGCTCATGAGGATCTGAACTGATGGCTCCGGCAAAATCTTTGACGCGAGCCGTCGCACCATTTGCTTTGGTCTTGAACAACTCGACTTCGCCATCCGCACCGGTCGCTGCGAAAAACAATTCACTTCCCACAACCGTAAGCTCGTGGGGATTCGAGCTAACGCTGCCACCGACATTTTTTAGCAATCCCGTGCCTTGATTGTTGGAACCGTTCGACCTTAACAACTCAACTTGTCCATTCGCGAGACTGCCCGCGAACACAATCTCTTCAAAAGTCGGAACGGTCTCGAAGTTGATGTCGAGGTCGAAATTCCCAGAACTCGCATACTCGGATGAGCGAACAGAGACGTAGAACTCTTGTCCCGGTGACACGCTATTCGTAAACAGAGTTTCATCCAGACCGATTCCAGCTGAGTCCGAACGACTGATCAGATTCCCGGCGCTATCCCACAGCACGGCAGCAACATCCAAGCCGATTGTGGGCGAAATATCAACCGTGAGATTACCTGACGCACTTTCGGGTGCAACAAAGCGGTAGTGATCCACGTCGCCCGTTGCGTCCAGAAGCTGGCTCGACGATCCGCCATCTCCCGTGGTCGAGTCGACAAACACTGAGATAGAAGTCGTCTGTACTGGCCCGTTAATCACCAATTCAACGTCACCCGTCGAATTGTTGCCTTGATCCAGAATGGCGATAACGTAGCGTTCCCACCTATTCAGATTGACACTCAACAACGCGTCATCGTCGGGGCCCGAATCATCATCAATGGCAATTCTCGCACCCGTTGAATCATAAATTGCAACGACAGGATCCACGATATTGCCAAAATCTCCCACTGCGATCGTGTGCGTGCCGCTCGACTGCGGAGCGTAGTACACCGAGTCAATATCGCCGTTGGAGTCCATCCGAAGAGGGAAGTTCGAGGTTGTATTGTTGACAAGGTCTCCCCCCGATGCGGGAAAATCCACAGCGTCCTGCTCAGCAGTGGTCGTGGTTACCGCCAACCCCGACAGGCCGAAATCAAGCACCATGGTGCCCGTTCCGCTCGAATCAAAATGGTCACCCGCAACCGTGATGATGACTTCACTCCCAGCCGTAAGCCCGGGTATCGTCAACAAGCGAGGATTCCCATTGTCAACGCGTCCCAGTACATTGCCGCTCGTATCCCATACAACCACAGCCGCATCAAAACTGCGATCCGTGATATCGACGGTGAGCTCTGTTGATCCAATGGGAACCGTGGCTTTAAAACCATCGATGTCACCGGATCCAATCAAAATCGGCTGGGTACCAAATCCCAGCGAGTCGATAGCTATGATCGGTGTCGGAACAGATCCTGTTCCCGGGGGATTGATGGTGACTTCCAAGTCACCCGTTGTATTCGAGCCTACGTCGGCTACCGCGACGATGTAACGGCTGAACGCGTCCATCGGCATTACCAAACGCGAGTCATCATTCAGAAAGGGCGTCAAGTCGTTATTGAACGACAGTTTGGCCCCGGTTTCGGCATCATAAACGGCTACGATGGGATCGACAGCATTCGCAAAATCCCCAACCGAAATGACATGATTTCCACTTCGCTGCGGAGCATAGAACACACCGTCAACGTCTCCCCCACTGTCAATAAAGATTGACCTTTCGAAGGTGTCGTCGACAATTTCTCCCGATACGGAATTCGGGAAAAGGTGTGCATCGCCGCGGTCGGCCGAAGTAAGATTGAAGGGCAAAGCGGAAGCCGCCGTGTCGACCGCGGATTCAAGTTGGTCAACGTGCATCTGCGTCGCGCCACCATTCTGCGCATTCACACCATTGGTGGAAAAATCACGTTCCAGGATGCGATCCTGATTGGGAAGGTCAATGGCACCCGTACCCATAATCGGCGGCAACCCAGTCGGGGTCGATGTTCCCGCTTTGTTGATGTGTCGCAGTGACAAGGCATGACCGACTTCGTGGGACGTCGTACCCGCAATGGCATTGGTCGTAAATTCCAAGTTTCCGGATGTCAGCGCATTCGATGGCGTGAGATTGGACAACACGTTAATGTTGTCCGTGAAGGTCGATCCAACCACCGAGCCAACGGCTGCGCCAGGGTTTCCCGATGAGTTGCGTATCGAACTGCCCGACGCCTGCCCCAGCGGTCCACCACTCCCAGTTCTGCTGCCAATCTGCAAATAGTAATAGTCGTTTGATCCATTGATCGGTGGCGTGCCGACGTTGCCGATCTCAAACTCAACCGACAACTGCTCGCCGGACGGCAAGTTGACTTGAATATCGTGATAGTGCTCTTGCACTTTCGCCAACACGGAATTCGCAACAAGATCGAAATCGCTGACAGAAAACCCGTAGCTGGTTACGTCGAATGTGCTGACAACATTGCCAATGCCATCAGTCGTATTGGCTTGGGTGGGATCGTTGAAGTCGAGAATGACGGTCAACGGATTCGGATCCGTGTCTTCGGGCCCGGCTTGATAAAAGCCGCCTTGCCAGTTCTTGGGAAACTCAATGGAATCCTCATGATCTTGCTCGTGCAGCGAGTGATCGTGGTCAAAATCATGAGAATGATCTTGGGCCTGATCTTCGATCTGAATGTGGCAGTGGCAGGTGCCGACGCAGTGGCAGTGCTTGTCGTGGTCGTGGTCAACAACATCGAATGAAAGGAGCGGGTCAGCGGAAAGCACTACGCGACTCTCCAGACTCTCAACTCCCATTTTGCGTCTGCGTGACTTTTTCATCTCTAGCCTCGGGGATTGTGCATGATTGTGACCCGTCAGGGCGCCAAAAACGCCCCAACATGAGATCCGTCAGATACACCAAATCGAGCCCAAAGCTTTGAACATTTTTGGGGAATTCAATTTGGCGACAACGCGGCTCTGATAGAGAGAAGCCGCAAATCAGCAAATTTGCCGCGCCAAGATGATTTTTTTTGGATACGCACGCCAAGTGGGTGGTTTGAATATTCCGCTGTGGTTCACCGACAACAAGCCACGACTCTTTGTGGCTTTTGCCTCGAAATCAATCACTGCTTGGCGTGAGCAGTGATTGCACGATGACAGTCCCTGGATTTCAAGGGCCGCGACAACGTCCTCGGAATAGCTACTTCTTGAACATTACGTTGTCTTTGTCCCCGCGAGATAACAGATAAGCCATCAAATCCATGACTTCGTCTTCATTAAGCTGGTTAAGCAAATTCGATGGCATGATGGAAGTCTTTGACGCGACGACATCCTCAATATTGTCTTTGTCAATGTCGACGACTTTGGTGCTATCTTCAGGGTCCGTCAGGATGCTGATTTGACGGGCATTTTCTGATACGATGCGACCGCTGATTGTCCTACCATCTGCAGTGTAAACCAAGCTCGCGACATACTGGTCGCTAATGATTTTACTTGGCTCCATGATCGCTTCCGTCAAAGCGTCGATATTGAAACGGCCGGCCAATTGTGTCAAATCAGGGCCCGTAGCACCGCCATCGCCAGCAAACCGATGGCAAACAATGCACCGCGTCGCCGCAAACATCTTTTTACCATTCGCAAAGTCACGATGCTTCAAATCACTCGCCAGAGACCGCACTTCGCCTAAAGTCCATTCTTTGCCTGGGCCTTTGGGATTCGGCAATTCGGGCATCTTGAAAGGCGTTCTCGCACCTGCTGCGACCAACATGACGCGTTCATTCTCAGTGAGTCCTTCGTACGCCTGATTCTCGATATTCTGCAAGAACTTGCGGAAGCTATTGCCACCTGCCCATTTCTGCGCTTTCCCAAACCAACGGAAGTAGTCGGCCCTCGTTTCTGGAGTCCAACCGGACTTGGCGACTCGAAGACAAAACGCGTACCAAATCTGTTGCTTATCCGGCTGGTTTACCCTCATCTCGTTGAACGCCCGAGCATACCTTGTATTGCGTTCGAGCAATTCCGTCATATCAACATTTTGGCGAGTCGGTTCGCGCTTCATCATCGCTACCGTCTTTTCAACAACGGTCGGCGAATCCAAATGCACAAGCATCTGGCACAGCTCACGGTCCCGTTCCGCATTACCCGACGGATAGTCGGGCTCGATCGCTGTCAGCACGCTCCCCGCCAACGATTGAATCATCGCAGGTTGCCGCGCGAAACCGAGCGATACGGCTCGCAGATAATCTAACTTCAGCTCGGGTGAAAGTGAAAGATAGTCAATTTCAGGCAGCGTCTGGCTGCAGGCGATCGCTAACCGCGTCAGTTCCTTGTCGTCGCTCACGCGTTTTCGAGCCAGCGCCGCAAGGTACGCAATTCTCGCACGGTTCGAATCCAGCCGATTGGGAAACGGTGCTGTCGTGTAGGCACCAACGAGTCCCGCATATCGCGTAAAGCGATCCGGACTGTTTAGAGCCGCCCTAATTTCTTCCAGCGAGCCACTGGCAGCACGGTGCTCTCCATGCGTCGCCTGCTCAAGTTTCCTTCGAGCCTGACGATCACGCCGATACAACGTATCTTCAAGTTTCGTTGAAGTCGTCGGTTCGTCCCCCGTATACGTCACTCGGAACAGTTGAGATTGTGTTCCTCGCCCGCCGATCGTGAAGTAAAGAGCTCCGTCAGAAGCAGCCACTACGTCCGTTAGCGGTAAGGCATTCCTGGCGACAAACTCTTCTTTTGTCGCAGTGTAAGAGCTTCCACGCGGTTGAATATGAATGGCATACATGGTTCCAAACGTCCAGTCACAGATGAACAACGCCTTTTGGTATTTCGCTGGAAACTTCAACCCATAGCCGAAATCGACTCCTACCGGCGACCCCGGACCAATGTCAACCATCGGCGGCAAACTATCGAGATAGTGTGTCGGCCATTTGCCTGTCCCCGACCGCCAACCAAATTCACTGCCACTGGTTGCATGGACAACGCGAGTCGGGCGATACCAAGGCGAACCGACATCCCATTCCATGTCTGCGTCATAGGCGAAGAGCTCACCATCAGCATTGAATGCCATGTCGTAGGGGTTGCGGTACCCCGATGACCAGATCTCCCAAGTCTTTCCGTCGGGATCTGTGCTCGCTATCCAACCACCTGGAGCCAGCTTTCCACGGGCGTGGCCATTCGCGTCCCACATTCGAGGTAAGAGCAAGTCTTCTCCCCAGTTACTGGGCAGTCTTGTTGTGTAATCCGGATTGTCGCGTTCTTCTCCAGCTTGGAAGGGCGGGTCTGTATGATTTCCTGCAATAAGAAAAATTCGTTTTCCATCCGGTGACAGCCGCAATGCGTGGGGGCCATGTTCACCGCCACCCTTTAGCTTTTTCAGTAACACGCACTCATCAAACTTGTCATCGCCGTCCGTATCGCGAGCCCGATAAAATCCACTGCCCGGCCCACCGTTGATTGAGAAATACAGACTGTCGAAGGCATAGAGCATGCCCTGCGCCCCAGAAGGTTGCACTTCGCAACCCGAAAAGTCCAGTCGTTCAACAACCGTCTCCACCGACGTCCCGTCGGTCGTTATTTTCGGGAGGGTAATGCGACAGATCCCTTGATTGCCCTGATCACTCGCAAGCAGCCGCCCCTTGTTATCTTCGGTAATGCTAACCCAACTGCCGAGCTCTCCCTTGGGTAC
>CAYYHV010000354.1:0-5732 GCA_964471695.1 uncultured Pirellulaceae bacterium
CATGCGGGCTCTTTCCTTCCGCAATGATGCTCCTGAAAAAGCCAGTCGACCATTCGATTTAGATCGTGATGGATTCGTATTGAGCGAAGGCTCGGGCATTCTGGTGATTGAAGAACTCGAACACGCCAAGGCTCGCGGCGCCAATATTTACTGCGAAATCCTCGGTTTCGGTGCGAGTGGCGATGCGGGGCATATAACGCAGCCTGATAACCAAGGCACCGGAGCGGCGAAAGCAATGTCCTTGGCGCTCAACAGCGCGAACATCTCTCCGAATCAAGTCGACTATATCAATGCCCACGGAACCAGCACGCCGCTTGGCGACAAGGCTGAGACCCAAGCAGTGAAGCGAGTCTACGAGGATCACGCCTACAAAGTCAGCATCTCGAGTACCAAAAGCCAACTTGGCCATTCTCTGGGTGCCAGCGGCGGAATCGAACTGGTGCTGTGCGTCAAAGCTATGCAGAACTCAGTGATCCCACCGACGATCAACCTCGACACACCCGATCCGGATTGCGACCTCGACTATACGCCGAACGTACCTCGTGATCGCGAAGTCAACATTGCGATGAGCAATAGCTTTGGGTTTGGCGGGCACAATGCCTCCGTCGTCATTGGCAAAGTCTAACTGCCCGACTCGGCGAATCAGGACGCTGGCGATGCTATCGTGCGATTCATCTTGCCTGGCTTCCAGATGCTTTCTATCATCCGCCCGATTTTACTTCTAAAAACGGAGGGTGCCATGCGCAACCGACTGCTCTGCGTGATGCTAACTGTCATAGCCGTATCTGGCTCGGCCTGCCCGCTTCATGCCCAGTCGAATGCGAGCCCTGCCAGTTGGCAAGCGGTCCCCAAGTATCCACCCAACGGAAACCGCCAGCTGGGATCAAGCGATCTATTGCCGCCGCCGGCTGGCCCAAAAGTCAAACTCCTCTCGGGTGAATCGTCGATTGGCACTTACACGTTGCCGAATACCCATGGCCAGGTTTGGCGCGACTACGATATCCGGCATTACACGCGACGCTACGCGAACCAACAAAAGCCTGAGCAGACGATCGTGGATTGGATCCTTCGTGAAACGGGAACGGAGATGTGGTTCTCTCAACCGCTCGGAGTCCTCAATGCTGATAGCGACACGCTCCGCGTCTACCACACACGCGAAGTCCAACGCATCGTGGAGGAGATCGTGGATCGCTTTCAGCGTCCATCGACACAGTCCTTCATGTTTGGGGTTCGGATGGCCACATTGTCCAGTCCCAACTGGCGAACGCGTGCCCTGCCGCGCATGACTCCCGTGACCGTACAGACGCCGGGCGTAGAAGCATGGCTAATGTCTCACGAAGACGCCGCGATTGTGCTAGCCGACTTGAGGAAGCGTAGCGACTTTCGTGAGCACAATTCGCCGAACCTGTTGATTCGCAATGGTGACACGCATGAGATCGACCGCATGCGCCCTGTTGCGTATCTGCGAGGCATTCAAAGCGGCCAGCAGTACGGAGCAATGGACATGGGCCGCGTTCAAGAAGGATTCTCCCTGCGACTGAGCCCGCTCATGTCGATTGACGGAAATCATATTGATGCAGTGGTGAAGATCAGCTCAAACCAGATTGAGCGCATGAAGTCGATTCCGGTTGCAGCTCCGGCCATCGACAACCAGCGTCGCATGCTCGAAGTCCAAGTCCCACAGACCAGCAGTTGGAGATTGCATGAGCGGTTCCACTGGCCAGCAAATCAAGTACTCGTCATTAGCTGTGGCGTAGTCGCTTCGCCAGCACCAGAACAACGTACGGCACTTCAACGCGTCACAAAGTTGCTGCCGCGCCCGCCTCGTTCGGATGCTTTACTGTTCATTGACGCCAAGGGGCGAATCGGCGGCGGTTTGGCCAACGGGCAACCCTGCGACCCGAATTATCAGGCAAACGGCGACGACCAAAACTATCGAGGACGCTACTAAACTGTCTTCCGAGCGACTTTGCCGGACACCGCGCCTCGACTTTGAGTTTTTGAAAACTTAAGATATCCCTTCAACCGCCAGAAAAGTATCCACTGAGACTGAATGATAACTGCCCCGTCGCGGCGCGTCGTAATCACCGGAATGGGAGTGATTACACCGCTTGGAAACACGATCGAAGCACTGTGGCACGGACTGAGTTCAGGACGGAGCGGTATTCAGCGTTTGCCCCTGCAGGGAGAAATGCGACCGGCATTCACCTATGGCGGAATCGCCCAGGATTTCACGGGCAAGATTGATGACTTTGGACAAGTCGAGGGCCCACAGAAGAAAGCGATCCGCAAAGGCCTCAAATTGATGTGCCGCGAGATCAAGATGGGCGTCGCTGCAGCCCAACTGGCAATCCAACACTCAGGCTTGTCGACCAGCGAGATAGATCCTGATCGAACCGGGGTAGTCTATGGATGCGATCACATCGCGACGTTACCCGAAGAATTTGTCGATGCGTATCACGCTTGCGTTGATGGGAAACAGGGATTTCAATTTGGCGAGTGGGGCACGACTGGACTTTCACAAGTCACTCCATTGTGGCTGCTCAAGTACCTGCCCAACATGCCGGCTAGTCATGTGGCGATTTACAATGACTTGCGCGGCCCCAACAACTCGCTCACTTATCGCGAACCGTCAGCCAACTCGGCTATTGGCGAAGCGTACACGACGATTTGCCGAGGCATGTCCGATCGCATGATCGCTGGCGCCACAGGGTCAAGCGTCAGTCCCTTACGTTCCTTACACGCAGCGATTTATACCGAGATGTCATTGAACGGAGACGATCCTGCGCGAGCGATCCGCCCTTTCGACAAGAACAGGACGGGGACGGTTGTTGGCGAGGGCTCAGCCGCAGTGATGCTGGAGGATCGCGAACTTGCCATTCAACGTGGTGCGAAGATTTACGGGGAAGTATTGGGACACGGATCGTCGGTGGTACTCAACCGGAACTCGGTGGCCAACATTCGACAATCCGTCGCCAATGCGGCCCGCGGCGCATTGCGAGTTGCCAACTTGAATCCGAGTGACGTCGGACACGTTCACGCACACGGCATGGCAACGATCCATGCCGATCAGCAAGAGGCGCTGGCGATTCGAGACGTCTTTGACTCCCAAGCCGACCAGATACCGGTAACGGCCGCGAAGAGTTATTTCGGAAATTTGGGGGCCAGCAGCGGAATCGTGGAGATGATCTCCAGCCTTTTGGCAATCGAGCAGAATTCGTTGTTCCCGATCCTGCACTGCGACTCGCCCGACCCGAAATGCCCGATTCGCGTGGCAACGGGAAGCTCGAAGCCGGGATCGAACGTTTTGAATATCAACTTCTCCCCCAACGGCCAGGCGAGCGCCCTGGTAGTGGCGGCTCATCCGTCCTAAGTCGCAAGGGAGATACTATCTTCCTTTGGACTGCGGCACCAAGTGTCGAGAAAAGCAGCTCTTTCACTCGTTAATTCTGCCAACAATCGGCATTCGATTCCCAGCGACCTGGGAGTCAAGAACAGGAACAAATCGGCTGAAAATCTTGGGTAATACAGGCAACTTAATTCAAACCGAACCTTTGGATGAATTGCCCCTCCTTGCAGGAATGAGAGCGGCTGCCCATGTTGACACTAGATATAGCGAGCGATATTCTGACGTGATTACTCGCAGGGGGTTATGGCCCTGCGATACAAATGACACGAGGTGGAGGATTCCATTTTGTGTTATCCGAGAGGTTTTGTACGCCGTGTAACTCGGACCCTTTGGGGCGGGTGATACGGCTTTATTTTACAAATTGAGTCAATGTAAACCTTGGCTTAGTGATCGCTGGGTGAAAGAAGGGTCCGAATATGAACCCCAATGAAGTTCTCCGCATTGTGGATGCAATCCATCGCGACAAGAACATCGACCCTGAAATCGTCTTTCAGGCGATCGAATCCGCCTTGGCGACTGCTGCCAAGAAAAACCACGGTGAAGAATCCGAAATCATCATCAATATTGACCGTGAAGATGGTTCGATCTCAGGCACGTGCGATGGAGTCGCTCTGGATCCTGAAGAGACGGTAGGTCGCATTGGTGCGCAAACGGCCAAGCAAGTCATCATCCAGCGAATCCGCGAAGCCGAGCGAGATTCATTGTTTGACGAGTACGATGAACAGATGGGTCAGATGGTGAGTGGCATCGTTCAACGTGGAGAGAGCGGAACCACCACCGTATCGCTAGGCAATGTCGAAGCGATCTTGCCTCGTGGCGAACAAATCCCAGGCGAGTCACACCATACCAACGAACGCATACGCGCTACGGTCTTTGATGTTAAGAAACAGGGCAGCCGCGTTAAGGTGATCCTCAGCCGGACTCGTCCACAACTCGTACAGCGGCTGTTTGAGCAGGAGATTCCCGAAATCGCCGAAGGAATTATTTCCATCGAAGCGTTGGCTCGCGAACCTGGCTACCGATCAAAAGTCGCCGTTAGCAGCTCGGACCCGCGCATCGACTGCGTTGGAGCTTGTGTGGGCGTGCGGGGAAATCGAATCAAGAATATCGTCGACGAATTGTCCGGCGAGCGAATCGACATTGTTCGGTTCAACGAAGACATGCAGGTGTTGATCCCTAACTCACTTCAACCTGCTGAAGTGGACGAAGTCATTCTCTGCAAGATGATGGGTCGCGCCATTGTCCTTGTGAACGAGGATCAGCTTTCACTGGCTATTGGGCGTCGCGGACAGAACGTTCGGCTGGGCAGTAAATTGTGCAAATGGGACATTGAGATCATGACTCGAGAAGAACTCGAGGAACAGATCTCGCGAGCCGTCGAGGGCTTTAGTTCGCTGGATGGAGTCACCGAAGACGTCGCCGAAATGTTGGTTGGCGAAGGATTCTTATCCTACGACGATTTGTCCGTCATTGAACCGACCGACCTCATGGAGATGGGCGGATTAACCGAAGAACAAGTCGACGCGATTGTGCTACAAGCTGAAGAACTAGCGGAAGAAGCCGAACAGGCGGCTCAAGCCGAGCGACGACGCAAACGAGAACAAGATCGCATCGACAAGGCCACGGCGGAAGCCGAGGAACTTGAGCGAGCCAAAGAGGCTGCTGCTGAACAAGCCGCGGCAGCTGCAGAGGCGGCCGAAGCTGCCGCAGCAGCAGATGGCGAAGCGGCGGCTCCAGAAACAGCATCTGAGGATTCGCAGTCAAAGGCGGAAACAACGCCGGAAGCGGCCGAAGAGTCGTCTGATGACGGGTCTTCCGCTGAGGCGGATTCTGCGGCTGCGGAAAAATAGGCAAGATCGAGGAATTGTTATCAATTCAAGGAATCGGTGCTTGCCCTACGTACAAAGTGCCGAGATTGAATTACAATTTTAGATTCGCAAACCGCTTCGCTCTGGCAAAGCGGCAGGGCAAAAAAACAGACTGGAATGGATTCGTAGCTGGGACGACTGTCGGCTGGCGTCGATTCGTCCCCCAGGCTTAGGAGCTTCGGTAATGTTTGGATAACCACACGAGAGGATCGCACCTGCCAGACGCCCATTGGCAGCGAGATCGACTGAGGAGGGCTCATGCCCATTCGGATTTACGCGTTAGCAAAAGAACTCAAGATAGATAGCAAGGAACTTGTCGAGATCTGCAAGAAAGCCGGACTCACAGGCAAGGGTTCCGCGCTAGCCAGTCTTGCAGACGACGAAGTCACCAAGCTCAGAGCCTATCTGGCTGGCGGTGGCAAGAAAAAGGCACCCTCGTCCTCGGCTGCGCCGGA
>CAYYHV010000354.1:5759-8366 GCA_964471695.1 uncultured Pirellulaceae bacterium
CCCATACGACAACCTTTGACGAATGAGTTACCCAAGAAGCCTGCGGTAATCGCGCCTCCCCCCAAACCTAAGCCTGCTCCGGAGGCTCCTCCTGCAAGGCCTAGTCGGCCTATTCAGGTCGGAGAGCCCGCTGCGCCGCCCGAGAAGGCACCCGTCGAGCCACCCGCCGCTCCGGTCACTCCAGCGCCTGCTCCACCCAAAGCTCCGACTCCGATATCTCAGGATGATGCGCCGTTGCGTCGGCCAACCGCTCCGTTGGCAAACATGGGAAAGCCAAGAGTCATCGGCGCTTCCAAACCTTCGGACTCGACCAAGGAATCGAAACCTAAACCCTCGAAGAAGGGTAAGGGTCCAGTCATCAAGTTGGCCGCGATTCCTCAAAGCGAACAGCCGACGGCTCCAAGGAAGTCGCCTGACGAACCGGCCGCTCAAAAGCCGATCATGACGTTACCCCCCGAAGCCATCAAAGGTGCCAAGGGGGGTGCTTCAGCACCGCTTAAAGATTTCAAGACGAAACAGGACCGCAAGCGTGCCCAGGAACGCATGCTTCCTGAAAATCAAAGACCTGCTGGAAAGGGTCTTGGCGATGCCGCCGCGGACACAACAAAATCGCGACGTGGTAAGGGCAAGAAAGACGGCCAGACTGCCGGCGCAGATTCTGATGGAGCCCCAAAGAAATCGTTGGCCGGAATGTCTGGCGTTCGATCACCACGACCTAACCAACAACGTCGGCCTGCCGGACGCAACTTTATGCGTCGCCCGAGGTCGAGAGGTCGCAAGACGGGTGCCAACACAGCAGCGCCACGAAAAGGCAGCGTCGTTGTCGAGTTCCCATGCACGGTTCGTAGTTTCTCTGAGGCCACAGGTATTCCGGCGATGGGTATCTTGCGTGCCCTCATGTCGATGGGAGTAACGGCCACAAATATTAACGCGGAGTTGGAACCTGATCTGGCAGAGATGATGGCAGAAGAAGCCGGCATCGATGTGGATTTCCGCACTCCCGAGACTTTGGAAGACCAGCTGATTTCGGAACTCGAAAATCGAGAAGACTCCGAAGACTCGCTTCAAACACGCCCACCGGTTGTTACTTTCCTCGGCCACGTTGATCATGGAAAAACGTCGCTGCTGGATAGCATCATCGGTATCAACGTGGTTTCTGGCGAAGCAGGTGGTATCACGCAGCACATCCGAGCTTACTCCATTGAAAAAGATGGTCGCACGATCAGCTTTGTGGATACTCCGGGTCACGAAGCGTTCACCGAAATGCGGGCTCGTGGTGCGAACGTTACGGACATCGCCGTTCTGGTTGTTGCCGCCGACGATGGCGTGATGCCTCAAACAGAAGAAGCCATCAGTCACGCCCGCGCCGCTGAAGTGCCGATCATTGTGGCTTTGAACAAGATCGACTTACCGGGTGCCGACGCTAACCGTGCCCTTCAGGATCTTTCGACGCACGAGTTGTTGCCGACCGAATGGGGTGGCGATATCGAAGTCGTCAAAACCAGTGCCATCACGGGTGAAGGCATGGACGATTTGCTGGAAATGCTGCTGCTCACTGCGGACCTGCATGAGTACAAAGCAAATCCTGACCGCGAAGCTATCGGAACCTGCCTCGAAGCGCAGCAAGAAGGCGGACGTGGTGTCGTCGCCAAGATCATCGTTCAGAATGGAACACTCCGTGTCGGCGATGTCGTCGTCTGTGGTCCTTCGCATGGTCGCGTCAAAGCCATGTACGACACGCTGCACCCTAACAAGAAGTTGAAGGAAGCCGGCCCGTCGATTCCAGTGAACATCACAGGACTTGATGTGGCTCCGGGTGCTGGTGATCGTTTCCATGTCCTCAACGACATCTCCAAGGCTCGTGAAATCGCAGCCAGTCGTGAACACGAAACGCGAACCCAATCGCTGAGTGGTCGCGGAACGACTCGCATCTCGTTTGAGGAATTCCAACGTCGACTGGAAGACGGCATCCTGGGTAATGAAGAGGAAGTCACGATCCTCAACATCATCCTGCGTGCCGATGTTCGCGGTTCGATCGAAGCGATCCAGAAGGAACTTGCGAAGCTGGACCACCCAGAGGTTCAGGTCAAGCTCCTGCAAGCCTCCGTGGGTGGCGTGACAGTCGCTGACGTAACGCTGGCTCATGCATCCGATGCTGTGATCGTCGGATTCAATGTGATTCCTGACGAAGCGGCTCGAGCGCTGGCGGACGCCCGTGGTGTGGAGATTCGGCGCTACGACATCATTTACAAAGTCACTGAAGACATTAAATCGTTGCTCGAAGGTAAGCTCAAACCCGACGAAGAAGTCGTCGAATTGGGTCGAGCCCTTGTCCAGCGAACGTTTACCATCAGTCGCGTTGGTACGATTGCCGGTTGCCGCGTTCTGGCTGGTCAGATTGAACGTGGTTGCCGAATTCGGGTCAACCGCGACGGACGTGGCATCGGCGATTACTCGCTCGATTCGTTGAAACGAGAAAAGGATGACACCAAGGAAGTTCGCGAAGGGTACGAATGCGGAATCAAGCTTTCCGGATTCAATGACTTGAAGGAAGGGGACATCCTCGAAGCCTACAAGATTCAGGAAGTCGCCCGGACGCTATAGAGT
>CAYYHV010000355.1:0-1684 GCA_964471695.1 uncultured Pirellulaceae bacterium
CACACCGGCTGAACGAGTCCAGATGTTGCAAGAGCTTGGGATTCGTTCCCTTGCATGGGACTGGCGGCAGAAACATTTAAGCTCACTTGAAGAAGAAATCCGACGACTCAAGCAAGCCTCTATCGAACTGAAAGCAGTATGGTGCTGGATTGATGGCAGCAGCAGTGGCACGCTGGGCGAGGCGAATGAACAGCTACTAGCAACCCTGAAGCGGACGGGAACGAAAACAGAGATCTGGATGAGTTTTGCGGCTTCTTTTTTCTCCGGCCTGTCCGACAGACAGAAAGCGGCAAAAGGCGCCAAGACCGTTGCGATTCTGCGAGAGAAGGCCCAAGCGATCGGTTGTAGCGTCTCTCTTTACAACCATGGCGATTGGTTCGGCGAGCCTCGCAATATGGTAAAGATCCTGCACTCCCTTAAGGCAAAAGATGTTGGCCTGGTATACAACTTTCACCACGCGCATTCTCAACTCGACGACTTTCAATCGAACTTGAAACTGATGCTGCCTTATCTTCGTACGGTAAATCTTAATGGGATGAAGGTGGCTGGTCCCAAAATACTACCGATCGGCTCGGGCGATCAGGAAGCAACGATGATGCGACAGCTGAAGGAAGTCGGATTCCAAGGGCGGATCGGAATTCTAGGTCACGTCGAGAATGCGGACGTCAAGCAAATACTTCTCGCAAACCTTGAGGGTATGAAGAAGCTGCTTCGTCAAATGGGAGACGAGAAAGCCTTAGCGACTTACTAGGTAGCCATTCAAAGCCTGAAATTCAACTCATTCCAATCGCGAGGCGTCGGACAGCGCATCGGAACTGAGACGGTATGGGTTTCAGTCTACCGAGCCTATACTAATTGAGGCACAGAACGGGCCTAGATAAAATATCTTCCGTTATCACCACTCAACCGCAAAGAAGATAGCCACTGATCAAAAAACGCCAACCTTCTTACTCCGACTCGAAGTCGAAGTAGGTGGGTTGGCGTTTTTTGTTTTGGGAGAAAGACGATCGAACTAATGAGCGACCCACAAACGAACCCAAGCCTCACGCACACTGCCTTTCTCTGGCTGTGCCTTGGAGCACTCCTTTGCTGCCAGCAAGCCAAGGGGCAAACGACATTCAATGTCCCATCCGATTTCGCAACCATCCAGCAAGCCCTTGATGCGTCGGCTTCGGGAGACACAATTTTGGTGTCCCCTGGAAAGTATCCACAGAACCTCAACTTCGATGGCAAAGAAGTCACGCTTCGCTCCACAGACGGCCCTGAATCAACGCACATCAACGTCAACGGCGGGACGGCAGTCACCATCGCCAATCAGGCGGAGATTTCTGGATTCACGATTTCAGGCGCCCGGAATACCTTCGGCGCGGGAATGAGCGTATCCGGAGTCGGGACAATCATCCGTGGAAACATCTTCGACGGTAATGTCCAATCGGCTGGCGGTTTCGGTGCAGCCATCGCCGGAAACACAGCTTCGCCGGTTATTGACAGCAACATTTTCCGCAACAACACCAGTGACTTTCAATTCACATCAGGCGTCGTAGCCTTCGTGAATAGCTCGGCTCCACAGATCGTCAACAATATTTTCCACGACAACAACAGCCGAGCTATTAACTTAACACTGCCGACCGGCAACAACCCGCATGTCATCAACAACACGTTCGTCGACAACGCCGTGGGTATT
>CAYYHV010000355.1:1694-8342 GCA_964471695.1 uncultured Pirellulaceae bacterium
CGAAATAACATTCTGACGGATAACCAGATCGGCTTAGAAGTCGATTTCGGTAACGAGGCAAATAACCCGACGTGGGATCACAATCTCGTGTTCGCGAATGGAATCGACTATGAAACCATCAGCGACCAAACCGGGCTGAACGGAAACCTATCCCTCGACCCCCAGTTTTTCGACCCGATGTCGAACAACTATCAGCTTGCCATGGACTCGCCCGCCATCGACGCCGGTGCGTCGCTGGATGCACCCAACGCCGACTTTATCGGGACAATGCGTCCTCTCGATGGCAACAACGCCGGCATGTTCCAATATGACATCGGGGCATTTGAGGCGATTCCCGTTCCCGAGCCAGCAATAGGAATGCCTCTCGCCATCGCGTTAGCATTGCTGTTCTCGCGAAGCCGATCAAAAACCAGGGGAAGGGATCACTCTGCAAAAGTTTAAAGAACCGGTTCGGGCCGTAGAGACTGGAATCGAAAATGGCCAAGCAGACGTCGAAGGCTTTCTAAGTGTGGATCAAAAAATTCGACCAAAATCTCAACATCTGGATTGCAGAAAGTGATATTTTCAACGGAAATAGACCTACAAGAGTTCTCTAACATTTCTTTCGATTGGGTTTGGTGAGACCGACATGATTCGAAGTTTCGTTTTCGTTTTCTTGACGACGATCGGCGGCTCGCTCCTTGGCCAAACGTTTGTCTCCAGCGCGGATGAAATTGCGGACGCAATGGAGACTGCACAACCTGGCGATACGCTGATCATGACGAATGGTGTCTGGAACAACCAGGAGATCGACTTTGTCGGCATGGGGACCTCTAGCAATCCCATTACGCTCAGAGCCCAGACTCCAGGCGGCGTCATCTTGACGGGCGTGTCCCAGCTGCGTATTTCCGGTGCCCACCTTGTTGTCGACGGGTTGCACTTTAAAGACGGCACGATTGAAAACTCGGACCACGTCGTACAATTCCGCGGACCACTCGGTGAAGCCACCAATTCCCGGTTCACGAATTCCGTGATCGAGTCTTACAGCGGCCCGGACCTCAATGACAAATACCACTACGTATCACTTTATGGACAGCACAATCGGGTCGACAACAACCGATTTCTCGACCAGCGAAACATTGGGCCTCAAGTCGTTGCTTGGCTGGATGAATCCGCCAATCCGATTTCGGCCTTTCACCGAATCGACGGGAATCACTTTGGTGATCGGCCCCAGGGCTGGGACAACGGCTTCGAAGCGATCCGCCTGGGTGACAGTGACACCAGTACCGTGGATGCTCACATCACAGTAGAAAATAATCTCTTCGAACGAGTCGATGGAGAGATTGAGATCATTTCGAGCAAGTCGAACTTCAATATCTTCCGCAACAATACGTTTCGCCAATCCAAAGGCACGTTGACTCTGCGGCACGGCAACAGCAACACGGTCGAAGGAAATTTCTTCCTCGGGGAAGACACAGAGGATTCAGGCGGTATTCGGGTTGTGGGTGAAAGCCATCGGATCATCAACAACTACCTCGCCAACGTCGGCGACGCGGCAGACGCCGCCATTTCATTCGCAGCCGGCATTCCGAACACGCAGCTGAACGGCTACCTGCAAGTCCGGGACGTTGTCCTCGCGCACAATACCATCGTCGATGTTGAAGGATCGGCGGTTACTTTTGACTGGGGAATTGGCTCAAGCGGGCGATCACTGCTGCCCGTCGACCTAACGATCCATGGCAATCTTGTTTCCAGTACTGGCACACAATTCTTCGAAGGCGCTGAAGGCAGCGTGTATGTTTTCGCCGACAATATTGCCCACGGCGCCCCGCTGGGCATCAGCTCACGAAGTGGAATCCTCGAAGTGAATCCAGAGTTGGTACAGGGAGCCGACGGATTGTGGCGGCTTTCGAGCTCAAGCCCCGCGATTGATGGTGCGGCGGTTTCGGCATTGTTCACCGATGACATGGACGGTCAAACCCGGACAGGCCTCTATGATATCGGCGCTGACGAATTGTCGACTGGTCAGATTCTTCGGCAGCCGTTGACGACTGATAATACTGGAGCATCCTGGTTCGATTATCAGCCGCCAGCCCAGTGGCCGTTGGAACCCACGCTTCCGCCTGGCGAATTCGTCGTGCTCGAGGCAGAAGGCTTCGCTTCCATTAGCGATCCAGACCAAGACGGCGATGTCTGGACAGTGCTCAATGTTGATGACGCATCCCAAGGAGCCGTGATCAAGGCGCCCGACGGTAGCCGCACCAATCTTCCTGGCAGGCACGATACGCTCGCGATTTACGACGTTGTCTTTGAAGAAGAGGGGGACTACACCGCGTATTACCTGGCTCGAGGATTTGATGGTTCCTCGGATAGTTTTTACCGGGCCGACGAGTTTGGCGTCGATCCGGATGTTACAGAAAATGTATCGAGCAACGGGGTTTTTCGCTGGGAGACGGGCGATGAGTTCTCCGTTTCCTCTTCACAAGTCGGCATGCCACTGGAGCTTCGACTGGGAAGGCGAGAGGGCGATACCGAAATCGACTTCATTCTTTTTCATGAGAACAGCAGCCTCACTGTGAACCAGCTTGAAGCGATTCTTGAAAGTCTCAATGTCGTGGAATGCGACTTCAATGGCGATGGTGCTTGTGACCTTACCGACATCAACTTACTCCTGGCCGACATAGCTGCTGGGAACGGCGACTTATTGTTTGACATCAACGGCGATGGCGCTGTCGACCTCCTCGACCGCAACGAATGGCTGTCGGAAGCTGGCGAATTGAATATCGGTGCCGCCTACTTGATCGGTGACGCGAATCTCGATGGTGCGGTCGACGTGAGCGATTTCAACATCTGGAATCAGAACAAATTCCTGACTTCAAATCGTTGGGACCATGGTGAGTTCACTGGCGACGGGGTGATTGACGTGTCTGATTTCAATCTGTGGAATACGAACAAATTCACCTCCTCCGTCCTTGCTACAGTTCCCGAACCAGAACTGAGCAAGTGGATACTGATAATTGGATTGCTGCTGCATCCTACGAAACGCAACCAGTCGAAATAACAAAACTGGTCGACACTTCTTCCTACGGTGCGTCTGCGCTAGTTCGTCTGCACGGATTGTGTATCCGAGTTACCTTGTTGAGAAGGCTCGATATCCGCAACGGCTGCGAGTACGTCCTTCGCAGAAAATGGCTTTGAGAGAAATGTCAGCTCAGCCGGGCATTCGATCTGATTACTTGCACTGTATCCACTAACCAATATGCCACGACCTGACGCTCCCATCTTCCGCAGGCTCAAGAACGTTTCGACTCCCGACAAACCTGGCATCGTTTGATCCAACAGCATTGCATCGAAAATATCGCCCATCTTTTGATAGACTTCGATCGCCTCCAGACCATTCGCAGCCGAGACAACGGTTAGGCCATTTGCCTCCAGTAACCCTGCCGACGCATCCCGGACGAGTTTGTTGTCGTCCACGAGCAGCACACACAGCCCAAGCGGTGGCGACGCCATCCGCTCCACACCAGGTTGACTGTCTGCTGCAGATGACACCTCCCTTAAACTTCGCGGTAGCAAAACGCGAAACGTACTTCCCTCGTCCGGCTGGCTGAGAGTTTGAATCTCGCCCCCATGTTGACGAACAATGCCCATGACAGCTGCCAAACCCAGCCCGCGACCTTGTCCCTTGGTCGTGTAGAACGGATCAAAAATCCGCTCCATTTCCTCTGGGCTCATCCCTCTTCCTCGGTCGAGAACCTCGATGTGCACAAACCCGTCTTTGCTGTCCGGCTCGCTTCGATCCGTCGGGCAATTCTCCACACAACCACGACTCTTCGTCCGAATTATCAAGCTGCCGTCCGAACGGCTGGTTGCCTCCACGGCATTGGTCATCAGGTTGAGCAGAACCTGACTCAATTGCGCTTCATCACCCCAAACATGAGTATCGTCATCCGTGAGTTGAAGTTCGAACACTCGATCCGGATACATCGCTGCGACGACGGTATGGATCTCTCGAATCAGCCGATTGATGCAACAATTGTCGTTCTTTTGTACCGCAAAGCCACCATAAGCCAGCAGTCGATCACACAAAACGGCGCCTCTTTCCACGGCAGAATCGATAACGCTCAGAGACTCGTTGGCCTTTTCATTCACCTCCATCTGTGTATTCAAAACCGACGACGACGCACTAATAGCAGCCAGCAAGTTATTGAAATCGTGAGCGATTCCTCCAGCCATAACCCCCAAGCTTTCAAGCTTCTGTACCTGGAGCATTTTGGATTCCAGGGCAGAATTGGCTTCGTCCAACTTTTTGCGTTCGAGTTCTGCCGTGGCTCGCGCAACAAAGACGCGCAACGTCGACGCTTGGCGTTTGGTCATCGCTAATCCACCATCGTGCAACAATGAAATATGTCCCATGAGGCCGTCCGATGAACTTGTCAAAGGGAACGCCTCAACTCGCTCACCGTTACGATTCAAGCGATGCACGTCAAAAACCTGCCCCAGCGACAATTCAGGTGGCACTTCGCCATGACGTGACGCAACGGCAACGATCTGCTCCGGTTTATCAGCCGACAACGCGGCTGTTATGCAGACACGATTCGCATTGAGAATACGCACAGCACTCGACGCGAGGCTTGCCAGAAAATCATCCCCGATACGTGTTGAGGTTCCATTCGCCAACTCCTGCATGAACTCGTCATCGATAGCGCTTTTTGCAGCCGCATAGAGCATTGCCAGTCGATACACAACAACTACCAGCAGGCTTATCCCAATTGCATCCACCGCGCTGAGGAATCGACGATAAGGCGTGGTCAATTCACCTAACATGTACAGCGACTCAGGAACGAGAAGCATGACCGACATGCTGGCAAACGACAGCCATAGCGCTTGATCGCGAAGGCGATAGATGGCCCCGCAGACGTAGCAAATCACAATGACCTTCACACACCAGAGCGCCAGGTCTTTCTGAATACCGACAAAGCCGAAGAGCGGAAACACGGAAGCGATCGCGACCCGACTAATGGTCACCGCAACGATCGCCACGAAGAAACACTGAATGGCTTTTGTTACGAGCTTAAGGTGTTGCTCCGACTCCAACTCTCGAGACATACCCGTCCTCCTTTAGGGCCGCGTGGCGGATCGGCGTCAGTATGTCATAGGTAGCGGCTTGTCGACAGGGCACCAAACAAAAGTCGTTTTCCGCAGAGTTTTCCTTTGGTGGCATCCGAACGGGCGAACGGCAGTGAGCTGTACAAAACGGCGTCGATCAAGAAAACTTCACCGCCAGAGCGTAACAATCCGGAGCAACGTCCAAACACCTGCGAACGGAAGATAAATTGATAGTCAATCGCTGAAGACTGTATGCTCAGCGTCATGCCGTTCGACCATGAATACAGCGCCAAGCATTTCTCTCGCAAAGCCAGGCTTCGGAGGGGACGAGCCTCGACGCTGCTGTTATTGATTTAGTCAACTAAGCCAGAATATTGACAACATGGCCGGGCGACCCGGCTGGTGGCTGCGAAGCTTCCAGCATCTGGGAAATCGCATCGCCAACAACTTTTTGCGAGTCGAGTTGTTTTGCCGCGAGTGCGACCGCAATTTCTGAGTGCTGTACGTTCGCTTTTGCTTGCATCGCGGCTGCGACCGCACTGCCTACTGATACTTCCATGTTAAGACTCGCCTGGGAAAGTTGAATACGTTCAGGAATGCACAACCCTACTTCAAGATGGCAGCCCGGTTTTGGTTCCACGACCAATTCACTCATAACGGCTTGGAACCGGTAAGGATCGGTCAACAATAGGGGCTACAACGCTCGCCCGATGTCACGCCTGAGGCGTCGCTCGAGTCAGTGCGACGCTACCTTGAGCTTGTGGTTCATTCTTCTTATGAAGTGAGGGCAGGGCAGGACGAAGCATTCAACGGGCGATTGCAGCATGTTTCGCTGCCTTCACCAAATCGACGACTTTAGCACCGTCATCAACGAACAAGAAACAGAGAGGTCCGTCATCGAAGTAGTGGTTGGGTGGGAACAAGAAGTCCGACAGGGGAGATGCCGATCCGAAGCGTATCGTTGTTGTGTTCTTCGGACCAACAATAGGGGTTACGATGAAGTCTGAAGCATATTGCTTTGACCTGACTCTTCGATCCCAACACGAATTGTTCTTGATGACAATTCGCTTGTCTGTGACCAGGTACCAAGCGTTCCGTCGTCGAAATCTATCCATCTGAAATTGCCAAGCAAATGCCACAAGCAGCACTGCAAAGACCGCAATTCCTGACACGACGTTGTTGCAGAGCAGTAGGATCACCCCGAGGGTTCCGATCAGTATCAGCTGCGGAATGAGAAGCCAATCGCCTGCCACAAAGAAAAGGTCGGCACGTGGCTGCCCCCACCAGAGCAGCTTCTCGTTCGGTCGAAGCGTTTTCGCAATCGGTGCGGGAACCTCCAATGTTCTAGCTCCTTTCCACAAAGTCGATTGCTGATGATTGCTGAACAGAATCTCAGAGCAAATGCCCTACACTTGAACTCCGCCGCCCAACAGGGAAGAGCAACACATTTCACTATAACTTCTGGCATGTGTTTCGCTTACCTATCTATTCGACTTTCGGTCGCATTGAACCTCCCCAAAGTTTCTGGACAGTGAGTCACGTTATGTCAGAATGCTCTGG
>CAYYHV010000356.1:0-3896 GCA_964471695.1 uncultured Pirellulaceae bacterium
GTCGTACGATGAACAAACAAATCCGTAAACATTCCGGAACCATACGGCCAATAACGACGCCACTGGCGATAACGGGCTCGATCGAAATCCACATACTCCGCCAGTCCATCTTCGACTCCCAACCACATCCTCCAATTAATGTTCGTCGGATTCATGTCTTTCTCAAGCCGATAGTATCGCCACTGTCCCATCGCCGAGTTGCGAAAGAATTCCGTTTGATACATGAGCACTTTTCCGAGTTGGCCTTCGCACAGGAGTTCGTTGACCTTCGGCCAGACAGGAAGGCTGGTGGATTGCACACCGACTTGCATGACTTTGCCTGACTTTTTCCAAGCCCGCACGACTGCGGCAGCTTCTTCAACGGTTTTCGTCATTGGCTTTTCGCAGTACACATGCATGCCCGCTTCAAGTGCTTCGATCGCCTGCTTGGCATGCCAATGATCGGGGGTACCAATACACACCGCATCGAGCTTCTCCTTCGCATACATTTCGCGAAAGTCCTCGTACTTGGTCAAGGAAACACCGGTCTTGTCCTTGATATAGTCGTGGGCTTTATCGCGATGCTTGCTGTAGACATCGCAAGCGGCAACTAGTTCAATCGGTTGGCCCTCGTTGACCAGCTGGCAAAGCCGCCGAATGTGCGCACCAAATTGCCGATTCCCAGGACCAACAAAGCCGATACGAATCTTTTCATTCGCTGAAGTCGATGACGCTTCGTCCGCTTCAGAAGTCACGGCGCCCAACGTGGAAGCTGCTCCTGTCAGTGCAACCGTTTTCTTCAAAAAATCACGACGATTCGAATCTGACATCGTTACCCTCAACTTGCGTGCATTGAATGTGATCGCGAATGAGTATAAACAAAGAGTTGGTTACGACCAAAGCGACTCCGTTACCACAGTCCCTTTGCTGCTTGACGCTTTCAATTCATACGACTCAACGCCGAAACTGTCCAACCAATGAATAGAATCACATCCTTCTCATTTGCCACTCTCACCCTTGGTTGGCTCGCCTTGCTCTATTCACCAATTTGCTCGGCTCAGGTCGCCGGCGAAAAGGCACCCAAACCGCAGATGACGTTAAAACGGGTCGATTCCCAATACAAACGCATCCACCAATTTGCGCTGCGTATGATCGAACAAAACAAACCCGCGAAGGCTTTAAAGACGCTGGAAGAACACCTTGAGCGACACCCAGACGATGAGGAATCACATTTCCTCATGGGTGTATATTTGACGACTCAGGGGCAAACGAACAAGGCGATTGCATCGTTCCAACGAGCCATCGAGTTTGACTTGCCGCCCGGACGCATCATCGCAGGGCCACGCGAGATCCTCAAACCAGTGAGCGACCATGAATACATCCAAGGTTTGCGAGAGCAACACGCCTCGGTGCCGATCCATGGCCCACTCGTTGGCAATGTAACATCCTCTAGCGCAACGGTCTGGGTTCGTACTACACAAGAATCGCAGGTACGTTTGATTGTCAGCGAATCGCCCAAGATGACGATCGCCATCGCCGGGCCGGCCATTGGATCCTTGGCCGCCGATGACTTTACCGCCAAGCCCGCTGTGAGTGGACTCAAGCCGGACACGAAATATTTCTATGCGATCGAGATTGACGGCGAGCTAAATAAGTCCGAATCGCAGAGCTTCACGACTTTTCCGACTGCAGGCGCCAAATCCCAATTCCGACTGGCATTCGGCGGAGGCGCCGGATATGTGCCACCCAATGAACGCATGTGGAACGTGATAGCCGAGCAAAAACCGGACTTGGCATTATTACTGGGCGACAATGTTTATATCGACGACCCGAAATCTGTTGCCATGCAGCAATACACCTACTACCGACGCCAATCGCGTCCCGAGTATCGCGCCTTTACCGCCAAGACGCCAACATTCACGATATGGGATGACCATGACTTTGGCACAAACGATTGCTGGGGCGGACCGGAGATCCTGCGTCCCAAGTGGAAACGATACAAAGCATGGCCCATCTACCGTCAAAACTGGCCCAATCCTGGCTTTGGTGGTGGTGAAGAGCAACCAGGATGCTGGTACACGTTTTCCCGCGGTGACGTCGACTTTGTGATGCTCGATTGCCGGTACTACCGGACCTCCCCATTTGAAGAGAATCCTTCAATGCTGGGGCCAGTCCAATTCAAATGGTTGGAGGAGACCCTTCCAACACTAAGTGGACAGTTCAAGGTGCTCGTCTCTTCTGTGCCATGGACTTTTGAATCCAAAGGCGACAGCCTCGACACCTGGAACGGTTACAAATCCGAACGGAACAAGATTTTTGATCTACTACGTTCGGAAAAAGTTGAGGGCGTTGTCCTGATGTCGGCAGATCGACATCGAAGTGATGCCTGGCGTATTTCATACCCTGGCGGTTACGACTTCTACGAGTTCAACTCTTCGCGTCTGACTAACCAACACGTCCACAAAGAGATGCCCACCGCAATTTTATCCTACAACAAGCAGCAGTCGTTTGGCTTGGTAACGTTCGACACGACGGTTAGCGACCCGACCGTTCGATATCAGGTGATAAACATTTCTGGCGAATCGGTTCACGAAATTACGGTAAAGAAATCGCAACTGACGAACACAGATGAATGAAGCAACTGGTGGCCTGCCAATTCGATCCGAAAGTGGCTATTGATGACCCACTACACTGACTAATGCCCAGCTCCCTTTTTACGTTTGCGAATCAGCATCGTACGCAAGTCGGCTCGGCGCACAACACCTTCAAAATGCCGCGACTCATCGCGTGAAATGACGGGGATACAATCGTCGCTGGATCGTTGAAAAAAGTCGAAGAGCGTCGTAGCCGACTCGTCAAGATGAGCCACCTGCTCCACGGGTGTTGCAATATCTTCCGCACACACCAGCGGCGCAACTGTCGGATCAAAAAGCGTTTCGCTCAGTGTCTGATAACGAATAATCCCCACCACCTGATTCTTGGGATTAACGACGGGAAACGTATTATCATGGCTATGTTCAATATGCGAGATAATTGCATCGAATCCTGCAGCCTGCGGAATACCGCTCACCTTTGATCGAGCCAGCGACGCTACCGTCATCTCTTGCGCTTCAATCTTGGGCATCGCATCGACTCCCATCGAAGTCCTCAGTTTCCACCACATCGATTGGAATTGATCCATAAAGGACAAATCAGAGTGTCGCGCAACATGGGCAATGGGAACCTCACCAGAATTCACGGCAGCTGTCCTGATGAGCAGCGGCCCGATAATTTCAAAGACGATCACCGACCCCAAAATAATCGTTTGCACTGATGCAAATGATGGGTCCCGCGCGACGGCAGCCGTCGACAGCGCGATCGCAGCCCCAGCTTGCGAGAGCATCGTGGCTCCCAACCAGTCACGCATTTCCAGTGATTCATGTGACCAGTTTGCGGCCAGGCGAATTCCGACATACTTCCCCAGGGAACGCAATACGATGTAGGCAGCCCCGATTGCGCCCAACTGCAAGAACTGGTCCAAGCGCAATTCGGCTCCGTGAATTGCAAAGAAAGCCACGCAGAGCAGGGAAGTCAGTTTTTCTGATTCATGCAAATCCTGTTCGCTATCCGGCACGGTGTTCGAGTAAACAAACCCAGTCACAAGAAACACGAGCATGTAAGACATGGGCAAGACTTCGCACAATCCCAATCCAATCATGACCACGCCCAACAAGACTGCCATCCAATGTGCTGTCGAGAGGAAACCAGCCGAGAAGCTCAAAACAAACCCCAGTACCAGCCCTACGGCAATCGAACCGACCAGCGTCCAGCTAAAGTCGCCAAGCTGAGAAAGGATGCCTTCCGATCCGGTTGAAGCCGTTGAAACCAAAACCAACATCAGCAATTCAAACACGATGATTGTCGCCAGATTGTTGAAA
>CAYYHV010000356.1:3906-8340 GCA_964471695.1 uncultured Pirellulaceae bacterium
AACGACCAGTGCCTGCGCCGACTCGGTAACACACCCTTCCGAACGCAAATCCTTGAGGACCAGCACCGTCGTCGCGGGGGCCGACGCCATTGCCAGACAGCCCAACAACATGGCTGGGCCCAATCCAATTCCAAACAGCCACAATCCGACGGTGACAAATAGAGACGTACAAGCCAGGTCACCAATAGCCACAGGAATAATGTGCGATTTGATCCGATTCAGCAGAGCAATCGAAAAGTGAGACCCCAGATTAAATAGAACCAACGCCATCGCGAGATCCGCGACGTGTATCACGTGATGAAGCTGATCATGGTCTATCAACTGCAAAAGGCTCGGACCAATCACCACGCCGGATACCAGATACGATGTAACGCGTGGTAAGCGGAGCTTGTCCCCGATGAATCCTAAAAAAATTGCAAATGCGACGAGGACGCCAAAAGCGAATAGAGGGTTTCCGAACATTCCGAAGATACTTTCCGACTTTATACTTTCATGGACAACGGACAGCTATCCGCTTACCGCTAAAGGAGCGATCTTGAATCAACGACGGTTGGCTTCGCCACCGACAGGTCCATAGAAAAAGACCCAAGTCGAGAAGTCGTCTGAAAATTCTTCAAACCGATGTTCGACTCCAGCAGGAACAAAGAGAACCTCACCAACTTCAAAGGGTTGGCGTGACTCCCCATTCTTGGTGAAGAACCCGCAGCCACTCGCGATGACGTATAGCTCGTCCCGATCATGTGGAGTTTGCTTATCCACCCCAGCGGGTCGGTAGATTTCAACTTCAAGTGTTCCATGGGAGAAGACCGTCCTGAATTCTTTTTCCCGACTCAAAGCCGACAGTGCATTGCCAATCGTCATTCGATCCATTCGCCTAGTCCAGTTTTATTATCTCGCGGGCACCTTCTACAATCTCAATCGACGTATTCCTCGGCACTTCTTCATAAGTTTGGGATAACCCGGTCTTGGGCCAGTAGACTTCTACTGAAATCTCACCATTCCCGCTGCCCAGTCCAAAGTGCTGTCGCAACGGACTAGCCCCGAATGAGCCGCCACTGTTGACCCAGCGACAAATCTTTCGTTCTGACGCCTCAGCGATTGTCACAGTTATTTTGCTCCCGATCCCCGAGCGATTCGATTTTCTACCAACCAGTCGCACATTCAACCATTGATTCCCAAATCCGGGATTCTCGTAATAGGCGTCGAAGTACTTATCGCCAGGAAACGCACCCCCCATCTGTTGAAAGATATCCTGATCGCCATCCTTGTCGAAATCAGCAAAGGCGATCGCGTGCCCCTTCTGCAGATTCCCGAATCCACCGCTCACCGTGACATTCGAGAATTGCTCGCCAGCCCGGTTGCGATACATCATGTTTGGCATAAGTGATTTGTAGTCCGGCCAGCCCGTGCCGAGATAGAAATCCAAATAACCGTCATTGTCGAGGTCACCGAAATTTGAACCCATGGGAGCCGATGGATGGATCAGTCCCATGCTGGCAGCAACATCAACAAAGCCATCGTTTTGCCAACGATACAATCGCGGCAACTCAGCCTTAAACTTCTTCTTCTGCAATGAATTCGTCAGGTCGTTAATTTTCGTTCCGTAGGCTCCAACAAAAAGTTCCAGCCGACCGTCGTTGTCGACATCCCAAAACCACGCCGGAAAGCTCGCGATGGGCTCCGTCACCCCCAGTCGTTTTGCCTCATCAGTGAAGGTGCCGTCACCGTTGTTACGATACAGCCGATTGTGACCTTCGAAATTCGAAACGTAGAGATCGGGCCAACGATCGTTGTCAAAGTCGCCCCAAATCACCGCCTTGGGAAATGCGTTGTTTGTCACCCGTGCCGCTTCAGCAACATCCGTAAACGTCCCGTCGCCATTGTTGCGAAAGAGCTGACAGGCAACCAACTGATCGCGATCATTCATTGATTCGTTGCCAACAAAGAGGTCAACGTCACCATCCAGATCATAGTCCGCCCATGAAGCCGTCTGGGTGGGCAGCTTCGGAGACGCAAGCCCCGCCATAAAGGTCACGTCGGTAAAGGTTCCGTCACCATTATTTCGCAGCAAAGAATTTGGGTGGCGTCCGTTTTGTTTCCACCAACCGCCACGTGTTATGCATACATCTACATGATTGTCGTTGTTGTAATCCGCCTGAACCATATTCAGTCCACCTGTGATGCCCAACAGGTTGGCTTGTTGTGTTCGATCTTCAAACTTTCCCGCCTCAGTATTACGAAAGAACTTGATTTGCCCCGCTGGATCGTAAGTTGAGACGAGCAAATCAATGCGATGGTCGCCGTCGAAATCGTCGGCGACGACTCCCCCCGACGTGCTGAACGTGTCCAGCCCCAGTTGCTTGGCAATGTTACGAAACCGTTTGATCGGCTTCCCCGAATCGATGGCGTCCGCCCGAATCAAGTACTCCGCTGGCACACCATCGGGATACTCGCCAACAGTTTGATATGCAATATTCAACAACCATTTGGCTTGCCCAACCATTTCGGGGTTCCGGGAATTCTTCAACAGCTGTTCGAGCATCTTGATGGCTGCACGCGAACCTTCTTGGTTCGTATGGATACCGGCGCCTTGGACTGGATAGACGCAACTGTCTTCATTATTCCTCACACAGCAGTTTTGCGTCTCGCCCAGCCGCATGAAGCCGACGGCGAGAAAGAAACTGGCATACTCTTTAATTTGCTGCGGCGCCCGCTCTGGAGCCTTGGAAATAATGCGGGCTGCCGACATCCAATGTTTGATCGCATCCTGTTCTCGTCCCAACCGAAGCTCGTTGGTTCCCAGCTGCACCAGCGCGTTACATAGCTGCTCAGCCGGCAAGTCTTTGGGAGCATGGGAGATCATGCGAGCCAGTCGATCCGTGCTGGCAGTGCCGAAATACGGATTGTCCACAGCCGCCTGCTTGGCGATCTGCGCCAATTCCACAATCATCTTTTGATGACTTCCTTCTGCCGAATCCTGAGAGGCGTTTTGCGCTTTGGCTTGCCGAACCGAGAAAGTCGTTAGATTGAATGCCAGCAGAATCAAGATGGCGAGTACATGGGTATTCATTGCCTCATCGTAACAGATGCGCCGAATCGTCCACCAACCCAACTCGCTTGGGCAGACCTCGGTTAGAAAGGCAACACCCAATCCAGCGAAAGTAGATCAAAGATCCGTCGACAACAGAGGATTGTTGAAATCACAAGCCGTCGTCTCCCGCGTTGGGTTGAGAACGAGCACCTACCAGCCCATCGTGCCCGGCTCCCCTTTGAATGGCCCGACGACTCGAGAAGTTATCCAGCCACCATAAAAGTCGCCGGCTTGCGATTGGACTTGTTCGTTTCCGACAAAACAAGCGTCAACTTTGCTTGGATAAAACGCCAAATGCCCTTCTATTTCGGCGAAACGAGCCGTCGGACGCGGATAGAACCACGCCGCTTGCGCTATGACTCGGCCGGGAAGCCAAACGTCGTAGTAACGAGCTTCACCTTTCCACTCGCAGAACGAACGCCTGCTCGACTCGCGCAAAACCCCGGTGTCGATATCCACTGGTGGAATGTAATACACCGGGGGATGGCTCGTTTCCAAGACGCGCTTCGCCTGAGTCGAATCCGCCAATACCCATTCACCGACGATCACGCGTATGCGTTCTGTGCTCGACTCTAAACGAGGTGGGCGTGGATAATCCCATACAGATTCCTGGCCTGGACCGGGTGTAACGCGTTTGGGCTTCATGGGAAGTGAATTGTGTATGTAGACTTCGGTTTGGTAAGCAAGCGACAGGGCCTTAACCGAGAATCAACATCCACGCGCAACATATGAAACATCAATGTAGAAATCTCGTCATCATTCTCGGAGACCAACTGGACTCAAAATCCTCAGCCTTCGACGGATTTGACAAGCAGAACGACGTGGTGTGGATGGCAGAAGTTGACGAAGAGTCGACTTATGTTTGGAACCACAAAGCCCGGATTGCCATTTTTCTTGCTGCGATGCGACATTTTCGGGACGGTTTGAAGAAACGCAAATTCCCAATCGAGTACCAGTGCCTTGATGCGACCGATGGCGGACTGGCCGACGTGCTCTCAGACTCAATCGAATCGCTTCAACCCGAAAAGTTGGTTGTTTTGTTTTAATGTTAATGGGTAATCCTAGATCTACTCAGGAAAGTCGCTAAGAAACACCGCCTGGATTTAGACGTACGCTCTGATCGTCACTTTTACAGTACCCCAGAAGAGTTCGCTAAGCACGCCGAAGGGCGAAAGCAATTGCGGCTAGAGTACTTCTATCGCGAGTTACGTCGCAAGCACGAAATCTTACTCGACGGTTCCGATCCGATGGGCGGCAAGTGGAACTACGACTCGGCCAATCGTGGATCGTTCAAGAAAGACGGACCAGTCGGTTTGCCTTCGGCACATCGTTTCAAACCCGAT
>CAYYHV010000357.1:0-8304 GCA_964471695.1 uncultured Pirellulaceae bacterium
GTATTTACTCGGGGAAGTCTCACGCAGCTTCTTGAGCGTAGGTCCGCCCCAAAACCAACGCCGCCCTACGGTCACATTCTGTTTCGATGCCGGAAAGCGATGGCGATTGATGATGCGCAATGCGTGGGCCAGCGAAATCGCAACGAACCCTTGAGGTTGGACTTCTTCCAAACACAGGAGCAAGTTGTCTTTGCCCATGCCTGGGTCGATCAGGATCGTGACGGCACTCGCTTTGAAAAGCGCGAATGTGAGCGAAACGAAGTCGATGCTAGGTTTGACCATTAACGCCAGCCGCGTGCCGGGACGCACACCCATCTCCATCAACCCTGCGGCGATCCGATTGCTATCTTCTTCGAGTTCGGCAAATGTGACTTGGCGATAGTTATATTTGCCGTGCTTCTTACCATCCGTCATCACGACGGCGACGGCATTCGGCATTTTGGCTGCCATCTCGGTCAGCCGGGCGCCGATATTACATTGCTGTTTCGAGGGTGATTCTGTGGCAATGCTCATAGATTTGGCTCGACGAGAAATTCCCGTTTGAATTTGCTTGGCGATACGATGTTGGGCGACCTTGGATGCCCACGGTGGAATTCCAAAGTTCTCGCAAGAAACAAAACACCAGGCAAAATGGGCAAGTGCTCAGTCTCTCTCAGTGGCCACAATGGTAAGGGGGGGAATCAGCCGGAGGCAAGTGTCCGCACCAGAGAGAGCACTTTCGCCGCGATATCTACCTGATTTACGCGGCTGAGGGCTCGCCAGCCGGGTACGGCATTCACTTCGAGTGCAAAATGTTTGCCATCCTTCGCGGGAAGAATATCCAACGCGCAGATGGCGGCGCCGACGGCTTTGGCGGCTCGATGAGCCATCTCCGCCAACTCACTGGAAACCTGGAGAGGCTGACCAACTCCACCGCGACTGACGTTCGTTCTCCAATCGCGTGGATTCTTGCGCGTCATCCCAAAGACTTCGTCACCGACCACGAGCAGTCGTATATCCTGGCAATTGTGCGGGACGAATTTTTGCAAATAGATCACCGCGTTCAGTTGTGCCAAGGTTCCAAATACACGCCGGGCGATGTCGGCATCATCCACTCGCATCATGCCGCGGCCCTCGCTACCAAACAGAGGTTTGACGACAACGTCGCCGCCGAGCGCGTCGAATGCGTCCATGGCGGTGTGATGATCCTGGCAGCAAACGGTCTCGGGAACATGAAATCCAACCGACTCGAGTAATGCCAGCGCCAGGTACTTGTCGATGGCGACTTCGAGTGATCTTGGAGAATTGATCACGGGAATGCCAATAGCTTCCAGCCGCGCCAAGGCATTCATGCGAAAGATGACTTGTTCCAGACTGCCAGCCGGCATCGTTCGTACGATGACTCCGTCGACTTGTTCCAGGCCAATGTCGCGATCACGGATGTCTGTTTGGGGGCGGCCAAGCGAAGCCGCCAGCGTTTCAAATGACGCCCGCACGATCTCGATGCCGTTATCGGCGGCTCGCCGAAGATCATCGAGGTACCAGCTCGTGGCCGCACCCAACACAACAATACGTAGGGGACTATTCGACACCAAACGACTCGGCGATGACTTGGGGGGCCAATTGGCCGGCTGTGAAGATGCGACCCGAACGAAGATTATTAATCTGAATCCAAGCCGGGCTGAAGAGTAGGGGATCAATTTCGTAAAAGTCGTGGCCAGCTTCGGCGAAAATCTGCGCGAAGGGTTTACCATGCATGGCTGACGCATTGCTGGGAACCTTGGGCATCAGTTCCTCCAGCAATGAATCTTCCGATTCGACCCACAAGTTGACTTGGCCGCCGTAAAGTATCGCATCGTTGGTTCGACCGATGCCTATCAGATCATCCGCCGCAACCGGAGGCATTGGAGCCACGCCCATCCCGCTGACGACCTGAGTCAGATCGAATTCCAGTTCAAACAGCTTGTGTAAAGCCGTCTCTAACGAGCGAGCCACAATTTGAATCGTTCCAGCGAGACTGCTGGTCGGAGCCACTAGAAGCGATAGTTTCCGCCACTCGACATCACAATCGTCGGCGATCCGTCGACAGACTTCGGGGGGCGGAAGTTTGCTGGATTCGAGGACCCCGACGGCGACAAGAGGGCTTTCACGCAACCCAATCTGTTCAAAGATTTCCTCATCACCCGCGGCGGCTCGCATTGGACCTGAACCCATCGCAAAATAGTCCTCGTAGGAGACTTTCCAGCCGGCATATTGGGACGCCATGCAAGCCGCGATGGGATGGTTGGTACGAATCGTCACCGCCGGTCCGGTCCAAATGGCTGGATTGGACGGTAAGACGTCGATTGTGGCCAAATTGGCGGTACAGACGCGGGCCAATTCGATGCCGGCTCCCAGGCTGCCGGGGACTTTGACGCCAAAATCGTAGACGGGTACATTCAGCCCGTCGTCGTGGACGACAATCCGAAGTTCCTCGCTTTTCTGGCTGATCTGATCGACAAGTTGGGTTGTTGTAACGTTAAGCGACATTTTCTGCGGATACGGATACAAAAGGAAGTTTTGAAATACCGGGGAATGCAGTCTAACCGGTAATGTGGCTGCTAATAAAGCTGACAAATTCGGTTCTTGACGTTGGTCCCTTTGACGATCGAGCGTCTAGGCCGTACAAAACACTGGTGAATCTGTGGGAGAGTGGCCTCCGCGAGGGGGAGTCCACGAATCGGGTCAGGCCTTAACCGGAGCAGCCCTAAGAGGAGGACCTTTGTGCGGGGGCCTCTCTCCCACAGCCCATGCGGCTGTTTGCCATGTGATTTCAACAGTCGTGATTTCGTCAACGGACTGTACAATCGGCATCATGAGCGATTCGCCCAACTCTTCTGATTCTGCGCCGCAAGACGAGTATATCGTCGTAGCCCGACGGTATCGGCCTCAGAATTTTGATCAACTTATTGGTCAGCAACAAGCAACGCGAGCTCTTCGCAACGCAATCGAATCGAACCGAGTCGGTCATGCGTATTTGTTTACCGGGGCTCGTGGAGTCGGCAAAACATCGACTGCCAGAATTTTTTCCAAGGCACTCAACTGCGAAAAGGGGCCGACACCCGACCCATGCGATGAGTGCGACAACTGCGTCGGCATCACGGCGGGAAACGATATCGACGTTCTCGAAATCGACGGAGCCAGCAATCGCGGTATCGACGAGATTCGGCAATTGCGTTCGAACGTCAATGTGCGTCCCAGTCGCGCGAAATTCAAAGTGTACATCATCGACGAAGTGCACATGCTCACCAAGGAAGCGTTCAACGCGCTTCTCAAGACTTTGGAAGAGCCACCAGATCATGTGAAGTTTATCTTCTGCACGACTGACCCGGAAAAGATTCCCATCACGGTCCTCTCAAGGTGTCAGCGATTCGATTTTGCACCCGTAGAGAAGGAAGCCATCGTTGGGCGACTGCAGGAAATTGTGGACGCCGAAGGCGCGACGGCCGAAACCGCAGCCTTGGACTTGTTGGCTCGACGAGCCGCAGGTTCCATGCGAGACAGCCAATCGTTGCTCGAGCAATTGCTGGCGTTTGGCGGTACGAGCATTACGGTAGAAACGGTGCATTCGCTGCTGGGAACGGCCGACTCCAGTTCGGTTGCCAATCTGGCCCAGGCGCTATTGGAGCGTAACGCGGCGGAGGCGCTGGCTCAACTGGATCAGGCACTCACGCAGGGTGTGGATGTGGGGCAACTGACCGAACAACTGTTGGGTTACTTTCGCGACGTGATGGCTGCGTTCGTCGGAGCCTCGGCGGACTTGCTACGTCACGCGCACCCCTCGGACTTGCCGCAGCTCAAAGCGTTCGGCGAGCAATGGGGTTTGGAAACAATCCTTGCGGCCGTTCAGATCATAGATCAATCATTGGCTAGGATGCGACAAAGTGTAGACCGCCGCACGCTCGTCGAGACGGCTTTGGTGCGAGTCGCTTATCTTGAAGATTTGCAGTCGTTGCCTGAGTTAGTCGCCAATCTTGGCAGCCAAGCGGCTGGATCAGCCGCTCCACCACCGGCGAAAAAGACGCCGACGAAAGCCAGCAGTGGAAAGCCGACAGCGATGCCCAAACCGGGAGTCGGCGTTAAAAAAAAAGAAAGTGAACCGGAAGTAGCGCCAGTCCTCAGCGATGGCGCAAATGCGAAAGTTCAGACGGAGAGCCCATCCGAACCGGCTCCGGTTGAATCATCACCGGCAGTTTCTCCAGCTCCTGCGGAAGAGGCTGAACCCGCGCCCAACGTGGCTATGCCCCAAGTCGATCTTTCTTCTGGGACGGCTGCTCAAGTTTGGCGAACCGTTTGCAAGCAAGTCGACGGGATCGACGGGAATTTCGCCAGTAATTTCTCGACGGTTCAGTTGGTGAGCGATAACAAGATGGTGATCCGCTTCGCCAAGACGATTAATGCGGACCGATGCCGCCGCGTCGAGCTTCACCGCCGTTTGGAACAGCTAGTCGAACAGTGTACGGGGCGAAATGTCCGATTGGATTTCGAAGTCGACTTAGCCCCAACCAAAAAGGCAGCGCCCAAACGGACGGCGTCGCAACAAACCCTGATTCGGCAGGCGTTGTCCCACCCGTTTGTGCAGGAAGCCAGCGAGTTGTTTGATGCCGATGTGACTCGTGTGCTTGAGGGCGAGCCCAAACCTGCGAAAACCTAGCCTAGGGATCGTTGACCGTTCTCCGGCGAGTCGCATGACTCGCATCGACGCTTTTTCGTCAACCTAAGTGCAGTACCGTGTGCAAACGATTTCGTGAAGCCGTCCAAATCAGATAGAATCGCTTTACGCGCGACAGCCGCGCATACTCTCTTCTTCAAAGGATAGAACCCATGTTTAAAGGACTTGGCAATCTCGGAAATATCGCCAACTTGATGAAGTCCGCGCAGGAAATGGGCGGGAAGATGGAAGGCATCAATGCTCAGCTCAAAGCCGAACGCATCGACGCCGATGCCGGCGGTGGTATGGTACAAGTCCAGGTCAATGGAGTGGGCGAAGTCCTCAAGGTGACCATTGAACCCTCGCTCATCGAAAAGAACGAGAAGGAAATGATCGAGGACCTTCTGGCGGCTGCGATCAATCAAGCCGCCGCCAAGGCGAAGCAGCGTCATGCCGAAATGATGCAGTCTCTCACCGAAGGAATCGAGCTCCCAGGGCTGAGCGATGCGATTTCCAAGTTTACCGGCACCGACCCGAATTCTTAGTTCGTTGGTGTGCCTTACATCAACTTAAGGTGATTGATCCGCTTGACTCATTCATCCAAAACAGAAGCACACGACCTTAATCCGTATGCGACCCCGCACGATTCAGGCTCGTCGCATTCTACGGCTGAAGTTTGCGTACGTCGTATTGATGTGATGTGTATTGTGGCTGTTCTCGCGGCGGTCGTTGTCGGGTCCTTCGTCTCGATCGGCATCCCTTCTGTGCGTGAAATCATGATGCCGCGTTTTGGATGGGGTGGGCTGACCTTGTTGCTCTTTCCTCTGAACTTCCTCGGCCTGTATTTGTGGAAGCCGGCTCCACGATTGCTTGCCTTGTCAGGATTCATGTTCCTGGTTGTCGCGGCGCTGAATGCATACGCGATCTTTCGAACGGGCACGGTCGACACCGTATCCAACGCGTTCCACGACCGCTTGCCTTCGTCATACGCGTGGTCGGTGTATCCAGTTTTGGCGCTGGGACTATATCTGTGTTGGGTCGGTTGGTTGACTCGATCGCACGTCGCGCCGGTGCATTCCTGAGAAGCTGATTGCTTCTTCGTTACTTTACAGCCGGTTTACAGATTTCTTCCAGATAAGCCGGAAGTTGGAAGCCACCGTTTTGCAAGAACGCCAAGAGGTCCAGGATTTGTTCCTTGGCGAGTGAGTTCAACATGCCTTGCGGCATGGATGATACGCGACTTGGCTCGCGGAAGTCGATTGCGGACTTCTTGATGGTCATTGTCTGTTTCGGGGCAAGCAGATTTCCAACGATCGTAACATCATTTGCTGTCTCCGAAGTGATGATGCCGCTAACGACTTTACCCGTATCCAAGACGAACGTGACGGCTTGATAATCTTTGTTGATTTCGGCGGACGGTTCCACAATGTGTTGAAGAAGTTTGCGACCCTGGAATCGCTCGCTGATCTTGCTCAAATCAGGGCCAAGAGTTGTGGCGTTATCGCCGACGTTGTGGCATTGGTGGCAGCGTGCGTCGATGAAGGCAGCCATGCCTCGCATGATCGAGCGCTCATCATTCGCAACTGGAACCGGGGCTGGGAAGTCGGCCATCGTCCAATCCTTGACGAAACTGGGGCGTCGATCAGCGACCAACCGATCGGCTTCTTCCTTCGAAGAAGCGACGATCATCTCACCTTTCATAACCACCCAGTGTCCTGGGAAAGTGCAAACATAGGGATAAATTCCCGGTTCCTTCGGCGCTACGAATCGAAGCACATGAACGCGGCTCTTGCGAGTCGGGCCGATCATCGGAGAAGACTCAAGGATCTGATCGTCCATGCCCGACGGAATGAAATCCGAATTCGCATTGGCTGGATCCCTCGCCATATTGTTTGCAGCCATTCCGACTGCTTCGAGCGAACCATCGCGGACGAAGACTAAGTTGTGATCCGTGGCATCGGGATTTGAGAAGACGACCTTCACTGGGCGTCCGGGCTGAACACGAAACTTGCGAACGGTATAGAGCATTCGTTCCGGCAGGCAGGAGATTTTAACAGTTTTGAGATTCTTTTGCCTGTCGAATGTCTTCTGTTGCTTATTCGGTCGAGGCTCACGCAGCGCTTCTTTGTTTTGGCGGTTACTTACAAGTAAGGCGACGTGTCGATACTTAGGATTGTTTTTCCAATGGCGACGCAGCGATTTCGATCCTAGCGAAGTCGCGATGGCGTAGGCCAGATGATCAGCCGACGGGTGGCGAGTCACGTCTAACATCGCGTCTAATGCTTCGCGGGTACCGATGTGCGATGCGGCAATTGCGGCTTGCATACGCACGATACTGCCCTCATCATTCGCCGCCTTCTGCAGCAATTGGATCGCATCGGGCATTTCCTTGTGCCAGTACCTCAATTGTTCTGTAGCAGCAGCACGAGCCAGAGGTTGTTCCGATGTGAAGAGTTCACGCAACATGTCAGGACGCACATCGCCAATCCAACGATAAGCCCAAATGGCTTCGAGGAGGTGATGGCTGAACCGAGCATTGTTGCGGTCAAGTCGTTTCACCCAATCGTCAAGCGTGGCTGCCACTTCTTCATGATCTCTTCCCCGCAGCTCGCGTTTCGCCCAGTAACGGTATCGGTACTCGGGGCGTTTCAGCAGGTCACACAATTCGGTGATCGATGCGTCCGCAATCACAGGAGCCTCTTGTAGCGGCTTGCCCTTTGTAGTGATTCGCCAGATGCGACCAGAATGTCGATCGCGGCGTTCGTCCCGCAGCGAATACTGAGCATGGCCTTTGATCGGGTTGTACCAGTCACAAACATAGAGGGCACCTCGAGGTCCGAACCGAACGTCAACGGGTATGAAGCTCAAATTCGTTGAGAAGATTACGTCTCCTACATATTCTTCGTCAAATCCAAAAGGCTGTTCATTCCAGCGATGGATTTCGATGCGATTCGTCGGCTTGTACCGCGCCTTGATATAGTGCCCCCTTAGCTCATCGGGAAATGTTGCAAAGTCGACGAATTCTTGCCCACACGTTCCCGAATAGGCTCGCAATCCCGTAGGTTTGGGATGCTGCTGTGGATACGGCGGATCCGTCGCATGAAACGCGGCTGCATAAATTGGGTGGCTGGCGACGTGCTGCCCCCAATCGTCAAAAGTGACGCCCCACGGATTGGTGCTATGGTAAGTTCCGAAGCTCGTCAGCCGCTGGTTGCTTGGCGTGAACCGGTACCAGCCGCTATTGCGTTGTCGAATGGGTCCGTACGCCGTCTCGACCTGCGAATGATGAAAAATGCCTTCGCGAAAAATCAAGTCGCCATCGGGAGTCCATGTGAAATCATGAAGCGAATGGTGCGAGTCCTCGGTGCCGAATCCCGTAAGCAACCTTCTACGGAAATCAGCTTTCCCGTCGCCATCGGTATCCTTGATGAAGGTTAGGTGGGGCTCATCGGAAACGTAAACACCACCATCACCGAACTCGAACGACAGCGGAATATGTAGATCATCGGCAAAGACGCTGGAGCTGTCGGCTCGACCGTCTCCATTCGTATCTTCAAGAATTACCAGTTTGTCATTCGGTTTGTTGCCCGGGTAGACATGCGGATAAGTCGTTGAGCAAGCCACCCATAGCCGAC
>CAYYHV010000358.1:0-8302 GCA_964471695.1 uncultured Pirellulaceae bacterium
CACTGGAGCATGCCAAACCACAGTAAAGAGAATCCATGACGAAACCTTCAGAGATTGGCCGGAACAGGAAGCGAAACACAAGACTTAAGAAGCAACGAAAGCGACTTGCACTTGAATCCCTCGAGGATCGGCGGCTACTCGCAGCCGATATGGTTTCCACAGCTCATTCATCCTTAGCATCTGCGACACCCTTCCAATCGTCCGAAATCTCGGATCAATCGACTTCAGCCGACGGGCGATACGTCGTCTTTGTGAGTCAAGCATCCAATCTCGTTGCCGGCGACACCAACAATACATCTGACGTTTTCCGCTACGATCGACTCAACGATGAAATTGACCTTGTCAGCATCAACCGTCATGGGACCGGAACCGGCAACAGTTTCTCTGGCTCGCCCACCATCAGCGCCGACGGTTCTCGAGTCGCGTTTGAGAGCTTCGCCAGTGACTTGCTGAACAACGACACCAATGACAACACAGACGTATTTGTACGTACCTTTGGGGCGACTCCTTCGACGACGCTCGTCAGCGTCAATATGTCGGGAGATTTTGCCGCCGACGGTGGCTACTCCCCTCTCATCAGCGCCAACGGAAATGTGGTAGCTTTCAATAGCTCCAGCAATGATTTGGTATCCTTCGACTCGAATGGATTCAACGGAGATGCTTTCGCCCGTACGCTCTCTGGAACTCCAACCACGACGCTTTTGAGTAGCAATTCAGCCGGCACTAACGGTGGCAATTCATCATCATGGATCACGTCCGTTAGCGACAACGGATCAGTCGTCGCTTTTGAAAGTCGCGCAACGGACCTTGTCACCACGAGCGACACGAATAACCGAACCGATGTTTTCGTGCGTGATCTTGGCAACTCCACGGCGACTTTGATCAGCAGTAATCGCTTTGGCACGAATACCGCCAGCGATGGCTCGCAGAATTCCCGTTTAAGTGCCGATGGTTCAATGATCATCTTCGAGAGCCGAGCGGCCGACCACGTTTCCAACGACCCCAATGGTTCCTACGACCTGTTCGCCAGACCGTCCGATGCAAGCGCACCGACGACTTTGGTATCCGTTGGAACGAATGGACTTGCCGTTGGAGGCAATACGTTTAACGCATCTATCAGCGCAAACGGCGCTGTCGTCGCCTTTGAAAGTTCTTCCAATGCTCTCATCATCAACGACGCAAACTATTCAACCGACATTTTCGCCAGGACGCTTGCAGGAACTCCCACAACGATTCTTGTCAGCACCGACGAACTCGGAGGAACCACCGCCAACGGCAATTCAACCGATCCAATAATCAGCGCTGATGGAAACGTCGTCGCTTTCCAAAGCCAGGCTACGAACCTTGTGGCAAGTGACCTCAATGGAAACCTTACGGATATTTTTGCGCGTACGATCAATAGCGTCACCACGACGATGATCTCAACCGATTCGGCGGGGATGGGTGGCAACGGAAGTTCGACGGCTCCGGTCCTCAGCCCCGATGGCTCGGTCGTCGTCTACAAGAGCAGCAGCAGTGACCTCGTGCCTTTGGATTTTAACAATCGCACCGACATTTTCGCACGCGCCGTGGACGCGGCCACACCCAACGAAGTCGTTTCGATGTCGCCCTTGTCGCTGGCTTCGGCGTCAGCCGCCGGTACCTCGGAAGTCGGTTTGCGACAATCCGTATCGGAGAACGGGCGCTACGTCGTCTTTGAGAGCGACGCGCCCAACCTGGCGATTGGCGATAACAACAACACGCGTGACGTTTTTCGCTTTGATCGACTGACTGGCAACATTGATCTCGTTTCCACAAACCAAAATGGCACCGGAACCGGTAACGGGGCATCCATGAACCCTGTCATCAGCGCCGATGGCATGGTGGTGGCGTTTGAAAGTGTTGCCGAAGATCTGGTGGGTATCGACGCGAATGGTAATCAAGACATATTTGTGCGCACGTTTGCGGGTACGCCCGCGACGTCGCTCGTCAGCGCAACGCCAGCCGGAACAGCCAGCGGGAACAGCCAATCTCGTGATCCCGTGTTGAGCGCCGATGGTTCTACGGTCGCTTTAGTGAGCGGAGCCACGAACCTCATCCCCAACGATACCAATGCGTTTCTTACCGACGTCTTCGTGCGACCCGTGGGCGGCACCACTACGGTACTAGTCAGCGCAAACCTGACCGGCGGCAGCGGGAACGCCAGTTCAGACAGCCCCAGCCTCAGCGCCGATGGCTCGGTCATTTCTTTTCGGAGTACCGCGACGGACCTCGAGCCAATCGACTCGTCAAATAACTTCGACATTTTTCGTCGCACGATCGCAGCCGCTACGCCGGTCACATCGCTGGTCAGCGTCAACACAGCCGGGACTGCAAGCGGCGGCGGCTTTGCCCTCAAGTCAGCCATTAGCGCAGACGGATCAACCGTCGTGTTTGAGAGTACCGGTTCCGGATTCGTGACCAATGATACGAATGGAGCCATTCAAGATATCTTCGCTCGAACGTTTACCGGTACGCCGACGACGCACTTGGTCAGCCAAAATACAACAGGCGGCAGCGGATCGAATCTGTCCGCGAACCCTGCGATCAGCGCCGATGGCTCGGTGGTGGCTTTCGAAAGCCTCGCTGCCAATCTGGTTGCCAATGACACGAACAATCGACGAGACATTTTTGCGAGAAGTATCGGAGCCTCGCCATCGACGACTCTGATCAGCCAAGACGTGGATGGCGGCGGCAGCGATAGTCACTCATTCGCTCCATCCATTAGTGCTGATGGGAACATCGTGGCGTTTCGCTCGTCGGCTCGTGACTTGACACTCGACCAATACAATGGATTCTCGGCGAACATATTTGCGCGACGCATCAACGACCCCTTGACCGTTCTGGTCAGCACGAATCAGGACGACACAGGCAGCAGCCGCGGCAGCAGCAACAACCTCGCCATTTCCGCCGATGGGTCGGCTGTTGTTTTTGATTCGTTCGGAGATGATGTTGCAGCCAATGATCTGAACGGATCGCAAGACGTGTTTATCGCCGATCTGGTAGAACGCTCTGGAATGCCGCAAGTCGCTTTTGCGGCGACTCGCTTCGATGGACAAGTCGAGCTATTCCATTCCGATGGGACGCAGGACGGCACCGGCATCCTCAAGAATGTCGGCGGGTCGCAGGATTCCACGCCTCATGAGTTGACGATTGTCGGCGACGACCTATTCTTCGCGGCGACGGGGGCTGATGGTGAAGTGGAATTGTTCCGGACGACGGAACTTGGCATCACGGCTCGAGTTAAAGACCTCGCTGGCAACGTAAGCTCCAATCCCCACGAACTGACCGCCTACGATGGGCTGCTTTTCTTTAGTGCCACTGGGCCCGACGGTCAAACCGAGTTATACAAGTCCGACGGCACCAATACGGGAACGGTTCGCGTTAAGAACCTGTCATCAACCGTTAGCGCAGCCCCTCAAGACCTCACTGTCTTCGCTGGCAAGTTGTATTTCACCGCCACCGACGGCACCAACCGCGAGCTCTACGTTAGCGACGGCACGGGGCCCGGCACGCAACGTGTTCGGAATCTTTACGGCTCGACGACCGATTCGGATCCAAGCAATCTTACCGTCGTCGGTAACATGCTCTACTTTGTCGCGATGACTCCAAGTGGTGGACGGGAACTCCATAAATCGGACGGCACGAATGGGGGAACGGGACTCGTGTTTGATATCGATGGGGCATTCAGCAGTCAGCCGAATCACCTAACGGCTTTCCACAACCAGATATACTTCACGGCTACGGGCGCGAATGGCCAAACCGAACTATGGAAATCAGACGGCTTGGTTACCGAGCAGGTTAGGGATCTCTCCGGCACGACGAGTTCCAATCCCAACAACCTGACGGTTCTCAATGAGAAATTGTACTTCGTGGCCACCACCGCCAACGGGCAACAAGAATTGCACGTCACCGACGGAACCAGCCATGGCACGGAGCTGTTCGTCAATTTGCACGGGACAGTCAATGCATCGCCAAATGAACTTACAACAGCCGGCAATCGACTGTTCTTCTCTGCCCTAGGTGGCGACGGTGAACGCGAGTTCTACTCCAGCGATGGGACTGCATCGGGGACTGCGCGACTTAAAGACATCGGTGGCACCTTCAGTTCGAATCCCCACAACATTACTTCAGCCGGCGATTCCGTCTACTTTTCCGCATCACTTTCGGCGACTCAAACGGAACTCTATCGAAGCAACGGCACGGAGACGTCCTTAGTCAAGAACCTGGCCGGCAATCCAGCACCGCACGAAATCGTTCCTTTCCAACTCGCGATTCCCTTGGCTTCGACTCCGGCTCCAACACCATCCGTCAGCCAGGAGAACAACGGCTCGGCGATTGAAAATTCACAGACCAACCTCAGCTATCTCAATCCCTCAAGGTCACCGAGTTTGCAATCGCATCGTCAGTCGACAACGCGTACCATGCGTACCATTGAATCTTCCACCGTCGATGAAGAGCAATCAGAAATGCAGGCGGTCGTCTTCGATTGGCTATTCGCAGCCTATGCGAACTAAAACGCGAAGTCACATCAATTCGGGTTCACGATATGGGATTTCGGCTTCTGAGCATACGGTAGATTTGCCAACCGGTCTTGAATTGGAGTAACGTATAGTCGCCAATGATCGGCTGCCGGCCGATCCGATGGGTGACTTCACGTCTCAGTAAATTCGAGGCTCCGTCGATGAAGACAACGAATGACAATCGTTCCGGGTTCACTCTGGTCGAGTTATTGGTGGTGATCGCCATCATTGGCATCCTCGTCGCCCTGCTCTTGCCTGCCGTCCAATCAGCACGCGAGGCGGCTCGTCGTATCCAGTGCAAGAACCCCCTTCGACAACTGGGGCTGGGTATGCTGACGCATCAAGATGCCCAATGACACCTTCCGTCGGGTGGTTGGTCGCAACGCTGGACGGGCGATCCCGATCAAGGCTTTGACGAAAACCAGCCAGCCGGTTGGGAGTACAACGTGTTGCCATTCATTGAAGAGTTCGCGCTCCATGATTTAGGGGCTGGAACCGACCGGCAAGAAAAGAGTCGCCTTGCCCGCGAACGATTACAGCATTCCATTTCCATCTTCCACTGCCCATCCCGTCGTGGGCCCGGCGTTCGGCCTATCCAAAATTGGTTTTTTAATGCCGACACCATGCAAGGCAACGCAAAGATTGACTATGCGGCCAACGGCGGCACCGAACGACTGGCTCTGGCTGATGGCCCGAGAACCATCGCCCGGGCAGAGACCTATCCATGGCCAAATCTGGACCGGTTCAATGGCATCATGCATATTCGCAGCACGACCAAGCTCCGCCACATCAAAGACGGTACGACCAAGACCTTGATGCTTGGCGAGAAGTACCTCAATCCAAGTTTCTACGACGACTCGCAGGATCATGGCGATGACGACGGAGCCATGATTGGATTGAACTATGACAGCGTGCGCTGGACAGCGCGACGATTCGCGCCTCGCCGCGACAAGTTTGGAGTCGTCAACCATTCCGGATTCGGCAGTGCACACGCCGTCAGCTGGCATGCCGTTTTATGTGATGGATCGGTACAAGACATCAACTACGATGCCGATCTCGACACTTTCCGAAACCTCGGCATCCGCAACGATGGATTCGTGCTCGACATGACAAGCCTCTAATCCACTTGCTCACGTGCTTGTAGCCCGCCAACGAGTAAACGCAATTCATCTGGAACTTCGGTCGCCAACCAGCTTTGCCGCAACTATTGTTAAGATGCCGAACTCCGTACGGAATTGGGGGTTGATAAGTCGTCGTTTTGGCTGGACGATTCAACGTCAAAGGTCGCCGCGAGTCCAACAGGACTGGGCTCAACCATCACTCAGCTGCAATCGAAGGAAGCAATGGGAAAATTATCTGGAAAAAGAGTCGTCGTTACCGGTGGTGGACAGGGATTGGGCCTGGCAATCGCAAAACAGCTGATTGAGGAAGGGTGCAACCTGGCGATTCACTATCACACCAGTCGCGAAGGCGCTGACTCGCTAGTAACCATCGCAAACAACGCCAACGTCAAAGCACAAGCATTTCAGGCTGATCTCACCGACGAACTGGCTGTGAGGTCGTTTGTCGCGTCGACGGCAGAGTTTCTTGGCGGGATCGACATCCTTATCAACAACGCCGGTGATCTTGTCGGTCGCAAAAATCTGGAAGAGATCGAGATCGACTTCTGGGACAAAGTCATGAGTATTAACCTGACATCCATGATGTTGGTGACTCGCGAATGCCTCCCCCATCTCTGCAAGAACTCACAAAGCAGTATCGTCAATCTTGCTTCCTTGGCTGGGCGCAAAGGTGGCCACGCTGGATCGTTATGTTATTCGACCGCAAAGGGAGCAACGCTAACCTGGACTCGCTCACTCGCATCCGAGCTTGGCCCCAAGGGCGTCCGAGTCAATGCCGTTGCGCCTGGCTTAATTCTGGGAACACGTTTTCACCAGACGCACACCACGGAAGCATCGGCCAACAAAACCGTTGCGGGTATCCCGATTGGCCGGGCTGGCGAACCAGCCGACGTCGCGCGCCCCGGCGTCTTTCTCGCATCCGAGTACGACGGCTTTATCACCGGCGCCACACTCGACATCAACGGCGGTGTTTATAGCGCTTGATGCGCAAGGTAATCGAGCAAAGGAGATCGTCGACTTTGTCGCAACTTCACAAGAAAAGCCACGTTCAGATGAACGTGGCTTTTTCAGTTTATGATCCATCTTACCGACGCAAACGCACGACTAACTTCGGCGACGTCGCATTACACCGATCAATGGCAACAAAGCGAACATCCCAAGCGAAATGGCGGAAGGCTCCGGAACAACCGTCAGCGTGATCGTGCCGAGGCTACCCGAACTTGCGCCAATAAAGCGATCAATTGGTTCATTGTTAGGGTTTACAAAGTCCTCGAACAAGTTCACACCTGGTACACGTTCTACCAAGGAAATATTGTCCATCTGATCGTCTGGATTTCCACCGTCGGCGTCTGACAAGCGCGGCGCAAGTCCAAAAGGATCAACTCCAGTGCCTCCCCCACGCGTGAAGTCTTCCAACTCCGTACCTGCGTCGTAGATGCTATTGATGTCGATGCTCAGACTTGATCCAGCCGCAGCTCCAATTAGCGAACTCACGTCGAAACTCTCGCCGCCTGGATTGGCGATAAACCAATCATTGCTGGGAAGAAACATCGAAGCGTAACTAAAACTCGTGTTCGTGGAATCTACCTCCACGGTAAACGAGCGTCGCGTTGGACGATTGCTACCGCCAATCTGTCCATCAGTATTCCCAAAGTTTGCCGACGACGGAACTTCGGAGAGGAACTGCATTGGATTTCCGATTTCGGCCAGAGCCTCCAGACCATCGGACGCCATCGTCCCCGGCGCAAAAGAACGGAACCCTCCGTCATGGAAAACTCCGGCGAGGGGAGCAAAACCGGTTCCAGTGTTGGCAAAGTTTACATCGTAGTCGACACGAATTGATGTTTGTGCAGAAACCACAGCGGTAACGCCAAGAACGGCGATCAGCACAAAAGAATTATTTCTACGCAGCATCGTCATATTCTCCTGAGTCTTTATCTTGATAATTTTGGCCGAAAGCAGATTTCAGCCGAACGTCACTCACCTCTGATGCTGCATTGGCGATACCAACCAAATAGATTCCGTACAAAAGACTCAAGACAGCCCCAGTAAGATCGGCCGCACCGAACCGCACCTTGGCTCAGGTGCGGTTCAAGTGTTGCGGCCCATTCCGATCTCTATCCCCTGCGGCGTGAAATACCCAGCAGTGACAATCCCGCGAACATCATAAGAGCCAACGATCCAGGTTCGGGAACCACTGAGACCGAGACGATTCCCTGCGTATCGATTTCTGGCAGGAATCCAGAAACATTCTGCAGCAATGACAATGCGCCCGAAGCCGCATCAACTTCGTAGACTCCGATTTCGCCAGAGAGCCCTTCCAGTTGATACAGGAACTGGCCATCGTCACTTACATCCAAGTCGATAAAACCGTCCGTGGTGCCAAAGACTTCGGGGCCCGTCGTGGCGCCGTTCTCAAATCCTGAAGTTCCTTCGGCGGCTGTGATATCAATCAGTGACAGCGTTCCATCGTCATTCAGGCTGAAACTGGAGATCGTGGCGTTGATCGCATTGGATACGTAGAACGTGGTACCGTCGGCACCAAAGTCGATCCAACATGTTGTCAATTGGTTGTTGGGATCAAACGGGCTGCCAAGTGGATCGCCCAATGAAAAATCAAGCTCCGTAGGAGTCACCGAA
>CAYYHV010000359.1:0-247 GCA_964471695.1 uncultured Pirellulaceae bacterium
ATACGGAGTCTCGAGGGATGCGGATGCCGAAGTCAGTGGTCCACCGGGATTCGGTTGGACAAAGAAGTGCTTGTAACCGGGATTTGTGGGATCGGGAGCCAAGCCCGCCACACGTTCGTACATCCATTGTCCAATGGCGCCATAAGCATAGTGGTTGAACGAGTTCATATTGACTTTGCCAAAGCCGTCTTTGTGGCTGTAGCTATTCCAACGTTCCCACATGGTTGTTGCTCCCTGGTTGATGGAG
>CAYYHV010000359.1:257-8282 GCA_964471695.1 uncultured Pirellulaceae bacterium
CAATGTCGGAGTGACCGAGTCGGTCCAGTTGAGGTGCTAGAAGCGGAGTCCCTAGAAAGCCAGTGCGGAGGTGACCTTCGGCCTTGTCAATCATACGAAGCAAGTGCTGCGCTGCGGGGGCCTTTAGTTCTGGTTCAAGTAAATCGAACGCCAATGCGAGCAGATATCCAGTTTGTGTTTTGTACTGTGTCTTTAGCTGGCCTTGGGTATCGAAGAATTTTGCCGAGAATGCCTCGCGAATTTTGCGATGCATGTTCTCATATTTTGACGCATCGCTGGGACGTTCCAGGGCAACTGCGGTCTTGTGCATTAGGGCCGCACATCGACCGAAATAGGCAGTGGCAATGAGGTCGAAAGGCGTGTCCGATCGTGGGTTGTCTGATTCGGGGTAGGGCTGCAACCAATCGCCAAACCCCTTCCGATTGACGATCCAATCCTTGGCCTCCGTCTCATAGAAAGCGGTCCATTTGGACATCATTTCATAGCTGTCGCGAAGAATTCGGTGATCGCCCGTGCGGATATAAACTTCCCAAGGCGCGACGACAGCGACATCACCCCACCCAGGGCTGGTTCCCTGACCGAGGGTGTTGGGAACAACGTTGGGGACTCCCCCTTTCGGAGATTGTTCTTCACGTACGCTTTGTAACCAACTCGCCCAAAATGAATGGACGTCATAATTAAAAAGGGACGTTGGGCAAAAGACTTGGGCATCACCGGTCCAACCGAGCCGCTCGTCACGTTGCGGGCAGTCTGTCGGAATGTCGAGGTAATTGCCTCGCTGACCCCAGGTAATGTTCTTCTGCAGTCTGTTGAGCTTGTCGTGAGAGGAATGGAATCGCCCCGTCTGCTTGAAGTTCGAGTGGAGGGCGACTCCGGTAACCCAGTCCAGTTCAGGTTCGGTATCATTCGGAACACCGCTGACTTCGACGTACCGGAAACCATGAAATGTAAAAGTCGGATGCCATTCGATGATTCCGGTTTTTGCGGGAATGATACGATCTGTCGACTTGGCGCTGCGGTAATTGGCGGTATACACGGTGCCGTCTTGGTTCAACATCTCGGCAAAGCGAACCAAAATCGGTTGTCCGGCCTGACAAGGAACGCGAAGGCGTGGCCAACCGACAATATTCTGGCCGAGGTCAAATATGAACTTCCCCGGTTCAGGAACGCGGACATCCAGCGCCGGAAGCTCGTCTGTAGAGTGAAACGTGAAATGTCTCTTGGGCACAAGCTGAACGTCGTTATTGACGGGCGCCGCGTGGACAGCCGACCAGCCACTATCGTCAAATCCAGGTTGACTCCAGCCTGGCATTTCACGTGATTGGTCGTACTCTTCACCATCGTAGATCATAGAGAATCGAAGCGGTCCCTTCGTGGTCGACCGCCAGCTCTTATCCGTCGTGACTACCTGCGTAGTGCCATCGGACAAGCGAATCTCCAGTTGTGCCAGCGCCATGGGCATGACCGAAGGAAAGACATCTTTCTTGTTCATCAACCGTCCGGCGTACCAACCTTCACCTAGAATCAGGCCGAGCGAGTTGTTGCCTTCCTGCAAATGGGAAGTCACGTCGTAGGTCAATGTTTCAATGCGTGTGTGGTACGGCGTCCAGCCTGGAGTCATATAGTCATCGCCGATACGTTGACCATTCATCCATGCTTCAAACACGCCCTTTGCTGTGACATACAGTCGAGCAGAAACGATGGGAGCGTCCGTCGAAAACTCTTTGCGAAGGTATGCCGGCGTGTACTCAGCTGCTGTGAGCACCTGAAGATTGACTCGTTCACCATCGTTGAATGTCGAAACCAGCGTCTCTCCTCGTTTGCGGCAGGTGATGGAGAGAGATTTCGCTTCGCCGGGAGCGGGGTCTTTGCCAGCGAATTGACTCCCGACCGTGATCGGCCAACCAACGTTGACGATCTTTCGATTGACCTTTTTCGTAATATCAATCTGCTTTTCGCGATCCCCCTTCACGCCATAGAAGGCGCTGATAAGTTCGACACGCTCAGCTGCCGGGTCGGTTTCTACGGAATGAATCCAGTGCGCCTGCCAATCGCTGTTTGTGAGCAAACCCATCTCGAAATGGGCAGGTTGGCTCCACGCAGACTGGCGCCCCGTCGCATCCCAATACTGAACTTTCCAATGCAGTCTTTCACGCGAAGCAAGCGGCTTGCCACCGTAAGGGATATATAAAGATTGATTGGTCGTGATCTTGCCGCTATCCCAATATTCGGCAGTAGCCGGCAAACTGTCTGGAGATTTTCCAACAACGATTCGAAATGCCTTTTGATGATCGACGTCGTCATCTGCAGGTAATCGCCACGAAAATGTCGGGTTCGAGTCGTAGAACCCAAGAGGATTGCGAAACCCCTCGCTGATCTTCAAATCATAAGGTGGCGCGGTTTGGCCGACTGCGGTTTGGCAAGCCAAGGTGACTGCCAGACAACAAGAAATTCGGCAAATGAATCCAAACGATCGAAGTGTTGTAAGCATAAGACGTGTACGATCCTGGCGTGAAATTCGGATGACCAGTCCGTAGCGTCTTGAGATGTGAATGAAGTAGCTATTCGGTTTTTGCCGCAGCTTCCTCTTCCTTCTCCAAGTCGGTCTTTGCTTCTTCTTTGTCAACCGATCCCTTCAGAAGGGATTTGTATTTCTTGTCGTTCCTGACTTCGAGAATCTTTCGATTGGAAAGCATCACGAGGCGAACGCCACCCTTGCCTTCTTTTTCGAAGACCAATGGCTCTTTCGAGCGGGTTCGGTCTGGGTTGATAAAAACTTTCCAACGGAAATCGAATTCTTTTCCGTCGTTTTCGCTAATGAAATACTCGTCGACCTTCTCCCGTTCGATTCCCATGAGTTCGAGATTCTTATCGATTCTCTTGTCCGTCTTCAGGAATCGCTTGAACTCGTCCATCGAGTCAGGGCCTGTATAGCGAGACCAACTGGCGTACAGCATATAGGCATTGCCCATCTTCTTCATGTTGGTATCGTTCGATGCCTTGACGTAGTCGGCCGTTTGGTCCGAGCCACATCCGTTAAGACAACAGAGAGCAAGAAGGATGAGCACCGGCAATTTCGAAGGACGGTCAAAGCGCATTTCGGAGGATTGCTTTCTGCATGGCGAAATTCGGATAGGTTCAGCCCAGTTATGGAAAGTCAAAAGCGAGCTTATAGCTCATCATGCTCCAGTGGCAACCCATCGTTTCGGTGGCCAAGTTTGTAAAGGAGAAGCTTGTCGGTATCCATGCTTACCGAATGGACTGAGCCATCGCCAAAGACAAAATTCAAAATCCCCGTGTGGGCTGATCCGAAGCTTTGGTTATGCCCGAATCGTTTGTAATTCGGGTCGTCAGATGTCGTGCTGTCCGGGTACAAGCCACCGCGTACGACTCGCAAAGTCGAATAGCCGCCGGCATACAGTCCGCCACGCTCGGTATGGTGATCGGGAGTGGTGTAGAGGTCGGCTGGACAAGCTTTTTCGCCAAACATCAAGGTGTGAGACGAGCCGTCTTTAATATCGCCGAAGCCGACTTTCTTGAATTTGATCAGTGCGCTCGCTGGGCTTGATGATCGCAGGTAACCACCCCGGCTGATAATTCCCTGACAGATCATACTTCTGAGATCATCGACTTGATACGACTCACCTCGAATCGGATCAACCAATGGGAAGCTGATGTCAATTCCGTAGCCGTTTGTCACGTCTCTGGCGTGGTAGTGGTCCATTGCGAACGACGCGTAGTCACCGTAGTACTCTAAGCTACCGGCTCCATCCTGACCGCCTCGAATTCGAACACCGCGTGTTGGACACGACATGCTTTGTACCGGCTGTGCCAACGTCGTTGGTACGAGTCCGGATGAACTCCGCATATCGTATAAGTTTGCTTCTTCTAGGAAGGGCAAGATTTGATAAGTCCAAGACAGATTTTCAACGGCTGCCTTTGATTTGACGTTTGGTTCACCGTTGGGGCCTGATTCCGACGCTCCAAATCCGATGAATGCCAAGCCCACTGTTGGGAAATGCTTCTTCGACGATTCGAAGTTTAACGCGCCAAGTCCCAATTGTTTTAAATTGTTGACACATTGCATTCGGCGTGCAGCTTCGCGGGCGTTTTGGACCGCCGGTAAAAGCAAGGCGACCAAAATTCCAATAATGGCGATGACAACCAACAGTTCAACCAGCGTAAATGCCTTGCTATATCGCTTTTTCGTAGTCATGGCACATCCTTACCCGAGAATAGAAATGTTAGGGATAATTAACGGAGAATCCTTACTTCTTCCGCAATTGTAACTGTAAATTCAACTCGCAATACGGAAGTTCGATTGTCAATTTGCGACAACTGAAATGTTCGGTTGAGTACTCGGAGCCAGTCGGCTTCGGTCGAGTCGGAAGGTTTTGGGGGAAGAGCAGGAGGATTCGTCGCTCGTAGGTATGTTGCTTCACAAGCGATGCGCAAACGCGCCAAATTGATTGGAAGTTTTCATGATTTACAGGGGCTGACCTTGAGACAGGACTGGCTTTATTTTTTCAGGCGCTATCGGTACGGTACACGTTCGAATCAGGAGGGCGTTGACGCATGATGGTTCATGAGCGGAAGACATGACGAAACAGGACAACGATACGTTCGCTTACCTACCGGTTCCTGAAGTCGTGACTCGATTGGGGCTGTACGTTACCGGCGCTGGCACAGATGTCGTGCCACCTGGAGCCGGCTATCCCCAGCAAAAGCACCCCGAGTTATATGACTTTAACTGGAATTCGGGACGGATCCTGCCGGAGTATCAGTTGGTCTTCGTTTCCGAAGGCCGTGGTGAATTCGAGTCCAAAGAAACTGGGCTGCTCCCCGTAGAGCCGGGGACAATCATGATGTTATTTCCCGACGTTTGGCATCGTTATCGACCCCATGCAGAAACCGGCTGGACCGAGTTTTGGATATCATTGGGCGGTGACTTGCTTTTCCAATGGCACCAGCGCGGATTGTTCGATTCGGGCCGCCCGCTGACGAAACTGCGACATCCGGTGACCGCGGTCCAGCAGTATCGCAATGTTATTGACTTCGTTATGAAGCACCCAGAGCAGGATGCGCCGATGCTGACCGCCAATGCAATGGCGGTGATTGCTCGCGCTTTGGAGCAAGCCCAGACTTCCGCAGAATCGCTTAATCTGCACGAAGATTCGCTGCGTTCTCGAGATCCACTGGTTGTTGAGTCGTTGGGAGTGATCTGGAACAACAGCCACCAGCGCGTATCCGTGGATATGATTGCCAAGCATGTTGGTGTGACCCGGCGCACGTTAGAGCGGCATTTCAAGAAGCATCTGGGAAGAACGCTTTTGCAGGAACTCGTAAGCTGCCGTGTTCAGCGGGCGAAACGACTGCTTCGTGAGACTCATGTGCCGACCAAGAATGTTGCTTACGCCGCAGGCTTTAGTTCGCTATCAAATTTCTGCAAGGTATTTCGTCGTGAAGTCGGCATCACGCCGGGCGAGTACCGGGAAAAGAAGACTCGCAGGTGAATCGCTCCGTTGGCAACTAAATGCTATCGACACAATCTATGGCTGCTGGGGTTTAACCTTTATGGCATTTAATCGGGCTGACGGCCGTCAAGGTTCGTATTTATGGTGTCGGCTTGTCGCAAATTGACAACTGAATCGACGTCTACAAAGGCGTCATGCCAGTTAACCTGTGGTTGGCAAATGGTTTAGTCGATTCCTATCATCTGACCTTTCGTTCAATTTCAAGTAGAGAACATTCGTGACTGTAAAATCACTTACACACGTCGATTGGCATTGGGACGAGACGGTCGCGCAATCCATGTCTCCTGCCGAGAGGTTGGTCTATCGGTCCAATTGCTTGGGTGCTGATCAGCGGATCACCAACACTGGCGGCGGTAATACTTCTTCCAAGGCGATCGAACGCGATCCACTCACGGGTGCTGAAACAGAGGTGCTGTGGGTAAAAGGCTCTGGCGGCGATTTGCGAACCGCCAAATTGGAGAATTTCGCTTCGCTCTACATGGACAAACTGCTGGGGCTGATTCCGCAATACGAGAGTTTGCCTGACAACGGGCCGAAAACGTCCGCCGAAGACAGCATGGTGCAGCAGTTTCGCCACTGCACTTTTAATCTCAATCCGCGAGCCACATCGATCGACACGCCGCTTCACGGGTTTCTGCCGGCTCGTTTCGTAGATCACATGCATCCGAATTCGGTGATCTCAATTGCAGCCAGTCGTCGTAGCAAAGAGCTGACTCAAGAAGTCTTCGGTGATGTCGTGGGGTGGGTTCCCTGGCTGCGGCCGGGCTTTGAACTCGGGTTGGCAATGCAGCGCGAAGTCCAGGCGAATCCCTCACTTAAGGGGCTGGTCATGGGCCAGCATGGTTTGATCAACTGGGCAGACGACGATCGGGAGTGTTATGACTTGACCCTTTCGTTGATTGAAAAGGCCGCATGCTTTATCGAATCGAAAGATAAGGGGGAGCAGACGTTTGGTGGTCAGAAATACAAAACACTATCTTCGGCAGATCGCGAAGAAGTGTTGGTCGTGTTGCTACCGTGGCTTCGTGGGCAAGTAGGCACGACGAAGAAGGTCATTGGCACCGTCCAATTCGATGAGAAGATTTTGCGTTTTGTAAACTCGCATGATGCAACTCGCTTGGCTGAGTTAGGGACGAGTTGCCCTGACCACTTTCTACGAACCAAAATTAAGCCGCTCTATGTCGATTGGAATCCACAATCGGAAGACGCGGCTTCGCTGAAGGAAAAACTTACTGCGGGCTTGAGCGCTTATCGGGACGATTACCAGCGGTACTACGAAAACTGCAAGCACGACAATTCTCCCGCGATGCGAAACCCGAATCCAACTGTGATTCTGATCCCTGGCATTGGCATGATTACTTGGGGAAAGAATAAAAGCGAATCCCGCGTTACGGCTGAATTCTATAACTGTGCTGTTGAAGTGATGCGGGGCGCCGAGGCGATTGATGAGTACATTGCGTTGCCTCAGCAAGAGGCGTTTGATATCGAATATTGGCTGCTCGAAGAAGCCAAGTTGCAGCGGATGCCACCCGAGAAGGAATTGGCGCGAAATATCGTCTTGGTTGTGGGGGCAGGTTCGGGCATCGGCAAGCAAGTCGCTCATCGGATCGCGAAAGAGGGAGCCCATGTCATCTGTGCTGATCTCAATGCAGCCATGGCTCAGGCAACCGCCGATGAACTTGTGGAAATTTACGGAGCTGGCGTTGGTGTCGCTGGCTCCGGCATTTCCGGCTGTGGTCCAGCCATTGGAATTGGCGTCGACATTACCGATCGGAGTTCGATTCGCGATGCGCTGAAAGAGACGCTTCTAGCGTATGGCGGATTGGACAATGTTGTGGTGACAGCCGGTGTATTCTTGCCGCCTGATCGCGAAGGCAATTTGTCAGACGAAGCCTGGCAAATCACCTATGAAGTGAATGTGCGGGGCAGCTTTAACTTGGTCGACGAAGCGAAGAGTGTGTTTCGCAATCAAGGGTTGCGTGGCTCAGTCGTGTTGACCACCAGCGTTAACGGTGCCGTTTCGAAGCGTGGTTCGGTGGCCTACGACACCTCCAAAGCCGCTGCTAATCATCTTGTGCGAGAGCTTGCGGTCGAGCTGGCTCCGGCGGTTCGCGTGAACGCAATCGCACCAGCGACTGTGATAAAGGGGTCGACGATGTTCCCGCGAGATCGGGTCATCGCGTCACTGTCGAAATACGACATCGAGTTTGACGATCTTGAAAGCGACGAAGATTTGCAATTGAAACTCGCAGATTTCTATGCCCAACGGACTCTGACGAAACAAGCGATCACGCCTGACGACCAAGCCGAAGCCGCCTACTTTCTGTTGTCGGAACGCTCCAGCAAAACGACGGGGCAGATCATTAACGTCGATGGTGGGCTCCACGAGGCATTTCTGAGATAACCTATGCCGCAAGCGCACTTAGCAATCGATTTGGGAGCCAGTTCCGGACGGGCGATCGTTGGCATATTAGACGACGCGGACGGTCAC
>CAYYHV010000360.1:0-8246 GCA_964471695.1 uncultured Pirellulaceae bacterium
CGCAAACGACCCACGGGCTATAAAAACACCCAGGCGGAGAGAAAACTCGAGTAATTCAATCGACTTTACCGTCGCATTCCTCTTCCCGAGGCATGAAATGGCGACGACTCCGGCCCACTGCCCGTTGGAATCATGGCGGGATATGCTGATGAGAGATTCTCGATAAAAGAACCATGTAGAGGTGAGCCGAATCCATGACAACGCAGAAAGTAGCAATCATTACCGCAGGCGGAAGTGGCATGGGAGCCGGCGCAGCCAGAAAGTTGGCGTCGCAAGGTTTCCACGTGAGCATCTTGTCGTCCTCCGGCAAGGGTGAGGCCTTGGCAGAGGAACTTGGCGGTATTGGAGTAACTGGCTCCAATCAATCGAACTTAGATCTCAAGCGATTGGTAAAACAGACCGTCGACCGCTGGGGCCGAGTCGATGTTTTGGTGAATAGTGCGGGTCATGGGCCACGAGCTCCATTGCTTGAACTGACAGACGAAGATTGGCACCAAGGCATGGAGGTTTACTTTCTCAACGTTGCCCGCGCGACTCGGTTGGTGACTCCCATCATGCAGAAGCAACAATCCGGTGCGATTATCAACATATCCACGTTCGCGGCCTTCGAACCCGATCCAGTATTTCCGACGTCCGGGGTGTTTCGAGCAGGTCTGGCGGCTTACACCAAACTCTTCGCAGACCAATATGCCGCTGAAAATATCCGCATGAACAATGTGTTGCCTGGTTCTATCGACAGCTTGCCGGAAAAAGCCGAATTCCGAGAACGCATTCCAATGCAGCGTTACGGAACGACGAGCGAAATCTCCGATGTCATTGCGTTCCTTGCTTCAGACGGTGCTGGCTATATCACGGGCCAAAATCTCCGTGTCGACGGCGGGATAACGCGATCCGTGTAGCTTAGAAAACCAGAACTCAAAAGAAGCAATCAAGCGGAAGTGGCTTGGGCTTCTCTGGGACTCTGCGTTAATTCGGATCGTTGATTAATCGCGTCCGTTCGCAATGCTGCTCACTCGGTCACCCAGGCCGCATGAAAATTTGTGAACACTCGCCCGACTAAGAAAGTCGCGTGGCTCGTCTTCGCGGACCGTTCAGCAGTCGCCCGATCATCGTGTAACGAACTCCATATTCGTAGGTGACTAACAGGAAACCCGTGACCACGATCGTTATCCCGGCAAATTTCAGGAACACTGGCAGCTGCCAGTCGCGAACCCACCACTGCGCGAGTATCACTAGTGGCAGATGGATAAGGTACAGCCAATAGGATGAATCCGAGATATAACGCAGTGTCTTGTTCTCACGAGAGAGTAGCCGGCGACATAGACCGATCGAGCCGAACGTCATCAGCCACGCGAAAGCGGCTTGCAAAACGTTAGCCACCAGAGCCTTCGTCGACTCGTCCTTCGGGCTGGGAACGATTCCGAACGTTCCAGCTACCAGATCCAATGCCACGGGAAACACCGCGACTATTGCAATTGGTAGGCTGACGAACCACCAGCGTCCCAGCCGCCCCTGGTTGTCATCCATCTCCCAATACACCGCGCCGAAAAAGAAGAAGATGGCGTAGTAAGCCAACACACTCGGTATCGGCAGCAAGCCGATGGACGGGGCCGGGCCAAAATTTCCCGATGGCATGAAGGATTGCGGCAGCATCGTCAACGGAATCAACCAAAGCAAATTGATCGGCGTACAGACTAACCAACTCGGAAGCTTCTCAATCCGCAGCGTCTTGGCGATCAGCGTGTACAACAAAAACGCCACGACCAACCAGCATAGAAACCAAAGGAACCAAAGATGCATGAAGACCGGCAATTGAAAGAGCAATCCCTTAAGTCCTTCAAGATTGGATGACGAGGCATTTGCGGCTGAACCAAGGTATTCACTCTCACCAAGTTGTTCAGCAATTGCCTTCCGCCCAGCCAGCAAGGTTTCTTCGTCCAGCGGAACTCCCAGCGAACTCGCAATATAATGGGTCGTCCCAAAGTCCGTCTTGAGGATGTCTTTCGCAGTGAGCCCACCCCCATCACGCGCAGTTACATCCGCTCCAGCATCTAATAACAAAGCCGCCTCGTCGACTCGCCCCATGAACACCGCCACGTGCAGCGGCGTTGCCCTGTCGCGATTTGGCAAATTGACATCTGCTTCGGCCTGGATGAGCAGTTCTACAATTTTAGCGTGCCCAAGAAATACAGCCGTGCAGAGCGCCGTGGAACCAGAATTCGCGTCGAAGGCATTAATATCGAGATCAGGATTTTGAAGTCCGCGACGCACCAATTCGACGTCGCCTGAAACCACCGCCGCATAGACAACCGAGCCCTCATTATCAGCGGAGCTTGGGCGAGAAACCAGATAGCTAACCGCCCACATCGACGGAACGATCGTCAGGCACCCCAGGATAAGCGGTAGAAGGATTCGCTTGAGTCGATGTTGGACGAGGTTGGCAAGTCCCCGCTTCCGCCATAGCATCGCCGTGAAGAACCCGCTAAGCATGAAAAACAGCGGCATGCGAAAACCATGAATGCCCGCAAACAGGATGTGAAAGAATTCGTTTTGCTGCGAGTCCTTCACCGGCCACGGGACTGACGAAAATGATAATGCGGCGTGCAGAACAATACCCAACAACATGGCGATAGCTCGCAACGCGTCCAAATCGTGCCGTCGATCAAACGGCACCGCCGCTTCAATTGGTGAAGTAATTTCCGCAGCGACGCAGCGCTCAACTTGCGGGCCTACGCTAGTGATTGAAGTGTTGATGGTATTCTCCAAGAATGAGGGACGTAGCGCGGACCGAGTGCGCAGGGAAACAAGAAGGAATCGCCGAGCTTCTCCGAACGGTCAGCGAATCTGGGCGTTTTCAATTTCGTTGAGTGCGCGATACGCGGTGGCAATACTCTCGCCAGCGAGTTTTCTTCGCCACAACTCGCCCGACGTATCCTTCGCCGCCAAGGTGCGGTAATAGAGCCACAATGAAATCGCCAAGCCAGCGACGCCGATGACAAGCGACACGTAGAGTGAAGCCGGATACAGCACTACCGCGTCAAATCCGATGGCAACGCAAAGGGGTATCCACATCAGCCACCAAACAAACCCAATAATGATGCCAGATCGCAGATATGCCGAACGCACGCTATCGAGCTTGCCGCGGATGTCTTCAACGGGCATTGAGAAATCGACGTCCCTGATCCTGGTGCAGACCAGCGCGCCTTGGGCAATCACAATCACACCGTAGACGTGGAGGATGATTCCGTTCAACAGTCGATGTGGCACATCGGTATTCCGAGCCCAACATTGCGCACCAAGAAGGATCAACGCAATGCCCATGAGCACTTGCAGAAGCTGCCCACGGAACAACGGACGAAGTGCATTCTCAACGCGATCCATCAGCCGACGACGCGTCAACAATAATCGCCCGACCAATTCCTGCTGCTCCAGGTTCGCAGCGTTGGCCTGCGTTGGCGCGGCTCCGGATCTCGCGTCGTGAATCCTTGTGGGCGCAAGAGCTGGATCGCTGGTCGCCGCAATCGACTGTACGTCCGACTTTATCTGACTTGCATGTTGGTAGCGACGCTGCGGTTCCTTCTCGAGCGTGCGGAGCACGACATCATCAAGGCGAACGTCGATTTCGACTTTCGAGGATGGAACGGCGAATCGCCCAATTGGGAGCTCCCCCGTAAGCATCTCGTAGATGACGACGCCCAGCGAGTAAATATCGGCTCGATGATCGACATTGTGCATGCCCTCCAGTTGCTCTGGAGCCATATACCTCGGCGTCCCCATAACTTGATGTGTCGCAGTCAACGAATGCTGCTGATTCTCATTGCCGAGTATTCGCGACAGCCCAAAGTCCGCGATTTTCACCGAACCGTCAACGGACATCAGGATGTTTTCGGGTTTGATATCGCGATGCACAACACCTTTGTCGTGAGCAAACTGCAGTGCGTCGCACAGATGCGGCACGATCGCCAACGCGTGCTCCGGGGCTAACTCGCCAGCCTTCACAACGTCTCTTAGCGTCGAGCCTTCAACGTACTCCATAAGAAAATAGTACGTGTCGGCGACGTTTCCGAACTCGTACAGGGCAACGATATTAGGATGGTTCAGTTTTGCTAACGTGCGGGCTTCACGAGTGAAGCGCAACGCGAATTTGACGTCGTGGCCAAGCTCCTCGGGCAGAATCTTGATTGCGACAAGACGATCGAGCCCTTCCTGACGAGCCTTGTAGACGGCTCCCATTCCACCCGCACCGATAAGTTCAACGATCGTAAGCGCGGGGAACCATTCGGCCATTCGTTCGAGACTGGGCGGTTCAAACGCACGGCCTGAGTTATTTTCCACATGGTAAGCGTCGTGAATGGCTTCCGCGTCGCCCGGGAATCGGGCGAGGTATTCCTGCTTGGTTGGCGTCTCTCCTTTGCGTCGTCGATAGTCGACTTCCAGAACGATCAGTTCGGCAAGAAGGGCGTCGCGTACCACTGGCTCGAACGCTCCGTCCAGCAACGACTCGATCGAAACGGCTTCGTTCGACAGCCAGCTTTGCTCGAACAGCGCGCAGAGATCATCAATCCGCTCCAGAGCCGCGATCGGTAGTTTCTTTTGGCGCATGCTCATTATTTTCCAGTATTTCCTGTTGGCATTTCTCTCGAATCAGGTGCAAACGACGCTCAATCGTCCGCTCGGAGCAGCCAAAACGCTCCGCAAGTTCAGCGTTTGAGTACCCCTCTAACTTGGCACCCGCTAAATCTCTGAGCTGCCCGACACCCAAATGAGAAAAAAACTCCTCGACCGACTCTCGCATCATGAGCACCATCTCCGGCGATGGAACGTCGCCTATCGCTTCGATAACATTTTCATCCTCGCCAGCATGATTCAGCGCGTGAACGGTCACGTCGCCACCTCGTCGCTGACGTTGGTCATGCCTTCGCTTGTCCACGACTTTTCTTGCCGACATTCGCAGCAAAAGTCGCCAAAGATCGTCTCGATCTGAAAGATCTGGAAACCGTCCCTTCTCAGCCGCAATATAGAAACTATCGAAGACACTTAGCACAATGTCTTCCTCATCTGAAACGGCTCGATTCTGCCCATAAAGCCGGGCTCGAACTGCACGAACCAGTCGATCAAAGTAATGCTGCCAGATACGATTCGCAGCGACCGAATCACCGGTCTTTACCAAATCAATCCAGTGGCTGACATTCGGGTCTTTCGTCATAAAGAGAACCGATCCTGCAAAATGGGAAGAAGCCGGGGTTTTCAATCGTACCACTTCCAGCGCGGGGGACGAGTTCAGATGACGACAGGCTTGATGGAATAAGTGATTCTTCTCAAAAGATGCCAATTGAACCTAACCGGACTGATCGCCGACGTGTGGCGCATCGCCGAGACTTTGGCGCAGAAAACTACGGTGGATCGTAGCCACCCTTGTTGAATGGGTGACAACGGCAAATCCGGAGGAAGCCACGCCACCCCCCGCGGATCGCGCCGTACTTTTTTACGGCGCCAATAAAGTACTCGCTACAACTCGGTTGAAAACGACAACACGGACTGAACCAGGGACTGATGAAAAACTGGTAACCTCGAACGGCCAGCACCATAATCCGACCGGGAATTCGCATGATCGTGGCCATCCAACTTTTCACGACCGCTCCACATCGCGTTTGAGTTTTCGATGCACACGTGCCGCCAATCGAGGAAACGACAGTGCGATAGAATTCCAATTCGGCTCGGCGCCTTTTCGAGGTATCACGACAAAATCCACATCGGGCGGAAGAACCTTGCGATTCATCCGGAACGCACTGCGAATGCGGCGTTTCCAGGCATTACGAACAACGGCGTTGCCCACCTTGCGGCTGACACTCAGCCCCAATCGCGGGCAACCTTCGTCATTCCAATGAGCGTAGACAATCATCACGTCGTCCGCGACTGATTTGCGCAGCTGATAGGCTCGACGAAAATCCGCACCCGAGCGTATCCGACACTCCGATGGAAATCGTTCATCCGTCTCAGCCGAATCGGTCACAATCGGGACTCACCAAAGTAGGTTGCTGCGAGGGTCCGGGGCGCTGCCGAGGACCGAGCCAAGCTGTTCAATTTGTTGCGGCGTCAAACTCTCAGGCAAAACGATCTGGAGGATCGCATACAAGTCGCCTTTGGTGCTCCCCTTAGTTGCACCGTGACCACGCACTCGAAGCTTCTTGCCGCCCGATGTCATTGGCGGAATCTTCAGCGAAATGGTTCCGTAAGGTGTCGGCACGTCGATCGAGCCACCCTTGATGGCTTCGCTCAAAGAGATCGGAACTTTGACTTCCAAGTCTATCTCGCCGCGCCGATGGAAGTGGGGATGGTTCGCGACTTTGATCTGCAGCAGGATGTCACCGTTCGAGCCACCATTGGGTGACGGTTCCCCCTGCCCCTTTAAACGAATCGTCTTGCCATCCTCAATTCCTGCCGGCACCTTTACCGCTATTTTTTCGTGAGTACCGTTGCCACGCTGTACCGTCAGCACAGCCTCACCACCCGTGACCGCCGTTTGAAATGCGACTTCGATATGATGCTTGAGACTGCGTCCTTTGCGGGGACGTGAAGCAGTCGCGCCGCCCCGACCGCCTTGCGTAAACTGCCGAAAGAAGTCGGAGAATCCGCCGCCACCACCACCGCCGCCAAACATCTCATTGAGGTCCTCAGGCGAAAAGCCACCTCGTCCGCCGCCAAATGGATTCGGTCCGGCTCCACCCCCCATCTGTTCTGCTGCATGGCCAAACTGATCGTACTGCTGGCGCTTTTCCGAGTCGCTCAAAATCTCGTAGGCGTGCTGGACTTGTTGGAATTTCTCTTTTGCCTTTTGATCATCCGGATTCAAGTCAGGATGGAACTTCCGCGCAAGGTCGCGATATGCCTTTTGAATTTCCTCGTCAGAAGCACTACGGCTGACGCCAAGCACCTTGTAATAATCTTCGGGCATCTTTTCTCGTCGAATCATGCTGCCGGATATCTCGTTTACACAGTCGATGTTGTAACGGTTCCGACAATTTTAGGGACGGGCAATTTGGAGTTTCAAGTTTTAGTGGCTTGGGATGCTAAAATCAGGTATCCAGCCGATTATCGCTCTGGACGACATTTCGCGTTATTTTACCCGCAGCCCGACAGGGCGAAACTCTGGTATGGGGCCAAACCCAAAATTGTTAAACCACATCCGTCGAAACGCCGTCCTAATTGCTGCAATTGCTCTCCTCAATTGCCTGGGGGCCATTCTCAACGGTGGCGAATTGGAGATTCGTGTGGTGGATGACGAATCGGGTACCCCGCTGGCCGTTCGCATGCGAGTCTACGACGCACGCGGCCGCAAACCCAAACCCAAGGGACTACCCCTCCACGAAGGCCACTTCACAACCGACGGGCCGTTCATTTTACGATTGGGAAACGGACGCTTCCTCTATGAACTCGAGGCCGGACCCGAGTATCAAAAAATGGTCGGATCGTTCGACATGTCCTCGAAAGCGACTGACAACAAGACTCTGCGACTGAAACGAATCGTTGACATGAAGTCGCATGGCTGGTGGTCCGGTGACATGTGGGTCGAACGCAAAATTGGCGACTTGCCGCTGTTAATGGTGGCCGAAGACTTGCACGTCTTGGCTGCACCAACTCCCGAAAAGTCATCAACACCTGGGGCTGCACCGCAGCTTGAAAATCGAATGATCAATCTCCAATCCGTTGCCAAAGACCTGGGTGGACGACGGCATGCCTACCGAGTCGGGGAGGAAGCCCGCCACATCTCTGCGGCTCAACCGACTGCGTGGGACTTGCCACTATGGTTGGCTGAAGGCACGATCGACAGCCTCGCTGTGCTCCGCCCAGACTTTGACAGACGAAATTCACCAGCCGGATTTCCTGTCGATCGAAAAATGTTTCCCGGCTCCACGGGCACGGGGCGCTTTCGCGAATACGTTTACTACCAAATCCTCAACGCTGGCATCAAAATGGCTCCCACCGCTATCAGTGGGTCGGGCATCAGCTCGGAACATCCAGGCTCGCATCGCGCCTACGTCCATTTCGATGGCGAATTTGCTCCGACAAAATGGTGGGAGGCCATCAAAGCCGGACGCACCTTGATTTCGAGTGGACCGTTGATGCTTCCCAAAGTTAACAATCGGTACCCGGGATTTACATTCGTGTCGAGCTCAGGTGATCCGATCGAATTGACGACTTCACTTACTTTGCATACCCGCGACAAACTCGAGTATCTCCAATTC
>CAYYHV010000361.1:0-303 GCA_964471695.1 uncultured Pirellulaceae bacterium
CTCTCAGGATGGTCGATTTGTGTTTGGATCGAACCGTGGACACGACAGCATTGCGGCATTTTCTCGCGACAAAGCCACAGGCAAACTCACACTTATAGAAATCGAACCCACGAACGGCTCAACGCCACGAAACTTTGTAATCAGTCCCGATGGGCGTTACCTTTTGGTTGAGAACCAGTCGACCAATAGTATCGTGACGATGGAAATTGACTCGACGAGCGGGCATTTAACGCCCGTTGCCAAGGTCGACGTGCCCTCTCCGGTGTGCATTCGTTTTCTTGAATTGCAATCTGAGTAACTCTG
>CAYYHV010000361.1:313-8175 GCA_964471695.1 uncultured Pirellulaceae bacterium
CGACACAACGCGCTGCATCCGACGACCTGGCGTGGATTTCCCGCCGAACAAAGTCTGTTTTGCAGTGTGCCACCAACCCGGTCGGTCGAGCGAGTGGTAGGTCGAGTCGACCGGCAGGTTTTCAGTCAAATGCGAGTGGGCAGCTTCCAGATTGTGGTATGGAATCGTTGGGAATAGATGGTGCAAGGCATGGAATCGAATTGTAAACGGGAAAAATAGCCACGTGAGCCAATCCTTTTGGCTGTAGTTGCATGAGTCGATAACATGATCCGCCATGCTCATCCGTTCGCCATGACTCTCAAAATGATGATCCGCGAAAAATCGCATTTGATTCAGGAATAAAATCGTGATCGCCAGCAAGTACATTAGCGGGATCCTCGTCCAATCTGCGATTCCGGTCACGACTCCGATAGGAATCATCCAAGCCCGCAAGCAACACAGAATCTCAACAACCGCAAATCCCTTTCGGTCCAGCCGATTGATATTTCGCTCATACTTCCAGTTCATTGTGAACGACGACAATCGGCGAAGCGTGTAGTCACGCCAGTCTTGTCTCAGGAAACTGATGGGCGTAAACATAAATCGCAACACCACGAACAGTGGATAAATCGCAACGTGAACGCAATAGGCAATGCTGCTTGCGACGCTTCCAGGCGTGAACACATTCACGATGTATTCCGGGTCTTGCGGTGTCCCGTAGTGTCGACCGGTATGATGATCTCGATGGTGGCTGGTAAAAAATGTTGACGGGAAGAGCGTAGGGATCCCGAAGAGGACATTCCACCCCACCTTGAATGAATCAAGTTGTTTACGATGTAAATGGGAAACCTCGTGAACCATGGAGTTTCCACGATAAAGCCAGAAAACCGCGAATGGAAAGGCCACCAGTTGAGGCCACGAGAAAAGTGGCGATGAAAGATATACTGTGGCTGCTCCGTAGGCACATACCACGCATAAGATCATATCGCGCCAATAGTGGGTCGGTTTGACTTCAAAAAAATCAACCGGCCCCTGACGAATAACCCGGCGCGCATCCTGAACCCAATTACTTTTAATCGATGCCATAGACATCACCCTATCAATCTAAAATAGCGAATCACTCGTTGATCGGAAGCCGCTAAGCAGACACTCGAAGACGAGTGGGGTGAGCCTGAATAGAGAGAAGCGAAAAACGACGTTTTGGAACTTCAAGTTGCAACTGTAGAGCTTGGCTCGATTTGTGACAACAATAATGACGGCCGGTCATGGAAAAATAGTGGAATCATCCACGATGAATCGCACAAATCTCATTCGAATGCAACTCAACCCACGTAGGGAGTAGAGAATGAACGACGGCTTGCCGCTCACTTCGGAAGCAGCCCCTAATTCGGGGGGACGGAAGTCAACACAGTTCTCTTTGCGGACTTTTGTGGTTTTCGTAAGCATCGTGGGCGCCGGATTAGGTCTGTGGCAACGCAAAATTGCCCCAATTAAGCGACAGTGGCGAGCCGCAGAGGCGCTGTTCGAATCCGGATTGAAGGTTGAAACTGTCCCCAGCGGACTCCCATTGTGGATCGAGTCACGAGTCTTTGAGCAGGGAAAGTCAGGCTACATCGAGTCAGTCGACTTTTCCGGGAAGCTGATGACGAAAAAGGACTTTGACGCGCTACGACAGCTACCGCGGCTCAAGCGTTTGGACATGCAGACATCACCAATTGATGACGAAAGCGTCTCCGTGCTAAGTGAGCTAGACGCGCTCGAATTTCTCAATCTTCATAATACGCGCTGTACCTGGCGAGCCGCATGGCACTTTCGAGACCGACCGGATATCAAGGTCGAACTCACCGAATGGCTCTATGGGTTTCAAGAAGTTCTCCCAGGTGATGCCATGAAACTCGCAGAATGTAACCGCGACGTATCAGGCGTTAATCTAATCCTGGCAACTGATGCTCGTATTGAAGAACTCGTTGACACGCTACCTAATCTGCGGCGATTGAATTTCGTTGCGCAGAAGGATGCCATCTCGGTTTCGTCAATTGAGAGCATTCTAAGTCTCGAACAATGGCGGGATGTGCATATTTTCTTCTCAGTCGAAAAATTCCATTATCTCGCTGATGACTTTAAGGCCTACGCTGGAGCCGCCAGCGCCGTAGATTTCGACTTGATCAAAGACATCTCGAGAATCATTGGTCCAAAGGCTCAGGAGCTGCGGCTTCAGGATCGCCAAGGGGTCTACACGATTACCTTTGTCGTCAGAGCATCGGATGAGATCACCAAAGAACAGACGCTTAGTATCGTCTTCGAAGCCAACGAGCTGCCCGTTGACTTTTGGGGGGACCTCGAAGGCCTGGATGCGATACCGCGATTGGTTCATATCGGAGAACCGCAGGCGACGCCACTTGCGATCACCAAGGCCATGTCGGGAACGAAGCAGTTGGCTTTTCGCCCACTCGAGCCCATTGATGACCATGTGGAGGCATTTTCGAATCTTACCAATCTCGAGTCTATCGTCTTTGAAGCGCCCACCTATCGCTTCGACGTGTCGATCCCTGACGATTTTTTTAGTCATCTGGGTTGCCGCGAAAGTCTCAGGGAGTTGATGATCCCGTTGGAATGGGACCTGTCGGAACGTCAGCAGGATGATCTCGATGACTTCCCCAACCTGAAGCGGTGATTTTTCGATTCACCACGCAATGTCGTAACAATCCAAGTCGGTTATAATGGCGTTATGCGACTTGCTGAAATAAACCTTGCTCCGATATTTTGCCGCTGTGTGATAGGTTGCGCTCTTATCTTTGCGGGATGCAACAAACCTCACGACGACGTGACTCGACAATCGGGCGGTGAATCGCCATCAGAACCACAGGCGGCTTTACCGCAACAACTGGATGTTGATCTCACCGCTTCGGATTCGATTGAAACAGAATCCGATGACTCGCAAAGTCGGCCATTGGTGATCGCACATGATGGCTACGTAGGTTCTGCGGCATGTCTTGAATGCCACGCGGACCAGCATGCGTCCTGGACGGCTTCTTACCATCGTACGATGACGCAAGCAGTAACGCCTGAGATTGTAGCTGGTCGATTCGACGGCAAATCATTTGAACACTACGGTTGGAACTTCCGACCGGAGCGAGTCGGCGACGACTTCTACCTTAATATCGAGGGCGTCACAGGCGGGAAAAAGTTTCGACATAAGCTCGTGTTGGCAACGGGCAGTCATCACATGCAGAAGTATTGGTACCACGCTGGCGCGGGGCGAAAGATGGGGCTGGCTCCGCTCGTCTATCTCATTGAAGAGGACAAATGGGTCCCAGAACACACCGCCTTCTTGCGACCAACTGAAGAGGGAATTCCTTTTCGCGAAGGTAGCTGGAACAAAGGATGCAATCAATGCCACGCCACAGGGGCTCAGCCGAAGTTGGTCAGTCCGGATGAAATGAACACTCAGGTGGCTGAATTGGGAATCTCTTGCGAGGCATGTCACGGCCCGGGTGAAACGCACGTAGCCGATCAGTCGGCAGATTCCATCGTGAATCCTCGCAAGTTGGAACCGCGAAGGGGCGCTCAAGTTTGTGGGCAATGCCACGGTGGTTGGGCCATGATCAATGACGGCGGAAAAAACTGGAGCGATACGGGCCACGTCTACCGGCCTGGTGATGACCTGCACCAAACGCGTCACTACCTACGCAAGGGTGACGAACGATTGATGGCGGCTGTCAAGGCGGAGAACAGCTTCTGGCCGGATGGTCAGATGCGAGTCGCTGGACGCGAATACAATGGGCTAATTGCATCCCCGTGTTATGCACATGATCAGACCGATCGACAACTTACATGCATCTCCTGCCATGACTTGCACCCAGACATCACGGAAGTCGACGCAAAGCAGTGGGCTGACGATCAACTCGGAAGTGGAATGGACAGCAATGAAGCGTGTTACCAATGCCACAACGAATTTCGCAAGAACCTGACTGCACATACCAAGCACTCCGCATCTTCGTCGGGAAGCCTTTGTTACAACTGTCACATGCCGTATACGTCGTACGGCTTGATGAAAGCCGTCCGTAGTCACACAATCACGTCTCCCACGGTAGAAGACTATCAGGTTGGCCGCCCCAACGCCTGCAACCAATGCCATCTGGATCAAACGCTCGCGTGGACGGCTGACCAGCTTCATTCTCAGTACGGTTTGCCGATTCCCGAGCTTGGCGATGAGGAAAAACAGACGGCGGCTTCGGTGATCTGGACACTCAAGGGAGATGCGGGGCAGCGAGCGATCATGGCTTGGTCATTTGGCTGGGAACCCGCGCATTCGACATCAAGTACGAAATGGATGGTCTTCTACCTGACTGATCTGCTTTTCGACGACTACGACGCGATTCGGAACATTGCCTACAAGTCACTCAAGAAAATCGACGGCTACGAATCGCTCAGTTTCGATTATATGAAGCACGAGTCGGAGCGAGATCGGGTCATGGATGAAGTGATGGCGATCTGGCAGAAGTCATCTGGACCGAAACCAACGGCTCCGCGTTTGCTGTTCGACGAGACCGGCAACTTGCGTTACGACGCCTATCAGTTCTTCCGTGCGAAACGCGACAATCGCAAGATTGTAATCACCGAATAAGCGAATCACGGTCGGTTTGGGGTCAGTTCGTGCCTACCGAACCAACCGCGGTTCCGTTCGCTCATGGTTTTCACTATCGCCAAGAGCTCTCGAACCCATGGCTGCCCACGCATTCCTATCCACATCATCGGATACAAACTGCACACTGTTGTCGCACATTGCGATCGCCACCACGCCAGGATGGCGACTACGAGCCGTCTGACGGCCGACGCGATCCGCGACACCGCGACGTGAGCATGTAAAAGGGGCTGACCTTTCGGCCGTGGTGCAGAACTCGTTGTTATCATCACCGATCGCGTTCGGTGGATAGAAGTGCGAGTAGAACGTTCCACTGCTCAGGTAGAGCAATCCCCGTCCATCGTTACCTGGGAATTGCCGAATCTCACCAAGCATCGCCGTCTTGCTCATCCCATCTTTAATTTTTCGCAACTCGATGCCGCGATTCTTCTGCGTGAACGACTTTTCGAAGGGACCACGGTTGTTTTTGGGATTCTCCAATTCTCGTTCGCGATCAAACGTGATCTGCCGCCAACCGTGAACGTACCCTGCATTCGCGACATAGTTCCCATGCGCGAAGAAGCGCGAGATGTCTTCGTGTTGTCCCGGGCCGATACCAGATGGACAAAGATAGAACGAAAATTGGCGCGAAACCCAATCAGGATTGGCTTCGTCCGTCATCGGCGGATTACCGTTTTGCCCTGATACTAGGGGAAACCAGGATGCGACGCTGAAGTCGATTTCGTTGTACGAATTCGCCTCTTCCGCATAGGGCAACACGTAGGACGCCCAAGTATGCAGAACGTCACGATTCGCTGTACTCGAAGTCCCAACCGGAAATCGACGAGTCGCGCTTTCGTGATTCAGACACGCCAAAGCGACCTGCCGAATATTATTCATGCACTGAGTGCGCCGGGCAGCTTCACGTGCTGTATTGATTGCCGGCAGCAGCAGCGCAACCAGAATTCCGATGATCGCGATGACGACCAACAGTTCGACGAGCGTAAAACCGTGGGAACGAGATAGTCGCATGATTTGGACTCCTGCTATTTACCAGTGCCTTAATCTACCACATCTGCAACCCTGACCACCATCTTGAACCCGATTTCGACGACTAGTTAATCAGATACCACGCCATGCCCTGAGCCGGCACATTCACCTCAAAGTCACCACGAAAACGGCGTCCCAACTTGACTTTTGACTGGTGCCCGGCCGAGTCGGTGATTTTGGCTTCTTTCGTGAGCCCGGTGTAGTAGAGGTTTACGCTGATCGTCTTCTTTACGGATTCTTCCAGCGGATTGTATACGCACAGCATCCCTTTGTTAGTCAAGTTTGGATTGGCGTGCAGCATCCAATCTAAATCTCGGCCATCCGCTCGACGTCCGTGAATCAAATCGGACTCCAAAATGTCCCGATATTGTTTGAACCAGTCGACGATTTCCTTCACCTTCGCCTTGGTTCGCTCGGTATCGAACAATCGCGGACCGCGATAATGCGCTTGGACGCCTAACCCAAGATTGCAAAGCATCATCCGTTCATAATGATCGAGGTGTTCATCCAGCGGCTCGATCGTCGCCGCGGCGCCACCGCCGTGGTATTGGGCAAGAGGCACATGCATCCACCCCATACTCGGCGGTTTGGTCCATGTGCCGTCATAAATATTCTGGCGCGTATGAATAATCTGTTGGGCTCGAGGCAGCGACCAATTGACTTCGCGATACCCCATGCCCGTTTTGTTACCGCCTGTAAAGAAATAGTAATCCGGCTGATTGATATACACGCCGCTGGCTCGCAGGTGTTTGTAAAGCGAACTCACGATCTTCCATTGTGCCCAGCGCGAATCCTGTTCGCCTTTCTGGTAGGGCGGTCGAGCCGTCACATCCACATCGCCAGGATAGGGCCCGTCGTTCTCGAATTGATCGAAGCCCGTTGTGTCGTAGAAGCGTTTGAGCTTCTCGTAGTAATCCAGCCCCCATTTTGAAGTCGCTGCGGGAGCCTTCCCAAACGCCGGGCTTTGTCCCTCCGGGCTGACGACATCATTTCCGCCTCCGATGCTGCGCGAAGAGAATAGGGAATACGACCCAAGCTCGATCCCTTTCGAATCCGCATAATCAGCGACATCCTTCCATGTGGTGAGAAAGTCGTCGTCAGTGTTTTCCATATTGAATCCGCTACCAAAAGACATGATAATGGCTTCGAATCCGACATCAGCCGCATTGTCGATCGCGCGTCGCACTTCGGCTGGATCAGAACTTAACAAATGGTGCGTGATCGGATTCTCCGTGATCCAAGGGGCCAGCATGCGATACATACGGCGCAACGCCAATCCGCGGCGTTCGCGATTCCCATCATCGTAAACCAACTCGAACGTCCCGAATCCTTCGAACGTATCACCCGGCTCAACATCCTGAGACGGACCGTAGGTGGGTTCGACGAGTAACAAGCACGGAGTCTGTTTCAGGTAGTTGACTTGCGTGCCAAAATCAGGATCGGCTTCCCAGTTGATTGTGTGGCGATTTGCGTTTTCCGCGTTGAATCCACCGAATGCGAAATCCGTTTCGACGTGGAGGTAATCAGGCTTGGGGAGTCTCACTTTACCACGTTTTTCCACCCAATTCGTGTGCTCGACAACAGCCAGTTCCTCGCCTCGAAATCGGTCAACGACGAGCTTCTCTTTCGACTGATTCGTCACACAAACCCATTTGCACATCGCCGGAATACCATCGTACAGTTCGTAGTGCACGGTGACAGAAAAGGGGCTGGACGATTGACGAGCGTCAGATTCGACTGGTCGCGCATACGTCATGCTCAATCGAATTCCAGGCGGTGGCCATTGCACATCAGGAGAAACGTGACGACGTCGTTTCCAAGCGATGCGTTCGACCGACTTTCCAATCTTGACGCTCGCAAGGCTTAGGGATCCAGGAATCGCTTTCAACTGTTTTAGCCAGTCGTGCGTCAGGTACGCGAGATTGGGTTGTCCCGTCAGCCCGCCGACGAGATACTCTTGCTGGTCTATTGTGACTCTTGCCTCCGGGCGAACCGCGCGAAGCATGGCGTTGCCAGTCATCAGATTCTTGAATTCAACGCAAGCACCGTTGGGAGCTAACGTCCATGTGCGTCGAATCAGACCGTTGCTTAACGAGAGATGCCCCGTCGTTTTGTCTAGCGCAATCGTCGCACGAAAGGGCGAAGCATCGATCAGGAAATACCCGCCGAGGCCTTTGTCGTCGGGAGCCGAATCGAGCACTTCAAACGA
>CAYYHV010000362.1:0-3795 GCA_964471695.1 uncultured Pirellulaceae bacterium
CCAACCCGGAATCGTTCGCCGCGTCGTCGAACTCGCTGATGGACTTGTCGGTGTCTCCGAAGGGAGCAATTGTTGATTTCAATTCGTTCAGTTCGGAAGCAAAACTTGACTCTTGCGGAATGAACTCTTCGGTGCCAAACCGAACCTGTCCTTCGTTGTCTCCTGCCAATCCGTCGGTGATTTCCGCCGCCCGTCTCAACACGGGAGCAGCCAAACGAGTCGCGGATTCTTCGGCTAGGCGGACAGGGGCCGGCTCGTGATACTTCTTTGGGTCCAAAGTGAGATCAGAAAGGCTGTTTAGAGTCCCATCGAACTTTTTGACTTCACTTTTTCTCCAAACTCTGCCATTTAACTCACCTAAAACGTCATCTTGCTGAGTCAATTTCTTTAACGACTCCGATGTTCCGTCTTCGTATCGAATTTGAGCATCAGGACTGGGAAGATTGAGTTCGAGGAAGACCGAGTCTTGAGCCCCATCGGCATCACGATCGACCATGGATTTCCCGTCACGTTCGGGTGTTGCACCAGCGAACTGGCGTTTTAAGAGTTGTTCCGCTTCCACGGACTTGCCTTCTAGCACGTGGATTCCTCTGGCGGCTGCTTGAGGGGGTTTTCCAGTCACGCTGCCAACTACCGTTGATGATTTTGGCTGGGCTGGAGCTTTCACTTCGGGTACGGCGTAGGCTCGGGCTCGGCTTTCAAAAGAAGGAGTGGCGGCAGAGATATTGCCAGGAGCCGACTCGGGGCCAGAAGCCATGCTTTCCCCGTCCGATTCGTCGCGCCAGCTGCTGAAGCCGTATGAGTCAAACGGGTCGTCTTCCCCGCCGCTGAAGTCTTTCGATTCTCCGCCAAACGGGTTGTCTTCCTCGACGTAATCGTGAAGGTTCGCGCCGCCGGTAGCAACACTGCCGTCACGACCACGCATGCCGCCGGCGCCACCACCCATGCCACCGCCAGCACGTCCGTAACCCGATATGATGGGACTTCCCTGATCAGCTTGTCCCGATTGGCCACTGGATTCTTCATCGAAGGGTATTCCGAGAGCATCCATGTCGGATTGTTCGACCGATTCACGGATCGCCTCGAGTGCGAAATGATTATCGCGCCGGAGGGATCGTTCCAAGCCTTTATTGCGAGAACGATCAACGGAGGAATACCATTCCTCATCTACGACTTCCGTTGCAGGATAGATTTCAGCATTTGCAATCGAATCGTCAAAACCTTCCCCGGCTGGTTCGTAGTTCTTGGTTACTCTGGCAGAAGCACGCGTCGCCTCGCGTGCGAATTGACCCGCAGGGAGAAGCATGGCAGAGATGATGCCAACAAAAGCCACGCAAACAGCGACGCTTGCGAAGCTCCATAGTCGCCGTTTCTGATTTGAGCCGTCAGGACTCTCCGTCAGCGTCGCGGCTGGATTTTTGGCTGACATGACTTGGCCATTGCGGCTTGTCGAGCCCAGGACGTGTTCGCGTTTTTCTGAGGCGAGCTGCCAGCTATCATTGTTGTCCGGCGTAAACTCTCCCGTGGCGATTGTCTGGAGCAAACCATCGACTTGTTCCATTTCCGAAATAAACGCAGCCACCTCGGGACGGTCCTTGATCAATTGCTCAAGCTCTTCGCGTTCAAAGTCCGAGGCTTCGCCCAGAACGAGCGCAACAAGTCGTGCTTCGAGTCGTGGGTCAATTTCGGGATGGCGAGATTCTTCGTTCATTCGTTATCGTCGATTCCCAGTGGTCGTAACTTGCTCGCAAGTTTTTTCAAAATATGATGCAGCCGATATCCGACGTTGCTGATGCTCAAGCCCGTGCGTTCACTGATGTCGCGATACTTGAGGTTTTCGAAATACTTCAGCTTTACGAGTTGCCGATCTGATTCGTCGAGTTCACTCAACAGGGTTCGCAAAGCCGCCAACAACTCCATCCTTTGCATCAACGCGTCGGGAGCGTCGTCACTTTCGCTTGGTTGGTCGGAGGCATCTGCCTTGAGAACTTCGCGGCGATGATCGCGAATGAAATTGAAGGCGCGGTTTCGTACTGTGCGAAACAACCAGCCTCGTGGAGAATCGACTTCCTCCCAGCGAGAATGCAGTTGTAAAAACACGTCTTGCACGATTTCCTCCGCGACTTCCCGACGTCCCACCAGCGAATACGCATAGCGCAGCACCGACGATTCCTCCTCGTCAAACAACCTGCGCAGCGCGAGATCGCTCTCACCCTTCACGTCTGGGGTTGTTAGTTGGGGCGTCGGTTTCAACATCAACTCGGTTGCTGAAGCTGGTAGGTTTGGGACAAATCTCTCGTCTCGAAAATGATGACCCCCAGCGGCAGGTTTTCTTAGGAAGATTCTTGGGAATTCACCGAAATGGCGGAGATATCGAGATAACGACTTACATTACGCACTCTCAGCCACGTTGGTTTGGTGCTGTTGAGACGCTGTCGTCGGGGAATCAGTTCCCTGAATACATGCTAAGTCGCTTTGTTGGGAAATAACAAGAAAATGAAGAGGTACCGCGAGAGAGCGGTAAGGCAGCTGACGGACGAGTCGCGGAGCGGGCAGAATCCTCAATCACGAAGTCACGAAGATCGAGGTGTAACGCGAGAAGGCGACGAGTCGAAGTGAACTATGCGGCAATTGGTTTTTCGGCGGGTATCAGGCCATTAATAGTGCGGCGGCTTTTCGTGAGGCAGGTCGTCACCCGATTGATTCGACATCTGCCACTTGAGACGATCCAAGTCAGCTTGCATCTTGCGTCGCATTTCTTCCATCCCAATATTGACGGCTCGCACCACCTCATCCAATTGCTGGATCGTATGATCCTGATGAGCCATCAGCTCTTCAAGCTTGTTGATGCGTTGGTTAAGCCGCTGAAAATCGTCGTCGGTGGGCATCGTCGGGTTCCGCTGCTATCTGATAAACTGCCAAGCCTTACTTCGTTAGGCTCGCAAATGGTGGATCACAATGACCAACTTGTCAAAAGCCCCTTTCGCCCGCAAGTCGGGAGAACGGCGACTTGTACTGCAGATCGTTCTCATCACCCTGGCATGCGCCGGCAGCGTGGTGGCTCAATCGCCCGGCGGTGTGCGACTGGAGATGCAGGATAGCAACTCGTCAGCCAGCCTCCGAGGATTGTCGGTTGTTGACGGAAACATTGCCTGGGCCAGTGGCAGCGGCGGGACGGTGCTTAGAACGACGGATGCCGGCAAGTCGTGGGCGGACGTGAGTATCGACAAGGCGAGTGAGCTGGATTTTCGTGACATCCAGGCCTTTGATCAAAACACGGCTATCGTGATCAGCGCCGGGTCGCCGGGCATGGTGTTTCGAACGGTCGACGCAGGGCGGACTTGGAAATTATGTTACGAGAATAACGACGCCAACATCTTTTTCGATGCGATGGACTTTTGGACGTCGTCACGAGGCATCGCCTTCAGCGATCCGCTCGAAGGCCGGTTGATGTTGATCCAGACGGACAACGAGGGGAAAACGTGGACTGAGTTCGACAAAAGTGCCCGGCCTGAAACGCTCGACGGCGAGGCCGGGTTTGCTGGGAGTGGCACCTGTTTGGTCACAACGGGTAAGAAAGATGTCTGGGTGGGCTTGGGCGGCAACCTGGGCGAGGGTGAGCCGTTCGCACGCATTATGCACTCGGCTGACGCGGGGGAAACCTGGACTACGACGACCAGCACGATTCGCTCGACGGCTTCGAGCGGCATTTTTTCGCTCGCCTTTCTCGATAGCCATCAGGCGGTAGCGGTTGGCGGCGACCGTCCAATCCATGTGGTTGCGCACATATTGCTG
>CAYYHV010000362.1:3805-8130 GCA_964471695.1 uncultured Pirellulaceae bacterium
TCGATTCGAGCAGTGTGATCTCTCGGACGGAGGACGGCGGGAAAAGCTGGCAAAACATTTCGGGCCAGCCACCACGCGGGTTTCGTTCCGCGGTTTCGGTTTGGAGTCGTGGCAACGACAAGAATTGGCTCGTTGCGGCGGGGCCCAGCGGAGTCGACGTTTCGACGGATCATGGCAAGACGTGGCGAGCCATGAGTGATGAGGGTTTTCATGCTGTTGCTTTTTCTCGCGATGGTTCGGCGGGTTGGTCGACAGGAGCTGACGGACGCATCGGGCGTTGGACGCTCGATGCTGCAAACTCACAATCCGGAATCGGCGTGGCCGTCGATCGCGTCGGTGACGAGATTATGGTGTGCGGCAAGATGTTTCATACGACGACACCGGTTGTGCTATGGATGGACAAGGGAGGCTATGACGCATACCGAGTCGAGAAGCGATTCGCGGATCTGGCCCAATCGTCCTGGAAGGCGTCGCAGGAAAAGCTGGACACGCCTAATCGTTACAACATCCGCAAAGATCGATTGACCGAAGACCAGCTCGAACAAGTCCGCGGCGGTGGTTGGACACTGGACTTGCTACAAAATGTCGTCGATCAATTTGTGATTCACTATGACGTGTGCGGGACCAGTCGTCAGTGCTTCAAGATTTTGCACGACGTCCGCGGTTTGAGCATCCACTTTATGTTGGACATCGACGGGACGATTTATCAAACGCTCGATCTGAAAGAGCGAGCATGGCATGCCACAATTTCTAATTCGAGATCGATTGGAATTGAGATCGCCAACATTGGCGCGTACCCGCCGTCCAACATGCGCACGTTGAATCAATGGTACAAACCAGGAGCGAATGGGGAGCCTCGCATTACGCTCCCCAAAAGTATGGGGGATGGCGGAGTCCTGACGAAGGGCTTTGTTGGACAACCGATTCGACTGGCTCCGGTGACGGGTATTGTCCAAGGCGAGGAGTTGGTGCAATACGATCTGACTCCGCAACAATATCGTGCTCTCGCGAAGTTAACGGCTACGCTATGTCGGGTTTTTCCCAGGATTGAGTGCGACTATCCGCGGGACGACAAGGGGGAACTAATTCCGCGGAAGCTTGATGGCGAAAAGCTTAAGAAGTACCAAGGTATTCTGGGTCACTATCACGTTCAGTCGAATAAGACGGATCCGGGACCGGCATTCCAGTGGGATAAAGTGATCAACGAGTCACGAAAACTTATGGAATAATCTTTCTCAGTTGTAAAACCGGTCCTCGATCCTCCTGGCGATTGGTATAACATTGGCCAACTCGTCCTCATCACCAAACGGGAAACGTATCAATGTTTCGTTTCGTCACGTTCTTATTGCTGTTGATTTCGACCTCCGTCATGGGCCAATCGCTGCCGGATGGATATTGGCCAGCAGAAAAGACTCAACCGTTACTCGACAAAACTATCTTTCTAAAGCTGTCTCCTAATCTTTCACATCTTGCGGATGGTGAGCGAGCCGGTTTGGAGAAGTTGATTGCGGCTGGGAAGATTTTTCACGAACTGTACCTTCGCCAGAAGCACGAATCAGGCGTCGAAGCCCTCAAGGCGCTTCAGCAGCTCGACGAGAAAATGGGTTCCCCTGTGGCGACTCAGAATCTCATTAAGCTTTACTGGCTATCTAAAGGACCAATTGTCACCACGCTGGACAATAAGCGACTGGCCTTTGTGCCGGCTGGGAAAGAGATTGACGGCAAGGCAGTTTACCCGCCCTCGGTGGATCGCAAGTCGCTGGACAAGTTGATGGAGTTGGATCGCGCCACACGCGACGCATTGATGGATGTTCGCAGTGTTGTGCAATTGGTGAAGGACGCTCCCAAGTATGTGGCGATTCTCGAGAAGTATCCGGTGCTCGCCACACTCCATAGTGGGTTCGCTGAGAGGGTTCGCTCGCTGAGCGGCGGTGATGGTGTATTTGCTGTGCCTTACGCCGTCGAGTATGCCGATGAGATTGTGGAGATTTACGGACTGCTCACTGCGGCTGCTGACGATATCCATCCGCATGACCGCGAGTTTGCCGGTTATCTTCGCAATCGAGCCCGTGACTTGCTTTCAAGCAATTATGAATCTGGTGATGCTTCCTGGGTAACGGGCAAGTTTGGCAACTTGAACGCGCAGATCGGCAGTTACGAAACTTATGACGATGCACTCTATGGCGTCAAAGCCTTTTACAGCATGAGCATTCTGGCTCGTGATCCTCAGCGCAGTGCGGCTCTGGCGAAAGCGATTGGCGACATTCAGAAGATTGAAGACAGCCTGCCTTACGAACATCAAAAACGAGTCCGGGATAACATTCCGGTACATGTTTGCAATGTGATCGCCGACTTTGGGCAAGCACGCGGCACCAACACGGCGACCATTTTGCCTAACGATGCGGAGCACTCACGCAAGTATGGGCGCACCATTTTGTTGCGATATAACATTATGACGCACCCTGCCCTGTTCGATCTGTCGGCGAAACGATTTCGCACGGCGGTGGAACCGGAGTTCCGCAGTCATCTTGTTTTGCAATCGAATTTTCAGCGAACGCTGTGGCACGAAGTTGGCCACTATCTCGGGGTAGATCGTACCGAGGACGGACGGCAGTTGGACGAAGGATTGCAGCAGTATTCGGATCTGTTCGAAGAAATGAAAGCCGATTTGGTTTCCTTGTTTGCTGCCAACCGGCTTCACAAGGCTGGGGTGCATTCCAAGCAGGATTTGCGAGCCATCTATGCGGGCGGAATCCTGCGCGTGCTGCAGCTGGTCAAACCTCGACAGACGCAGCCTTATCAGACGATGCAATTGATTCAGTGGAATTACTTTCTTGAAAATGGGCTGTTGAAATTCAATGCGAATTCGGGCCTGTTGTCGATCGACTATGAGGTCTATCACAAAGTGGTGACGCAGCTGCTCAAGGAAGTTTTGGCGATTCAACGTGCGGGCAGTCCATCGCGGGCTGCGGATTTCGTGAAGCAATACACGCCTTGGAAGGAAGACCTTCACGAAGTCATCGCTACTCGATTACGAGCAGCGACAACCTATCGTTACCGTCACGTGACTTATGCGGCTCTCGACGAATAGACTTTGGCGCTCCGTCCACTACGGCTTGAGAAACCTTGACGCTTGATTGCAGCATCTGGGTGACCTGATTACGCTTATAGCCATGAGCGAAATCTTTGTAGCCGAGTCCGTTGATTACGAACCACCACCAAAACGTCGATGGTGGTTGTGGATCCTGTTGTCCATCATTCTGGGGTCGATTGCCGCAGGCATTTTGATCTCAATCTGGCTTGGCCAGGCTGAGAAGCAACTAAATGGCGAAACGTCGCCGGCAGTTTTGACGCTGCAACCTCAGCAGCGGTTTGCCGACGTGCGAAACGCCTTTGCCGAACCCAGCAACGACTTGACCCAAGCGGATCATGTTGCGATCTCCAAATTCGTGGGCGAGATGATGCAGCTGGCGGTTGAGCCGACGGATGCGATGTACGACAAAATCGACGTCACAGGATTCCTGCGGCAGATGCAACGTTGCGGCGAGTATCCTGGTATGGGCTTTGCCGATCGCGGAGTGATTCGTCGAGACTTCAGTTATGCCACCACGGGCCCGAAAGCCTACGACCATTTCCGAGTCGTCAGTATCAAGCGATTGAGCGACTACGAAGTCATTGTCTATCTGTATGCGTGGAGCGAAGTCGATCGAGTACGTGAGTTGCGTTGGTGGCTGGTGCGCAAAGGGGATCAGTGGAAGCTCGCGGATTGGGAGTCCATTCGTAATGGCATGACAGAAGCCACGGAGTACGCGATTCTGTGTGAAAACCAGGAACACGTGGGCATCGAGAATTATTACAGCAGCATGGACGCGATCGACCCATTCGTCAAACTGGCGAATGATGGGAACGAGGACGAAGCCGTTCGTATCCTGGAGGGAGTCCAACGGCTGGTTTGCCACAAGAAACTGGTTGACCAGCGTCAGCTTACGATTGCTTTTCTGTGGACGTATCTATGGCGATTGGATGATGCCAAAGCGGCATTCGCATCGGTAAAGGATCCAGAAAGCGTTCCGGGTGCTTACTACGGTCAGGCATTTTGTGAGTACGAACTGGGAAATTACGAATTGGCGTTGGAGTGGATAGAAAAATTTCTGTTACGTGTGGGAGCCAGCCCCAATGCGATGCGGATTAAGGCCGATTGTCTCATGATGCTGGAACGCGACGCGGAAGCGCTCGAAGCGTTCCAGCGACTGGCTGAGATGATTCCTGGGGACGCCGATGCCGACCGCAACATCGCTCGTCTGATGAGCGAGATGCCTTTGGAA
>CAYYHV010000363.1:0-2656 GCA_964471695.1 uncultured Pirellulaceae bacterium
CCCGACACGCGGATTATGATTCCGCTGCTCTAACCAACTGAGCTACTCCGCCAAAGTGTTTCCCTGAATTGACTTTCCTGCGGTTTATTTAACACTGACCTTCGCTTGAGGCATGTCAGATCTATCAAACCGCAGAGTGGGCTTCGGGGAAAACCAAGTCGATAATCCTAAACAATCGGCAATTACCGGCAAGAGGCTCAAACCAAAAAAGTCATCCGCCGATTTTCCAGTTTATGCCCACAATGCGGGAGTCGCAAGGCGGGTGGTTTCGAGATGTTGTCGGCGAGTTAAAGCCGACCATAACCACTGCCGGCAGCGGATGATGTTCTAAACCCCACCCTACCGCGGCTAGCGAGCTATCAGCGGCTGCGGCGACGGATGTCTTGCCAGCAGCGCGGTCAAAATCGCCAAGGAAGTTGGTGTAGGTACGGCCACCGCGAAGTTGGACGACGAGAACTTGTTTTGATTCCAGGTTCCAAGGTGCAAAACGTCCGCCACACCGGCAAGGTTTCCGTCACCGTTCCAGTAAGGAGCACCCATGTTCTCGTTACCAGCCAGAGCAAGCCATTATGGAAAGTCGTTGATGTCACGCAAACCATCACTATTGTAAAAGCAAGTTCACCCGGACTGGATATGAATGCCATGTCCAAGTCGCCGTTGTTGCGAGATCGCGAGACGCCCAACCATCTTCGTCGCAACCCAAGAGCGACTCCGTTGTGTTGGTTGATGTGCCAGTCGATTCTGAAATCCCGATCAAATCAAAGGTCGACATTTCTGGTTGAAGCAGCGTTCAGCTGGGGATTCGAACCGGCTTGTCAATCCAAATCACCATCGAAATTGCATATGGCAGCCAAAGAAGCATCTGTCGTGACGGAGAGGCATGTCACCGATCAAGTACCGTTATTCTTGGCAAATAGCGACTCGATTCCGAAAATTTGATCCACAACTGTTGCAATTGCAGCTTTTTGTTAGAAGCCAGTAGACGCAGAATTCCGTTAGTCGATATCATTATCATGTTCCTCAAGCCTAGGCGGGCTGCGTGCGGTGGCCCGATTTCATAGGGAGAAGCTGAAATGAAGCCTTCGTTACGTCGCGGTTTTACGTTGGTTGAGTTGCTGGTCGTCATTGCGATCATTGGCATCTTGGTTGCGTTACTTCTTCCAGCCGTCCAACAGGCGCGCGAAGCGGCTCGTCGGACGCAATGTCTGAACCAGTTGAAGCAGATTGCACTTGCAATTCATAACTACGAGAGTGGGCAACGTTCGTTTCCAATCGGCAGTCGTCTCGAGTCCATTGACCGCGAATTCTCGAATTGTTCTTCGGCCGGTGATCAACCAGGTCTCGCTCCGTGGACGGTTTTGATTCTCCCTTACATGGAAGATAAAGCGTTGCATGATGCGGCGGAATTCAATGAGCTGTTTACGTCGACGTCGAATGTGCGAGGTTCAGCAACTAACCATCAGTTATTCCTTCGTGAGAACCCAGGTTACAAATGCCCCTCCGATCCCATTTCCGGACTGGGTACCAACTATACATCCTACCTTGGCGTGCAAGGTGGTGGACCTTGTCCCGTATGCACGTCGCAAAGCAATCGTCGTGTGTTCTACGACAACGGAGTCATGGCGTTGAACACAAAGATTGCCATGCGGAAGATTAAGGACGGTACTACGAAGACTTTTCTAATTGGTGAAAGTCGATACGTTGATCAGAGCGTACAAACGGGCAGCAATGCGACTGGATGGAGTGGTTGGGCTTCGAGTGCAAAATCAGGGACTTGGGCCATGCCGATGGTGATGTCTGCCGGAACTCTGCTGGGGATCAACGGACTTGATCCAGTCGAGTTTAACCCATTGAATGTGAAGACTCTTGACGTCCAGACCCGGGCCTTTGGAAGTCACCATGTAGGCGGTGCCCATTTTGCTTTGTCCGATGGTTCAGCCAGCTTCTTTAATGAAGACATGGATGTAGTCGCATTCTTTAACTTCAGCATTCGCAACGACGGCTTCACCGACGGAGATGGAGTTTATCCTGTGAATTGTGGCGATGGTGGAAGCCCACCGCAATAATTTTGCGTCGGCTCATTGATGAGATGGAAAAGAAAGCTCGTTGGTTACGCTATGAATCGCAACAGTTGTCTTGTGTTCGGTATGTTGATACTACTCGCCGCGGGTTGCGAGAAGTCGCCGTACCGTTCTGTATCGGGAACAGTGACTTTTCAAGGTAAACTGGTGTCACGTGGTGAAGTGCAGTTCATGCCGGATTCGACGAAGGGCAATCGAGGACCAACCTGCACCGCCTTGATCAAGGATGGGAACTATGCGACTCCTAAAGGGAAGGGCATCGTAGGTGGCGACTATGTGTTGATGATTTCTGGATACCAGGCACCATCGAACACTGACGATCCCACCGCATCGGATTTTGGGAAGATGCTGTTCGACAAAAAGGTCCAGTACGTTAATTTTAAAAGTGAAGATCAGGTGCACGAGATCGTTTTGGAATAGATGCAAGCGCTCGAACTTACATTTCACTCAATTAGGGCAAGGTTATGCAACGTCGTACGTTCCTCCGGGTAGTTGGCGGTACCGTTATCACCAGTTCGATTGTTCCTCGTTATGCGATGAGCGCGGGAGTCGTTGCGGATACTGATGGTATTCTT
>CAYYHV010000363.1:2756-8105 GCA_964471695.1 uncultured Pirellulaceae bacterium
TGTTCCTCGTTATGCGATGAGCGCGGGAGTCGTTGCGGATACTGATGGTATTCTTGTTGAAGCCTCGTCGTTTGAGGATATCGCTGGTTGGAAGCTGGATACGCAGCACTACCAGCAAATGGGTGGCTGCTACCTCTTGGCGCATGGTATGGGAAAACCTGTCGCCAATGCACGTACGCGTTTCAAAGTCTCACAAGCTGGCACGATGCATGTTCATGTGCGCACGCGTGACTGGTGCTCAGGGGATTGGGAGTCACCGGGAAGGTTTCGTCTTCGCGTGAATGGTGAAACGCTGCCGCACGTTTTTGGGGCTGCGAACTCACAGTGGGGTTGGCAGTACGGTGGCGAGGTCTCGTTTGACGCTGCTGGCGATGCCGAGATCGAACTTGAAGATTTGACTGGATTCGACGGACGCTGTGATGCGATCTATTTTTCAAAGTCGCGAGAACCCAAGTTGCCCGATGGTGACCTCGTAGAATTGGTCGCATGGAAAGACCGGCTAACTGGCCGGGATAAACTCGACATCGAGGAGCTGGATTTCGACCTCGTCATAGTCGGTGGTGGAATGTCTGGGTGTGCTGCGGCTCTGGCGGCAAGATCTCAGGGAATGCGTGTTGCCTTAGTTCAAGACCGTCCGCTGTTCGGTGGAAATGCCAGTCGTGAAATCCGCGTGCACACCATCGGTATTCATGGTAAAGGCAAGCAACTTCTTTCAGGAATCGATACGCCCCACTATCCCAACGGACATGCGGACGCGATCAAGGCTCAAGCCAAGCGTGAGCAGACGATGACGGAATCTGGTGTTGATCTTTATCCGCATCATATTGCGATTGGGTTGGAGAAACAGAACGACCAAATTGCCAGCGTGGAAGCTCGCGAGGTGCAATCGGGCGTTATTCGTCGATTTAGGGCTCCTGTGTTCATCGACGCAACAGGCGATGGATGGTTAGGTTTTTGGGGTGGCGCCGAATATCGCGAAGGACGCGAATCGCATCAGGAATTCGGTGAATCCTGGGAAAAACACGGCGAGCTTTGGAGTCCTGAAAAGCCCGACAAGCGAGTCATGGGATCGAGTGTGCTATGGAATTCGGAGCGAACTAAGGAGCGATCGGAGTTTCCCGAAGTGCCGTGGGCGTTACCAGTCGCGAAACAACACAAGGCAGTTCAAGGCGAATGGTACTGGGAGTATTCTCACAACGATCTGGACCAGATCGAGGATGCGGAAGAAATACGTGACCATGTATTGCGCGCCATATACGGCTCCTTTGCTAACGCCAAGAAGCATCCGAAGAATGCGAACGTAGCACTCAAGTGGGTAGCCCATGTTGCCGGGAAGCGAGAATCTCGTCGGTTGATGGGCGACTACATTTATACAATGAAGGATATGACAGAGCTTCGGAAGTTCCCCGATGCCGTCGTTGAAGAAGTTCGAGCCGTCGATGCACACTACCAGATCAAGGAAACGGGCTCGCCTTCGGACTTTCTCTCCGAAGCGTTATTCCGCAAAACCGGCGGGACGTATTTCATTCCCTTTCGCTGTCTGTATTCACGCAATATTTCCAATCTGATGATGGCCGGGCGTTGCTTCAGCTGTTCACACATTGGGTTGTGCGGTCCGCGAGTCATGTTGACTTGTGGGCAGATGGGCATCGCCACGGGCTATGCTGCTTCGCTCTGCAAGAAGCACAATGCGCTGCCTCGCAAAATCGGCAAAGAGCATGTCACCGAACTCCGTGAATTGATTGGATATACCGGGTAGCGTTGGCTCCACGCGGTATCTGCACTCCCTTTGCGGGCGACCACGGGCGCGGTATCCCGTCGGTGGTTGTCTAAGCATTCGCATTGTTGAGGTTTGGATTCCGAAGTGGTCAGAGTTATGATCTAATCAGGTCGGTATTCGACGTTTCCGTTCTCCGTCTCAATTTTGCCTGCCTTGGAGCCATCTCTTGGCGCGTCAATTCTATACACGACGGTTTGTTATTCAGCCCTTGCGCTGTGCATTCGTCGTAATATCCTTCGTCGGAGCCGGTGTGCTGGCGGATCAGCCGGTTGACTTCCGCCGAGATGTGCTGCCGATCCTTTCGGAACAGTGCTTTGCTTGCCACGGTTTTGACGAAGCCGCCCGACAAGCTGGTTTGCGGCTGGATACGTTCGAGGGGGCGACAGGCATCGCCGATTCGGGCGAGCATCCCATAGTGCCTGGCAAGCCCGATGCGAGTGAGCTCTTACGGCGAATTGTTTCCGACGATGAAGCCGAGCGCATGCCGCCACCTGAGACAGAACAAGAACTCACTCCGCAACAGAAGGATATCCTGCGGCGCTGGATCGCAGCGGGCGGTGAGTACAAAAAGCACTGGTCGTTTCAGTCTCCGATTGCCGTGGAACCACCCGAGTTGGTTGGCGTCCCGCATGAGATTGATCGGTTTGTTCAGAGTCGACTGCTAGAGCAAAACATCAAACCATCGCCGCGCGCGGACGAAGCGGTGCTGCTTCGTCGACTCAGTCTGGACCTCATTGGCATCCCGCCGACTGTTGCGGAACTGGATGACTATCTGGTGGCTGCTGCAAAAGATTCCGACGCCGCCTATCGTGACGCAGTGGATCGACTGCTCGCCAGTCCTCACTACGGTGAGCGTTGGGGGCGCTGGTGGTTGGATCAGGCTCGGTATGCCGATAGCAATGGGTATTCCGTTGATGCCCCGCGGCAAATCTGGAAGTTCCGGGACTGGGTGATTGAGGCATTGAACCACGATATGCCGTTTGATCAATTTACGATCGAACAGCTTGCGGGTGACCTGCTTCCGCACCCATCGCAAAGCCAAAAAGTCGCCACTGGCTTTCACCGTAACACGCAGATTAATCAGGAAGGTGGCATCGACAAAGAGCAATTTCGCATTGATAGTGTGTTTGATCGCGTGGCGACGACGAGTACCGTCTGGTTGGGGCTGACCATCGGCTGTGCCCAATGCCACGATCACAAGTTCGACCCCATCAGCCAACATGATTACTATCGGCTGTTTGCGTTCTTTAATAATCAGGATGAGCCGTCGATCAAAGTGTACGACGACCCAGCCGAGGTTCCTCGGTTGAAGAAGGAGCTTAAGCAAGTCGAAACCCAACTCAATGAGCTTGTTGCGAAGCATGTGGGCGAAGTCGCTTCTTGGGAATCATCGCTGGATAGTACAGAGGAAGCACGCCAGAAGCTTCCCAAAGACATTCGCAACATCCTGAAAGTTGGCAAAGACAAGCGAAACGCGTCGCAACGCCGCAAGTTATACGCCTTTACGGCCGGCAAAAATGATTCGTCGTACGAGTCGCTGGAAAAACAGTTCGACGAACTTAGCCGTAAGCTGAACGGATCAGCCACGACGCTGGTTATGAAGGAACGTGAAGCGCCGCGCAAATCGACTGTTTTCATTAAAGGCGACTTTACCCGTCCTTCCGATGAGGTCAAACCGCATACACCGTCAGTGCTGCATCCACTGGAATCTGCGAAAGATTATGCGAATCGACTGGACCTTGCCCAGTGGATCGTCAGCCCTGACAATCCGCTCACCGCTCGTGTTATCGTAAATCGCGTCTGGCAAGTCTACTTTGGGCGAGGCATTGTCGAGACGGAGAACGACTTCGGTACTCTGGGAACTCCGCCTACGCATCCTAAGTTGCTGGATTGGTTGGCGACTGAATTGCAGAATCGCAAATGGAGCCTCAAGGCGCTCCATCGATTGATCGTCACTACGCAAACGTACCAACAAAGTTCGTCCGTGCGAAGAGATTTGGCTGAAGTCGATCCGAACAACTATCTGCTCGCACGTCAGACACGGTTGCGATTGGAAGCCGAATTGATCCGTGACGTTTCCCTTTCTGTTAGCGGGCTGTTGTCCCGCAAAATCGGCGGACCGCCCGTCTTTCCGCCGATACCGGCTGGCGTGATGAATCGAGGGCAAGTGAATCGTGCGTGGAAAGCCAGTGAAGGCGAAGACCGATATCGTCGCGGCATTTACACATTTGTGTACCGGGCGACGCCACCGCCTTCGCTGAATGTGTTCGACGCGCCGGATGGTTTTAGCACGTGCACGCATCGTTCTCGCAGCAATACGCCGCTCCAGGCGCTAACATTGCTGAATGACAAGGCGTTTGTTGAATTCGCGGAGGCTTTGGAGAAAAGAATCGCAGCCAGCGGAGTGAAGACGATCTTCCGCGAGTGCACGGGGCGCACACCAAGTGAGGAGGAGTTAGCGGTACTTGCGGAACTCGATTCTCGGAGCGTGGCACGTGTGTTATTGAATCTGGATGAGACGGTTACGAGAGAATAAAGTGCTCCTTTGGGGGATCAAACCCCGTTTGCTGTGAGCGACAAGGCGCTAGCCGTCGGTGGGCTATGTAGGATACCGGCGGCTAGCGCCTCGCCGCTCACGTGATGAAGCGCAATGCTGAAGGCATTGCAGAGTATGAACCGGCGGTTAACGTTTTTCCGCTGACGGTTTCGTGTGATTACGATTAGCGACAGATATCATGAATCTTGAAACTCGACTCCTTCAGCAACAAACCCGACGTCACTTCTTCAGCCAATGTGGGGTCGGCGTCGGAGCGATGGCTTTGAATTCCCTACTCACTCACGGAGCTGCTGCGGCTCCGGCGACTGGGAATCCGTTGGCCCCGAAAGCTCCACACTTTACTCCCAAAGCCAAGAGTGTCATCTTTTTGTTTATGGCAGGCGGGCCGTCGCAATTGGAAATGTGGGAGCACAAACCCAAGCTTGCGGAACTCAATGGGAAACCGATTCCTGAAAGTTACATCGAGGGCAAGCGTTTCGCCTTCATGAATAGCAGCCATCGCACCAATCTGCTGGGACCCAAACGTCCATTTGCCCAATATGGCGAAAACGGAACCTGGGTCAGCGACTTGTTGCCGCACACAGCGAATATCGTCGACGAATTGACGTTGATCAAAACTTGCAAAGTCGATCTGTTCAACCATGACCCCGCCAAACTCTTTATGAATGCCGGTACCGGTCAGTTCGGTCGACCCAGTATGGGATCGTGGGTCACCTATGGCTTGGGGAGTGAGTGCGACAATCTGCCTGGATTCGTCGTGCTGCAAAGTGGCCCTCGCGGACCTCGAGGCGGTGGGGTGCTGTGGGGCAGTGGCATGCTACCGACGACTTATCAAGGCGTAGCGCTTCGCAATCAAGGTGATCCGATTCTGAACCTTTCCAACCCAGCCAACGTCTCGGCAGCGGAGCAGCGGCAAGTCGTTGATGCCGTACGTCGACTGAATCGGCAGCGGTTGGAAGAGACGGGCGATGACGAAATTGCCACGAGGATCAACGCGTACGAGATGGCGTAT